>JBAXFV010000172.1:0-3100 GCA_037139755.1 Chlorobiaceae bacterium
CCATTATTGCGATATGGACGCAATCCATTCTCTCTTTTATCAGGCTCCGCCGATGCCGATGCAGAGGATTCAGAGTGGGGGAAAGTCCATGGCCGTAAGAGCAAGGATCGGCGTGTTCATGGATGCGGCCTTCTGCTTTTATTATCCCGACAACCTGACCGCATTGAGTAACAACGGCGCAGAGCTTCTGTTCATCAATGCTCTTCAGCTAAGTTCTTTGCCTGATGTTGATGCACTCTATCTGGGTGGAGGATTTCCTGAATCGTTTTTTGAAGTTCTGAGTGCAAACAGGGGACTTTTGAAAGAGGTGCAGGAGAGGGTAGAGGCCGGTATGCCGCTCTATGCAGAATGCGGCGGACTGATTTACCTTTGCCGGAATGCCACTTATGAAGGCAAAAAATATCCTCTTGCCGGTATTCTTCCCTTTGATATCGGGTTTGAGCATTATCCCGCAGGGCATGGATACGTTGATCTCAAGAGTACAACAGACTCACCCTGGTTTCGAAAGGATGCCCGAATCAGGGCGCATGAGTTTCATTATGCCAGGCCGGTTACTCCAACCACAGGGTGTTCCTGCCAGTTTGATGTTCTCCGGGGAAACGGAATAACCGGAAAAAGTGACGGGATATTTTACCGTAACCTTTTTGCCTCTTTTGCGCACCTGCATGTGGCCGCTCATCCGGGGTGGGCGGAAACGTTTGTCTCACTGGCAGAGAAATTCAGAATTTGTGGTCTTACGGATCGTGTATAGCGCCACCATCACCCATGGACATTCCGAAAAACTCTTCTCTTTTTACCTCTCTTTTCAGGCCATCCGGTTAAATATTTTCTTCAGTAATGAACCGGGTTTGTCTTTTAGCTCAGTTTTGACTGGAAGCCCTTCCTTGTTCCAACCGACAATTCCTTGCTGCATATTGAAAGCTTGCGTGTATCCATGGTTCATCAAGAAACGGGTCGCCATCAAGCTTCGATTTCCACTATGACATGCGAGAATTACCTTACGGTCAACAGGTATTTCCTGGAATCGCTTTTGTAAATCGCGGAGAGGAATCAGCATGATATTGGACACATCAAATGATTTTTTTGCAACTTCGTTGGGTTCACGAACATCAACGAGCAATGCCCCCTTTTGAATCAACGCAAAAGCTTTTGTGGGGCTCACTTCATAACTATTGTTCATAGTAAATGTTATTATTGGTTAACAGATTTCAGTGTATCATACCGAAGCAAACGTTCTTTGCCTCAGACGTTATGTATCAAATACCAAAGCGGAGATTGAACGCCAGTTGTCCTTCATGTAAAGGGTGTCCAGTTGCATTGTGGCTCTTCAGAATAAAAACCGCTTGCATATGATATGAATTTTTGTTTAATATACCAATACGGGGTATAAGTATATTCGATTTTAAAATAAGACGACCATGGAAAAAACTGCGGATTCAATGCATGATGTGATTCTGAGACTCAAAAGGGTGGCAGGTCAGGTTGAGGGATTGACAAGGATGATTGAGCGGGAAGAAGAGTGTTCCCAGATTATTACCCAGTTTCAGGCGGCAAAAGCGGCTCTTGACAATACCTTTTCGCTGGTACTCCAGCGTAACCTCAAGCAGTGCCTGAATCGTGATGACTCAAAAAGTGTAGAAAAGATTTTAAAACTTATTTCAAAACAGTAATCATCATGAAGGTATATAAGGCATTGATTGCTTGCTGTGTTGCGGCTGCTCTCGGCTCACCGCTACCGGCAACAGCCAGAGACACAACAATAAAACTCTCTCTCTCCGAGGCCCTTACGATGGCTCGTGAAAACAATTACACCATCAAGGCCGCCCGCAGCAAGGTTGACCAGGCTGAGGCGAGGATTGTTCAGAGCCATCAGTCATACCTTCCGAAAGTTACGTTTTCGGAAACATTCATGGCGACCAATGATCCCGGTGCTGCGCTGGTTCTCAAACTGCAGCAGAACATTGTGCAGCAATCTGATTTTATGCCGGAAAAGCTCAATAATGCTGATGTCATCAACGATTTCAACACCTCAATTCAGGTTATGCAGCCCGTGTACAACGCCGATGCTGCTTTTGGCAGGCAGTTGGCTGTTACGGCAAAAAAAGCGCAGGAACTTATGACCACCAGAACCGGTGAGTCTGTCGGACTGCAGGTTACCAGAGTCTATTACGGTCTTATTCTTGCTCAAAAGAATATTGATGCCGTCGAACAGTCTATCCAAACCATGCAGGCGCACAGCAGTGAGGCAGCCAGGGGCTACAGTGCCGGTTTGCTGCCCAGGTCAGACAAGCTCTCTACCGATGTAAGGCTTTCGGAGCTGCTTGAGCAGAAAATGATGCTGCTTGACGAGATAAAAAATGCAACGGATGCCCTGAAAGTGATGCTGCACCTTGATTCAGGCGTGACGATGGTTCCAACTGGCGATCTTGTCATTGACAATATTTTGCCCGCGGAAAGTGATCAAGCAGTCCCGGAGAATCGAGCCGATCTCAAAGCGCTCGAAACCTGGCGTCAGGTTGCCGTATTACAGGAAGAGATGATTCGCGCATCGAAAAGCCCGCGCTTGAATGCGTTTCTGCAGACCAACCTGCACAGCAATAATATTTTCAGTGGAGGTTCAAGCTGGGCTCTTGGCATGAATATGCAGTGGAACATTTACGACGGTATGGCAACAGCCGGTCGTATACAGGAGGCGAAAGCTCAGGAGCGTGAGGCGATGTACAATTATGAGGCAGCAAAAAGCGGCAGTATTGCTGAAGTTCAAAAGTCGATGCGTTCGCTGAAAACAGCGAGGGCACGAATAGAGGTTGCTCAGAAATCACTGGAAGAGGCCAGGGTAAGTCTCGATTATATCGCGGCACAGTTCAAGACCGGTATGGCCATGACCTTCGAGCTTTTGATGCGCGAGCAGGCTCATACTTATGCAAAAATGAGGCTGAATCAGGCGAAATATGACTATTGCATGGCAAAAAGCGAGCTGGCTTACTACAGGGGAAACTAAATGAAAAATATCTAAAGGAGAACTTGTGGTGGGAACGTATAACTCTGCACTTGGTGAAGGATTAACCGTAATAAAGAGTCCGAATGTGACTGAGGAGGT
>JBAXFV010000173.1:0-3094 GCA_037139755.1 Chlorobiaceae bacterium
ATCCTCGCATCGGCATAATTGGCATCGGTAACAATCAGTTCGCGGGCATCAAGGGAGAATGAAACCATCCCCCGCTCCTGCAAATATGAACTGACAATGCAAGCAGAAAGACGTTCGCCGAAACTCATGACAAGCGCAAGACTTTTTTCGGAAAGCTCTCTGAGTAAAAAAACGCCCTGCACAATATTATTGAGGTCTGAAAGATCCGCGCGTATCGCAACGCTGACTTCATCAAGACGCTTACCGGAAAACAGCTCGCCGGCTATCGAAAGATGCTGGTGATCAAGTTCCTCAAGGGTTGTTCGATAACTGCTCTCCCCGCTACAGGCTTTTGTGGCTGATTCAAGCAAAAGATCGGTAACGCGATGAATGGCCGAAACAACAACAACAATCTTGTCTTTTTGTATAGCATCGACAAGAATATCAGCGACTTTTTTTATCCGCCCGGCCGTCCCCAGAGAAGTACCTCCAAACTTGTATATCTTCATGCTCCCGCCCATGCCTTACTTGAAAAATGAAAAGAGACTGAACAACGAGTTTCCAGCTTGCAATATAATTCATTTCCGGAATGAGTTGCATAACAGTAACTCCTGTTGTGGTACTGAGTGTACAAAAAAAAGCGCCCTTGCAGGCGCTTTATGTAATGAGGAACATCAACGATGCTGTCAGCTTGTCAATGCATCGGCGCCTGAAACGATTTCACTCAGCTCAGTCGTGATCGCAGCCTGACGGGCACGGTTGTAACTGATGTTGAGTGTGCGCAGGAGCTCCTTGGCATTTTCAGTGGCCGAATCCATCGCCGACATGCGGGCCGCCTGCTCTGCGGCATTCGATTCAAGCATCATTCTCCATATCTGGGTATTGAGATGCTTTGGCACCAGCACGTCTATAATCGCCGAAGGAGATGGCTCGTAAATATAATCACTGCTGCTCTCTTTGCCGGAAGTTTCGGGAGCAATAGGGAGAATCACTTCATCTCTCAGATGCGGGGCAAGCACAGACTTGAATTCATTGTAGACAACCACCACTTTGTCAACCTCGCCGCGCAGATACATGCCCGAGGCGGTATCGGCAATCTCCCTGGCTGTACTGAAATCAAGGTTCTGGAAAACAGCGGAATAGCCCTTGACGATCTTGTATTCTCTTTTCCTGAAAAAATCAAAGCCGCGGGAACCGGCACAGATCAGGCTGACTCCGCCCCTGCTGTGAATAGCCGCATAATCCTCATGAATGATTTTATGCGCAAGCTTTATGGCATTGGTATTAAACGCTCCGCACAAACCTCTGTCGGCAGTGACCAGAATCACCAGAACCTTGTTTACCTCTGAACGACCTGAAAGCAGGGGGTTAACTGAAGTATCTACCTTTACAGAGAGTGAACCAAGCATATCCTTCAGCTTCGCAGCATAGGGACGAGCCATGACGGCCCGTTCCTGAGCTCTTCTCAGCTTTGCAGCGGCCACCATCTTCATTGCTTTGGTGACCTGCTGTGTAGACTTTACCCCTTTGATTCGTACACGTATATCCTTTAATGTAGGCATGTATTACGGGACTGTTAATAAATTGCTTGAAAACTTGTCTCCTCTCTCTTACGCCTTGTTCTTTTCCTTGAAGGAAGCCACAAATTTAAGGGCTATCTCCTTGAGTGTGTTTGCAGCATCGGCCTCAAGAGTACCGCTCTCTGCAATTTTTTTGAGGATATCATTGTGCTTGATTTCAAGCATGGAGAGGAACTCCTCCTCAAACTTGCGAATAAAGCGCAAATCAACCGTGTCGAGCAAGCCCTGGGTTCCAAGAAAAATAATGGCGACCTGTTTTTCAACCGGCATAGGAATATACTGGCCCTGTTTCAGGATTTCAACCAGTCTCGCGCCTCTGTCAAGCTGCGCTTTGGTGGTTTTATCCAGATCAGAACCAAATTTCGAGAAGGCCTCAAGTTCACGGAACTGTGCAAGATCGAGACGCAGGGTACCTGCAACCTTTTTCATGGCCTTGATCTGTGCAGCGCCACCGACGCGCGAAACCGAAATACCAACGTTGATAGCCGGCCTCTGACCTGAGTTGAAGAGGTTTGATTCAAGAAAGATCTGGCCATCGGTGATGGAAATAACGTTAGTCGGGATATAAGCCGAAACGTCACCTGCCTGGGTTTCAATAACCGGCAGAGCGGTAAGGCTTCCTCCTCCCTTGACCATTGATTTGAGAGCCTCGGGAAGATCGTTCATTTTCCTTGCAACCTCAATATCATCCGTTATCTTCGCAGCTCTTTCAAGCAGACGGGAGTGCAAATAGAAGACATCGCCAGGGTAAGCTTCACGTCCTGGCGGACGGCGAAGAAGCAGGGAAACCTGACGATAGGCTACAGCCTGTTTGGAAAGATCATCATAAACAACAAGAGCGTGACGTCCGGTGTCGCGGAAATATTCGCCAAGGGTAGCACCGGCAAACGGAGCAATAAACTGAAGTGGAGCAGGGTCAGATGCCGTCGCCGAAATAACGGTGGTGTACGACATCGCATCATATTTTTCAAGGGTATTGACCACCTGGGCAACCGTTGATCCTTTCAGACCAATTGCCACATAAATACAGAAAACTCCTTTGCCCTTCTGGTTGATGATGGTATCGATTGCAACAGCAGTCTTTCCTGTCTGACGGTCGCCAATGATAAGTTCGCGCTGTCCGCGACCAATCGGAATCATGGAATCAATAGCCTTGAGTCCTGTCTGCAACGGTTCATGAACTGATTTACGGTAAATAACGCCTGGAGCCCTGCGTTCGAGTGGAAGACGAATCTGTGTTTCTATGGCACCCTTGCCGTCAATCGGCTCTCCCAGAGGGTTGATGACTCTGCCAAGCATTGCCTCCCCTACTGGAATAGAAGCAAGAATACTTGTTCTTTTAACACTGTCACCCTCTTTTACCAGATTGGATTCACCAAACAATACAGCGCCGACATTGTCCTCCTCAAGGTTTAAAGCCATACCCATCACTTTGTTGGGAAACTCAAGAAGCTCACCTGCGGCAACCTTCGATAAACCATAAACACGAGCAATACCGTCACCAACCTGCAGCACTGTTCCCACATCATAAACTT
>JBAXFV010000174.1:0-3082 GCA_037139755.1 Chlorobiaceae bacterium
GCCACACCTTTGGGGCCCCAGTCACTCCTTGCTTTTTCAGCAAAAACTGTTTTGACGATTCTGTCCTCAAGAGAGTGATAGCTGATAACTGCCATCCTGCCATAATCATCAAGGCAATCAATGCCGTCATGAAGGGCCCTGCGGAGAACATCAAGCTCACCATTCACCTCAATTCTTAACGCCTGAAACACCCGTGACAGCGTCTTGATTACCTTCTCACCGCCATACGAGTTACCGCGAATAATGTCTGCAAGCTCTTTTGTGCTGCTTATTGATCCATTTTTTTGACGCCAGGCAACAATCGCACTCGCAATGCTCCGGCTTCTGGGTTCTTCTCCATACCGATAAATAAGACGCGCAAGCTCCTTTTCCTCATAGCTGTTCACGATGTCTCCTGCACTCAAGGGAGCATTATTATCCATCCTCATATCAAGCGGCCCCTCCCTGAGATAGCTGAAACCGCGCCCCGCAGTGTCAATCTGAAACGATGAAACGCCAAGATCAAGCAAAATCCCGGCAGCCTTCGGCTTCAGACCCTTGTCACGACAAACTCCTGTAATAATAGCCTCAATATTCTGAAAATTGCCCTTGACCAGAACAGAATGGGCTTCGTATCCCCGAAGCGTTCGGGCTGCCTCTGCTAATGCAGCATCATCCTGATCAATGCCTATCAGCAGCGATTGCCCGCTATAACCAGCCTCACGCAACGCATGAAGGAAGGCAAGAGAATGGCCGCCACCCCCAAGAGTCGCGTCGACATAGATCCCCGGTTTTCTGACCAGAAATGCAACAATTTCACCGGCAAGCACCGGATCATGAAATCTGCCCCGCACCATTGCCGTTAAAAATACCTTCCGGCAAGCGATGCAAAACGACCGGCACTCTCCTGCAAAAGAGTCAGAAGACGATCCGGATCCCAAATAATCATTTTCGTATCAGCTCCGATAATAACCACATCCTTTGTGATACCTGCATGTCCAAGAAACTCCCTTGAGAGCGCAACTCGACCCTGGCGGTCAATTTCGACCGTTTCAAGGCTTTCGTACATCAATGTTTTCAGCAATCGCTCCTCAGGATTAAAATCCGAAAGCGCAGAGATGGTTTTTCTCATGTTGTTCCAGACAAACGGCTCATAAAGCTCAAGAGATAGATCGGGAGTTTTCATGATATACAGGGCTTCTCTATCCTCCGGCAAGAGCTCCTCTATGCCCGATGAAGCTGGCTGACCGAATCTCCGTCTAAACCTTGCAGGAATCATCAGACGCCCTTTCTCGTCGACAGCATGTCTCTCTTTTCCAATAAAACCAGCCATTATGGCGATTCTGTAAGCCACCGTTATGGAAATATTTCCAGCTTCTCAACCCCTTATTGCCTGAGAATCAGCCAATAAAAAAGTAAAAAACAGCAAGCAGGAACAATAACCCCCATTTTTTACCATTTTTTACCACAATAAAATGTATAAAAAAGGCGGCACTAAAAAAATAGTCCCCTTGTTTAAATCGCGAACGAGCTTGCGAAAGGAAGGTTTTCAGAGGAAGGCGCTCTGGGCAATTAATCGCTGGTGGAAAAGAAAAGCTTTTCGGCAGAGTGCTTTCGGGCCGCAGGCTTCACATACCTCACTATTAAGGGAAAACCGCGCCTCAGTAAAATTGCCGTAAAAACAAGGCGCTATGAGCCTGAATTGTCATGTATATTGAGGAAACGCAAGGGCTACATTAAAAATAGAGTTCCCCCTGCAACCAGAAACGACTTTTATCACCCCTTCCATCAGCATTTTTGCCTCCATACTGACCAGGATTAGAGCCAATAACACGGGCCCAACTGCAGCGAATCGTGCCCTTCTGAGAAAAGAGATAGTTGATTCCAACCCCGGCGCCCTGCAACCAGTAAGTGTTACGACTCGAGTCATTGCTGACGTCGTTATTATACCTCTCTTTGTTCAGTTTTATGTGACCAGCATCATAAAAACCAACAATCTGGAAACTTCTTGTTGAAGTCTTAAGAGGAATATTGTAACGGATGTCGGCAGTGACAAGCTGACCTTCATCTCCAGGGGCCTCACCAACAGGATAGGCACGCACAGCGTTTGGACCACCAAGTGAAAACTGTTCACTGCTGCCAAGGTTATCAAGCGATATCTGTGCTGACCCGGAAAGATTGACGTTGAGCACTTCAGAAAGGCGCTGCAGACGAGCGAGAGCAAAATTAAAACGGGTGTATTGTCCCTCTTTTCCGGTCACAGAATATGATTCATTTATTGATTCATTGAGGTGACCAGTAGTAACACCAACACTGTAACTGGTTGCGCCACCTCCCCATAACTGATCATAACGGTCACCATCCGCACTCAAAGTGACACTGTTAAGTTGCTTGTCACTGCTGACTAAACCTTCAGTCTTATCGACAAGCGCCTTGTATCCGTAAGTCAGACTGGTCATGAGTGTGTTGGTGCGGCTGCGAAGTAGCGGGTAACTCAGGCCGACATCGACATTATTGCTGCTACCCGTGGCATTAAGGGAAGCTCGGTCAGCACCGATTTTATAACTCATCCCGGTATAGGAAAGAGAGCCTCTGAGTCCCGGAAAGCATACGGGAGCACTGTAGCCTATTCTGCCCTGAGCAAGTCCGTCGGCCTCGGTCAGAAGAGCGCTAATCTGGTCTCCATAACGGAACGGGTCATTGATCGAGATCGTGGTATTACCCCTCAAGGAACCGGTGTAGCGGTTGCCATGATTGTCACTCCAGACCACCCCGGAAAGGATCGGTCCTTCGCTGACAGCAACTTCTACTCCGGTAGTGCCGGGAAGAGTTCCGGGAGCCAGTGATGCGCGAGCGATCACACCAGGCACATCGTTCATGAGCAAAACAGAACGCTCAAAATCATGCTCATTGATAGGCGCACCCTTGCGTACCGCCGTTTCACCTATGCTGCGCAGCAGACCCTGAGAGATTCTTGCGGTTTTGTCCAGCTTGAACTCAAGACGGCCATCGCTCGCCCCCTGAAGAACCGCAATTTCAATAATGCCCGAGGTAACGTCCTGTTTTGGAAGGTAGGCTCTTGCGCGAAACCATCCCTTTTCCC
>JBAXFV010000175.1:0-3081 GCA_037139755.1 Chlorobiaceae bacterium
TTTTACAGTTCTTCTCGTCATCATCCAGAGTATCACCGCGCAGCGTCCAGAAACCGAAAGCTATAAAGGCAATGCCCGCCACAAATTTGATCCATTCTGTCGGCAGCTTGTCGCCGATAAACCAGCCGATACCTGCTGAAAATACATGAATGGCAAGGGTTGCCCAGAAAATCCCCCATAAAACCACGCCAGTATTGTAACAGGTAGCAAGAGTCAGCGCCACAAGCTGTGTTTTGTCGCCAAGCTCAGCCAGAAAAATCATAACAAGTGAAAGCCAGAATGCGTCCATTGAGGGGTGGGTTTAGAGGAAAAAATGAAAGCTCAAGTATAGAGTAATGAAGCGGGAGCTGCAAGCAGAAAAAAGAGGGTTGGCCTGTGCTCACGTTTGTTTTTCTAAATCCTGATCAGTAACGCTGTTCACAAGATCAATGATCCGTTGTACCCGACCCATATGACGCTGTTCGTGATCTGAAAGCCGCTTCAAGGCATCCTTGATTTTGGAGTCTTCGACATCAGTTGAAAGTGATCCAAAAAAATCACTCTGCTGTTCTTCAAGTTTCATCATGGCGTCAAAAAATTCAAGAATATCTTTCTTAATAAACATCTTTTTCGCTTTTTGAGATTGCGTCAATAAGGTTATTGATCATCATTTTATGACCGACACTGTCGTTTTTGAGTTTTTCTAAATTTTCGACTATTTCATCGGCCATAGCCTTGTTAATCGCTGAATAAACAATGGCGTTCTGGAGATGGTCTGAATAAATTCCTATAAGGGATTCCTCGCTCTTGATGGAATCACCCAGCTTTTTGAGCAGCTCTTTTTTATTAATCATTGTCTAATACACAAGTTTTCCGGGCAAGTGAAGAAACTCTCCTTTTGTATCCTGACGCAAACCACTCAGGGAAAAGAGCTGGTCGTCGCCACACACCTCATAAAAAAGAAGTAAAAGAATAGTGTTTTTCATCCCTTGTTAAAATAAACGATACCTGAAAACATTCCTGTATGCAGCGCCACCCAGAATACGTTCATGCCTAAGGCTACAGACGGATCATAATACAATCTCAACATACCCCATGTCATAGCTGAGAGATGAATGACCAACAGCAAAAACTGAGGCCAAAGTGTTCGGAGGGGGACCCTTCTTGATCCGCCCTTTGGAGTGATCTGAAACCCCTTTTTGATATTGAACAACACAAGGAAAGCAGACCAGAGATAGATTGGCAACGTTATCATACTCAGCATCTGCACTTTGAAAATATCTAAAAGTGAATATTTTTTCTTTTTCATGCTCACGTAGTAGACTGAAAAAGAGAGCATGAAGTATGGTATAAAGGTGAGGACATAGACCTCCGGGGACATAAAATACAATGGAATATTGAAAAAAATGTACAAGATTGGCCCGGTAATCATAAAGAGGTCGGCAAGCCCGATAAGGTAGTAGCTGGAGCTGAGGGCATACTCAAACCACTGGATAGGTCGAAGAGCTGTGATATTGGTAAAAAACAAAAAGATAAGTTTACGCAGCAACTGAAAGGTACCCATTGCCCAACGACTCTGTTGCTTGAAGTATGAACCCAGATCTTCCGGAGCCATACCGAAGGTGTAAGTTTTATTGTAGTAAAGAGATTTCCAGTGTTTTCTGTGCATATTCATCGACGTGGAAATATCTTCCGTTACCGTCTCTTCGTCATAACCTCCCACATCTTCCAGAGCACTGCGGCGGATCACCACATTGGTGCCACAGCAAAACATCGATTCATTGCTCGATTTACCTTCACAGACATACTCAAAAAACACTGCCTGCTGAACATTGGAGACATGTGCAACAGGGCTTGCTGACTTATTGGTATTTGTATAAAACTGCGGGGTCTGCACAAAAGCCAACCGGTCATCACCTTCAAGAAAGGGAAGAATATGGTTCAGAAATTGCGGCATGGGATTCTGGTCGGCATCGAAAACGGCAATGTACTTCTCAGTCATGGTTGCCATAAAGTCATTGATCAAACCAGCCTTTGCTCCTCTGTTATTCGGACGGGTAAAGAGTGTTACTCCAAGGGCTTCACTGAGTTCCCGAGCCTCCTGCTTGAAGCTTTCAATAGAGGAGTCATCAAGCAGGTAGACGGTTTTGTTTTTATAGGCCATATTGAGGCAGGTCAAAAGGGTGTTTTCAACAACTTTTTTTGGCTCATGCCTTGCGGGAACTAAAACTGCTACCCATACATCTGAAACGGGTTCCTTTTGTTGCGGTAGCTTGTGTGAAAGAGTATTGTTGACAAGGTCGATAAAAAAGGCAAAAGAGTGGATGAGAAGAAAGGTCTCGGCGAGAAGAAAAAAGATGGCGAAAATCTCTTCAAAGAGGGAGAAACGGACGTGATAGAGAAAATAGGTTCTGGCGATAACATAGAGGATGAGTGAAATCAGGAGCACAAATACCTGCGCAATGAGGATACTGATTTTAGTTTTTTTTTGCATGGACAACAAAAAACGACCTGATAGCTGATGTCATTATTACACTTTTTCCCAACTTGTTAAAGCAGAATAAGTTGATACGGGTTATTCAAAAAGAAAAACACCACGGCATGTTTTATTGGAGGGATTTTACTTTGAACGAAAATTTAAACAAGAAAACTTTTGAAATCAAGGTGAATTATCATGACCTTGTGTGTCCGTGAAATCCACAGCATTTTTTTTAAATAAGGAAGATGATGCTTGACCATGATACCCGCAACAAGAACAGCGACAGAGAACGATGTGCCAGGATGCGCCGAGCTTCTGGGAATTCTCTTCAGCCAGGAGCATGAGTTTTTCCCTGATGCTGAACGGCAGTCGAGAGGAGTCTCCATGATTATTCGCAATCCTGAGATTGGGCAAATATTTGTTGCCGAAGTTGACGGGGTCATCCAGGGCATGGTGATGCTGCTGTTTACGGTGAGCACTTTTCTTGGCAGAAAAGTCGCTTTGCTTGAGGATATGGTTGTGGCTCCTGCATGGCGGAGCAAGGGGCTTGGCACCCTGCTGATCAATCATGCAGTCGATTTTGCCCGCAGGGAGGGATTTGGACGCATCACGCTCCTCACCGA
>JBAXFV010000176.1:0-3077 GCA_037139755.1 Chlorobiaceae bacterium
GTGCAGCATGCGTTGTGTCGGCGGGTTTTGGTTCTTTGGATGGCCTCGGTGCATCCATGACACTCTTCCCTGTTGTTCCTGACTGGAACAAATATCCTGAATGGGGACGTGATATGAACTACTCTCTCGGAGAGGCAGGTCTGGCAGGGCACTGGCTGAAAGTCATCCTCCACTACCTCTTTTTCCATAAAGCAAAGGGCTATCCTTTCTGGTGGTTGATTCCGGAATAACGTTTACTTTTATACTAATCTCAAACCTGAAATACTATGGGGACTAATAAAGTAAAGGCATATTACGACGAAGCTTATCCGCCTGTACCGTCAAAAAGCACCCTCTACTGGAGGAAAAATTTGCTGTGGCAGCTTGTTCGATTTGTCGTGTTAAATGTCAAGATTATGAGAATTGTCGTTGGCGGACACTCCTGACAACCGTTAAGGATGGAGCCTCAACGCATGTACAAAGCAACCTGAATACCATGCAACAGGTGCTTTGTACATCTCTTTTATCCGAGGTAAATGTCATTTACCCCTCAGGACTTGCACGAGCTGTTTTTCCTGGTTTTTTCATTGCTGCAACAACTTCCGCATGTCGAAATATTCAGTATAGTATAGAGTGGACAAAACCCTATAAACGAGGTCAGAAGAGGCACGACTCCAATAGCTCCCCACCACGAATGATTGATGATCCCTGCAACGATGACTGCCACGCCGATAACAATTCGGATTATTTTATCGATTTGTCCTACATTTTTTTGCATTGGTTTTCAGTGTTTAAGGTTGTGTGAGATTTGGCGTATAAATGGCACGCATTTACATTTATCTTAAAGCAATAAGAGAACTTTTTTTGCTTTCAGGCAATGATCTCATCGGTTACATTCGGCAATTGAGGCGCTTCTGAAGCCTTATAAATGTTTATATCAGAGGCATTATTCATTTAGACTATATAACTAATAAACCGGGATGAATCAAGGCAGCGATCTTGATCAATAATTGCTGGAGCATCAACCCTGATATTGACGAGGTAAAAAAGTAATGTAAATGTACAGGTACTCATGATACGCAAGAAAAAACCTCAATGGCGTCCTCTACCAATTCCGCCGAAATATCTTGCCGGGATGTTTTTCCTGTTGATTATTGCATTCTCAGCCACAGCTTTTCTGCATTATAAATCTCGAATGGAAGAGATTGATAATCTGATGCATGAGGAGTCTTCACTCCTGATTCATTTTCTTACCGAAGGTGCAGAAACAGCGCTTATCGGCTATAATGAGATCAATGCTCTTGTTACCGGGGGATTGGCGGACCAGTTGCGGCTTATCGAACGCATGGACTCCCAGAAGGCGTTGACCTCCAATGATCTTTCTGAGATTGCCGGTAAAAGCGGCATGTATCGGATAACCATTATTGACCGTAACGGCAAGCGAATCGCATGGAACTCGCCTCCGGATCATACTCCTCTTTTTCAAAATTGCGATCCATCCAGTCAGCTAATGCCGATCCTTTCCGGAAAAACAGAGCTACTCAACCTTGGGATCAGGGAGAGTGCTTCCGGAAAAGGAGCCCGGCTGGTTGTTGCTGTCGCCAGAAGGCGAGGTGGTGCTATTGTCGGTAATGTCGATGCATCAAAGCTTCTGGATATGCAGCGGCAGATTGGACCAGGAAGACTCATTCAGCGAACGGGTCATGATGCCGCAGGAATCGACTATATCATCTGGCAGGATACGTCCGCCATCATTGCCGCAACGCCCAATGTGACTGAAGCTGAGACCATACAGTCCGATCCTCTGCTTTCGGGTGCGCTTAAACAGAACAAGTCAATCACGAGGTTTACGAAATTCAGGGGCAAAGATGTTTTTGAAGTCATTAAACCGTTTATCTATCAAGGCAACAAGGTTGGCCTGCTTCGGATCGGGCTGAAAATTGACCATTTTGTGGAGGCATCAGAGAAAATTCAAACTCGGCTCATGTTGCTGCTCGCCCTTGCATGCATAGGAGGGCTGGCGGTATTCAACCTTATCATCACACGACGGAATGAATTGATGGTTAAGGATGCCTACCTTCGTGAAAAGCTCTTTTCCTCCTCCATCCTCGAAAATATGGCGGATGCGGTAATAGCAGTGAACACTGAAGGGAGCATCACACTGGTCAACAGAGCCGCAGAAAAGCTTTTCAGTATAACAGGCACCGATGTGATTGAACATCCTCTCAGGGAGATTCTGCCTGAGTGTGGAACAGTGATCATGGAGCTTATTGCCCGCCCAACGACTTCATGCACAAAGGAGTTCGAATGCTTCATGAAAAACCGTCGGCTCATACTTGCCGGTCACTTCACTCTTGTCAGTGGAACGGAGAACTTTCCAGCCGGGGCTTTTGTCGTCTTGAGGGATATGACTGAGCAACGGTCAATGCAGAAAATCATCGAGCGCCAGGAAAAACTTACCGCAATGGGCGAACTCGCTTCAGGGGTGGCTCATGAAATCCGCAATCCTCTCAATGCCATCGGTGTTCTGGGGCAGCGGCTCGACATGGAGTTTTCTCCAACTGAAGAGGAGCAGGAGTATCATCATCTTGTTCGTGCTATCGTCTCTGAGGTGCATAGAGTTAATGCCATCATTGAGCGATTTCTGATATTTGCCCGACCTCCGCAGCTCATGCTGATGCCTTCAGACCTTGACGAGTTGATAGAACAATACCGGCTCGTTCTTGAGGGTGAAGCCGAGGCCAAAGGGTTACAATGTAGCGTGAAAGCTTGTTCTGGAAGCAAGGTTTCTATTGACAGGGAGCAGATGCAGCAGGTCTTGCTCAATCTTGTCCGCAATGCGGTAGAAGCTACCCAACCAGACGGAACGGTGAGCGTCACGGCGGGCAAGTGTTCCGGGCATGCTTTCATTGAAGTTGCCGATACCGGTAAAGGAATTCCACTGGAAATGCAGTCTCAGATATTCAATCTCTATTTTACCTCAAAGGATAATGGTACTGGAATGGGCCTGAGCATAGCCAACCAGATCATTCAGGCTCATGGTGGAATTCTGGAAGTCGAAAGCCGTGAAGGAGCGGGCAGCGTTTTCAGAATTGTGC
>JBAXFV010000177.1:0-3070 GCA_037139755.1 Chlorobiaceae bacterium
AATAGATCATGGGCTTGTCGTAAACTGGAAGGAGCTGTTTCGATATTCCCCTTGTGACCGGATAGAGCCTGGTACCAGAGCCTCCTGCCAGAATAATTCCTTTCATAAAAATCAAAATTTACAGACTTTCTTACGCACGAAAGACGCCGGGCGCCCTTATCTCTTAATTGGAAAGTTTTACAATGGTATAGCCAGCCTCCTTCAGTAAACGGGGAATATTTTCCGAAACCAGGGCGATGTATTTATCTTTTGCCTCTTTCGGCAATCGCTCCCAGTCAACGAGCAGAGCGTGAAGCTTTTTCACTTTGCTGGTTTGGATGGCAAATTTCCATCCATCCTTCAGTTTGGCATCCATCCAGCGCTCGTGTTCAAGTATAGCCATCTCTTTCAACTCCGGTATCAGAAATTCTACAGGTTTTTCATTGTTGCGCATAGGAACAATGGCGTAACCAAAAGCCGCAAGTTTATTGGGAATATCCCGGACGATAGCACGATTCTTCTCCTTCTTATGAGGTACCAGGTCAGAAAAGCTTACCAGGGAGCTGTGCGTTTTAGGGTTTGCTTTTTCATCAGTAACTTCACCCCAAACATATCCCTGACTTTTAAGACTTTTGTAAAACAATTGGTGATTAAGGCGAGCTAATTTTTCGAGCAGCTCTTCATTGAGCTCCAGATGGTGGACCATTGCTATAAATGAATGAGGATCAACATGCAATTCGAGTTGTTCTTCGGGCGGGAGGTAGGATCGGTTGAAATGAGTTGCGTTGCCAAGCCTGCTCATTGCAACAATTGCCTCCATTGAACGAGAACCATGTCGATAGCTTTCAACCCGCAGAAATGCGCGCAAGATCCCGGTATCGATACGGAGTATATGATTTCTGTCGAATAATTGAGGGGTCATTCGCTCGAACATTGAACGAAGAAGAAGCGCCCGACGCACAATAAAATAGGGATCATCCCGACCTTCAGATACTTGGGGATTCGGGCCTAACACATTGAGGAACCCTTTAAGTCGGCTTAAGAAGTCCGGGGCTTTTGCTTCAACAAGATCTCTCTGCCTTTTTGATTTTGTAAAAGAATCAAGACTGGAAGAGGTGCCGCCTGCAAACACAAAAATAGCTTTTCCAATTGGATGGGTAAGCTGTCCCTGCTGAAATTCACCATCCTGCATTGGTGCAAGAAAATAACGCAGCCATCCCAGTTTTTTGCCATCAAGGGATGAGTCAAATTCGTCCCAGAATGCCAGCGGTATTTTACCTGATAATGCCACATCACGAATCTGATGAAAAGCATCTATGAGATCTGCCGGACTTTTGAATTGGGATAAATTGAACGTATGTGTTTTCTCTGCAATTTTTTTATCCGGGCTGGCTGCTTTTGCGATCTGCTTGACGGCAAATGATTTTCCGGAACCTGGAGGGCCGAAAACTGCGATCGAAATAGGTCGATCTTCCTGCTGATTGCAATATTCTGAAATCAGGCTGTGAATGCTTCTGAGTGATTCGATCTCCTGGCGATCCACCGTAACAAGCTCTCCGAATTCCCCGATCGGAATATTTTTTAACGCCGCTTTGGCACCTTGAAGAACGATCCGCTTACTGAGCTCTTCAAGATCATCGTAATAACGATCCCTCAAGATAGTCCAGGATGAGCGCTGAGATTGTTGTTCAACATCACGTGTTGGACAGGAGGCAACGGCAAGGGGCATCTCTCCGCCCGTCAACTGTGCAATAACGCCTTCAACCGGAAACTGCAAACGAGGGGAAGAGTCAGTCCCGCCATCATATCCTGCCTTATGAAGATAACGCATCGCCTTAACACCGGACTGAATTCCCCGGGGAAGGTCAGGCTTTTCATTATCGATGATTATTTCACGAACAATGGCTGTTACCAATACAGACGTTTTACCAATAATATCTCCTTTTCCAGCAGGCCATTCACGCTCCATGTAGAATGGGTCAAAAAAAAGTTTGGAGGGTTCATGCTGTTTAGCTCCGGGCAGAAGAAGAGCGCCAGTTGGACCAAATGAGACGACAGTGTAGACTGAATTCGTCAGACTGTTGATCATGGGATTGTGCGTCAGTTCCCAGATAAGTTCCTGAGCCGTTTTTTCCCATGAGATCTGTGCGCTGACCTGAATTGCGGACTGCCGTAAATCGTTAATGCTTAAAACAACAATCAGGCGATCGGAGAATTGTGATACAAGGTGCTCCCATAAGGCGCCTTGCGCGATTGGTTGCGACATTTTAACGATAATCCATGGAGCTTTATTATCATCTTCACGGTTGCTTATCGCTTTTGGCCATTGAGATGGTTGATCTCTGAACCCGAGATTGCTGTCATCAATAACGATAATATCAGCATTCCCGGGACCGGTAGGAACACTGTCGACTTCATTTTGTTCTGTAGCGATTTTAGAGGTGCGGTCAAGGCCAAGAAAACGCTCTACCCGCCAGACGACAGTGGAGGAAGCATCCTTGTCGCGGTATGGCGACCAAACTGAGTAACAGTGGTAATAGCCGGGGTCGTATGGATCAATCGTCTTTGTTGATGTTGTGTGAATACTTGTAACAACAACAGGAATGGAGAGCTCCTCCTTGAGTTGATTGGTCATGGAGGTCATGAGATCGGCGAGGAGTGCAGCGCTGCCATGTTGCCAGCTCATTCGGCAACGGAGGGCTGCACTCCCCTGTTGCCAGTCCATTCGGCAACTATCTTCACCAGTCCAGTCAGTTAACTCATTTGATTCAGTTGAGATATGTGCGATATTCCAGTCAATCGTAACATCACCGGTTACAAAAACGGAAAGAGTGTCCTTTTTTCTCTGCATTGTTAAGTCACGTTAGAATCTGTTGATAAAACATGATGGCATTCGAAAAAAATAGCGCGAGATAAGCTGTTTTGAATATTTTTTAACTTACAAGATCTGCTATTTCAGAACTCAATCGCATACATTTGCGGGCTGCCTCAATAGCCAATCCACCCTGCTCTTCGCCAAAAAGCTCCCAGGGAAGCTGGTATAATGCCTCATCTCCATATTTTGCAAGCATTTTTTCGTGTGAGTCATACT
>JBAXFV010000178.1:0-3066 GCA_037139755.1 Chlorobiaceae bacterium
TTTTGTTCACTGAAGAAACCCTCAGAACATGCAAAGAGAGAGCAGGACATCTTTTCCTTCGGTGATCAAGCCCTGGATCATCGATACCACCCTGAGAGACGGGGAACAGGCTCCCGGAGTGGTGTTCAGCGCTGCTGAAAAAATAGAAATTGCCTCTCTGCTTGCCAATACCGGCGTCAATGAACTTGAAATCGGTTACCCGGCTATCAGCGCTGATGAACAGAACGTCATCAAAAAAATCGCAGCGATGAATCTCCCGGTACGGCTGACCAGTTGGGCCCGTGCAAAATGGCAGGACATTGAGGATGCTTCCATCTGCGGCACCGAAGCGGTTCATATCAGTTTTCCTGTCTCCGACTTGTATCTGAAGCTTATGCAAAGAGATTATGCCTGGGTACAGCAACAGTTGCAGGAACTTGTTCCAAAGGCGAAAAAATATTTCAACATTGTCAGCGTCGGAGCGCAGGACGCAACACGTGCAGAGCCCGAACTGCTGAAACGTTTTGTGCTTGATGCGACTGAATGCGGCGCTGACAGAATACGAATTGCCGATACTGTAGGTATTGCAACTCCTCCATCGGTGATGAGCCTTGTGGGCTGGCTGAAATCAGCATCGCCTGCGGCTCTTGAATTTCATGCCCATAATGATCTGGGTATGGCAACAGCCAATGCGTTTACCGCTCTGGAAGCTGGATGTCAGGCGGTCAGTGTTTCGGTAACCGGACTTGGTGAGCGCGCCGGTAATGCGGTCCTTGAAGAGCTTGCTATAGCTTTGAAATTATCGAAAAAGTATAAGACAAGCATTGATACCTGCCAGCTTGCACATCTCTGCAATGTGGTAAGCAAGGCTGCGGGAAGAGTTATTGAAGCTCAGAAACCGGTTGTGGGTACATCGGCGTTCAAGCATGAATCGGGTATTCACTGTGCAGCCTTGCTGAAACATCCGCTCTCTTATCAACCGTTTCTTCCTGATCAGGTTGGTCGTGACAAGCATGAGCTGGTGATTGGAAAACACTCGGGAAGCGCCTCATTACAGCATTTTTATTCCAACCGGGGAATTATGATAACAAGAAATGAGGCAAATCATCTTCTGGCGATTGTCCGCACAACTGCCACTGAAAAGAAAAGGGCTCTACAGCCGGAAGAACTCGAAAGCATTTACAGTACACTCTTGGTTAAACACTGAGAAAATTAGATCGTAAGCATCATGCTCATAACACAGGATCAGGACCATAACAGTATAAGCCTGCTTGCTGAAGTCAGCAGAACTATCACCAATGAAGATGATATCAACAAGGTGTTACGGCTTGTTCTTTTCATCATGTCTGAAAACATGAACATGCTCAGGGGAATGATCACCATTCTTAACCGTGATACCGGCGAACTTGTTATCAACGAATCATTTGGACTGACCGAAAAAGAGAAAGAGAGAGGCCGTTATCAGATCGGTGAAGGAGTTATCGGGCATGTGGTTAAAACCGGCAAAGCGGTTATTGTCCCCTCTATTATCGACGAACCACTCTTTCTCGATCGAACCCGGTCACGGAGTAAGGCAAAAAAAGAAAACCTTTGCTTTATATGCATTCCTATCAAGGCAGGTAGTGAAATCATCGGAACACTGAGCGCTGACCGCCAGCTTGCCCCGGCAGCGGCAGACGATCGAACAAAAAAAGCAAAAGCAGGAGAAGAAAGCATCGACATGTTACAGTACTATGTTGACCAGCTTTCTATTATTGCCTCCATGATTTCGCAGGCCGTGCGCCTCAAGCAAATTGCCCATGAGGAGAACACAAAAACGCCTCATGAAGCAATCTTCACCGGCAAGTCTTCTTCACCACAAAAGCGCGAGACAGAAGAGCAAGACGATGAAACCATTTCAGCGTCTGAGCGACCGGCAAATATTATCGGCAATACGAAACCGATGATTGCCCTCTATAAAATGATTGACAAGATTGCGAACACCAACGCAACAACGTTGATACTGGGGGAAAGCGGTGTTGGCAAAGAGCTGGTGGCAAGCGCTATCCATTTTAAAAGCCGCAGGGCCGACAAGCCGTTCATCAAGTTCAACTGCGCAGCATTGCCGGAAAGTATTGTCGAAAGCGAGCTCTTCGGACATGAAAAAGGCGCTTTCACCGGAGCACTGGCTACCCGTCAAGGCCGATTTGAACTTGCCCACAACGGAACCATCTTTCTTGATGAAGTCGGTGAACTGAGTCTGTCGGTCCAGGCGAAACTTCTTAGAATCATTCAGGAAAAGGAGTTTGAACGGGTCGGAGGATCAAAAACAATCAAGGTTGATGTGCGGGTCATTGCGGCAACAAACCGCAATCTTGAGGAGTTGATACAACGCGGACTGTTCAGGGAAGATCTCTATTACCGGCTCAATATTTTTCCCATAACCGTTCCCCCGCTTCGCGAACGCAAAACAGATATTCTTCTGCTTGCCGATTATTTTGTGGAAAAATACAATGCGGCAAACCATAAAGGAATTCGGCGCATCTCGACCACCGCTATCGACATGCTCATGCGCTATCACTGGCCAGGCAATGTCCGTGAACTTCAGAACTGTATGGAACGGGCGGTGATTCTGAGCGAGGATAATGTTATTCACGGCTATCACCTCCCGCCGACGCTCCAGACAGCCGAATCCAGCGGAACCCCTTATACCGGTTCTCTGCTGCAGAAACTTGACGCCATTGAAAAGGAGATGATCATGGAAGCACTCAAACGCACCAAAGGTAACATGTCCCGTGCCGCAGTACAACTCGGCCTTTCCGACAGAATCATGGGGCTGCGCATCAAAAAATTCGATATCGACTATCGAAAATTCCGCTAAAAAAAGCCACCCTTCCTCTCTGTTTGTAATCGCAGAGGGGAGTGGTGGCCTGTCAAAAAAACGAGTGTCTCAGGAACGAAACGCTCTATAGGCATTGATAAGAGCGTTGGTTGAGCTGTCATGCCCGGAAACTGTTTCACTGCCCTGAATCTCAGAAAAAATAGTTTTGGCAAGCTGTTTGCCAAGCTCCACGCCCCACTGGTCAAAGGAGTTGATCTGCCAGATAA
>JBAXFV010000179.1:0-3047 GCA_037139755.1 Chlorobiaceae bacterium
AGTGTTTAAAGTGTCGAGTTAACGGGAATTTACCCCAATCTTTGTTAAAGAATCAGCTTATATCATGTCCGAGAAAGCGCACTATGGTTTGTTGAAAGGGAAAAAGGGAATCGTGTTCGGCCCGCTTGATGAAAGCAGTATCGGCTGGCAGATAGCGCTTCACGCCTACAGGGAAGGCGCAGAGATTGCCATCTCAAATGTTGCGGCCGCATTGCGTTTCGGTAATATCGAAGAACTCTCGGTACTATGCGGTAATGCTCCGATGATTGTTTGCGATGCATCAAAAAATGAGGATGTCGATAATTGTTTCAAAGAGCTGAAGGAAAAAATCGGTTCAGTTGATTTTATTGTTCATTCCATCGGAATGTCACAGAATATTCGCAAACAGTTGCCCTATGAAGATCTCAACTACGAATGGTTTATAAAAACTCTTGATGTTTCGGCATTGTCGCTCCACAGACTGGTCTCTTATGCGTTGAAAAATGAGGCGATTAATCCAGGAGGAAGCATTCTTGCTCTATCGTATATCGCTTCTCAGAGAAATTATTGGACCTACTCTGATATGGGAGATGCGAAATCACTGCTTGAGTCCATTGTCCGCAGTTATGGACCTCGGCTTGCCAGGCAAGCTATCCGTATCAATACCATATCACAAAGCCCAACCTATACCAAGGCTGGAAGCGGCATTCCCGGGTTTGAGAAAATGTTCGAATACAGCGATCTCATGTCTCCTCTCGGAAATGCTTCGGCTGAAGAGTGTGCTGAATATACCATGACAATTCTCAGTGACCTCTCTCGCAAGGTCACCATGCAGAACCTTTTCCATGACGGTGGGTATAGTTCGATGGGGGCTACCATTCCCATGATCAAGCTTGCCCATGAGGTGCTCAACGATAGTGAGCTTGCAGAGCGGGTGGGTCTTGATGAGTTTATGCCTTCCTGAGTTTGTTTTTCCGGAAGTGCAACGCTGTAGCTTGCTCTCCCCGGTTGTTAGTAGATAAAGCTGAACAGCTCTATGCAGAACCAGCCTCGGGTGCCAAAATCACCAGAGGCTGATTTTCTGGAATACTTGCAGTTGTTCATCAAAGGCTTATCACACCAATATACTTTGTTTTTGCTTTGATCGGGTTCTGCCTGCTCTTGTGCAATTTCCCTGGTGCCTCTTTTTGGAGTGTCTTTATTCATATATTTTAAAAAATACATAAAACGAAAATAGAGATGGCAGAAACAGCAAAAATTATTTATACCAAAATTGATGAGGCGCCTGCTCTGGCGACCTACTCTCTCCTGCCTGTCCTTAAGGGGTTTGCAAAGGGTACCGGGGTTGATTTTGAGCCTAAAGACATCTCTCTTGCGGGAAGAATTCTTGCAAACTTTCCGGATAATCTGACAGAAAGCCAGAAAATACCGGATTATCTGGCTGAACTGGGTGCACTTGCATTGACACCCGAAGCAAATATCATCAAACTGCCGAATATCAGCGCATCAATTCCTCAGTTGAGAGCCGCGATCAAGGAGCTGCAGGAGCATGGTTATAACATTCCCGATTACCCTGAAGCTCCCGCCAATGAAGCAGAAAAAGAGCTCCAGACAAGGTTTGCAAAGGTGCTTGGAAGCGCTGTAAACCCGGTGCTGCGTGAAGGAAATTCCGATCGTCGGGCGCCGCTTTCGGTAAAAGCATTTGCCAAAAAGAATCCGCATAAAATGGGTGCCTGGAGCGGCGACTCAAAATCACATGTTGCTTTTATGAGCACCGGTGATTTCTATGGCAGCGAAAAGTCAGTTACTCTTGAAGAAGCTGCAACGGTAAAAATCGAGTTTGTTGACGGAGAAGGCAAGACAACGATACTGAAAGATAAAACGCCATTACTTGCCGGTGAGATTATTGACACCTCAGTCATGAATGTTCGTTCACTTCGCAAGTTTTTTGAAGATCAGATTGCCGATGCAAAGGCAACCGGCGTCCTGTTGTCACTGCACCTCAAGGCAACAATGATGAAGGTCTCCGATCCGATTATGTTCGGCCATGCAGTCACTGTGTTCTACAAGGATGTTTTCGCGAAACATGCCGCAACCATCAAGGAACTCGGCGTGAATGTGAACAACGGACTTGGTGACCTCTATGCTAAAATCCAGAATCTGCCGGAAGCAAAGAGAGCTGAAATTGAAGCAGATATTCAGGCAGTCTATGCCACCCGTCCTGCATTGGCAATGGTTGATTCCGACAAGGGCATCACCAACCTTCATGTGCCGAACGACATCATTGTTGATGCTTCCATGCCTGTTGTCGTGCGCGATTCAGGTAAAATGTGGGGGCCTGATGGCAAGCTTCACGATACAAAAGCCATGATTCCAGATCGCTGTTATGCAACCATGTACCAGGCGATTATCGAAGATTGTAAAAAACACGGTGCCTTCAATCCTGCCACCATAGGAAGTGTACCGAACGTCGGGCTGATGGCGCAGCAGGCAGAAGAATATGGTTCACACAACAAGACCTTCACCGCTCCGGCCAATGGTACCATCCGTGTTGTAGATACCGAAGGCAAGACATTGCTTGAGCAGCAGGTAGAGACCGGTGATATTTTCAGAATGTGCCAGGCAAAGGATGCACCTGTTCGTGACTGGGTTAAACTTGCCGTCAACAGAGCCCGGATCACGGGAGCACCCGCAATTTTCTGGCTCGACAGCAAACGGGCGCATGATGCAGAGATCATCAAAAAAGTGACCAGATATCTGAAAGAGCATGATACCACAGGATTGGATATCCGCATTCTCACCCCGGTAGAGGCCATGAATTTCTCTCTTGAGAGAATTCGGGCAGGCAAGGATACGATCTCCGTTACTGGTAACGTGCTTCGTGACTATCTCACCGATCTTTTTCCGATCATTGAACTTGGCACCAGCGCCAAGATGCTTTCGGTTGTGCCGCTCATGAATGGCGGTGGTCTGTTTGAAACCGGAGCAGGTGGTTCAGCTCCGAAACATGTTCAGCAGTTCCAGAAAGAGGGCTACCTGAGATGGGATTCTCTCGGAGAGTTTTCAGC
>JBAXFV010000180.1:0-3007 GCA_037139755.1 Chlorobiaceae bacterium
GCATAGTAATCAAGAAAGAAGAGCGGCTTTGCCCCACAGACAAGAATATCGTTCACACAATGGTTGACCAGGCATGAACCGACGGTGTTGTACTGGCCAAGCTCAATGGCAATCTTGAGTTTTGTACCGACCCCGTCAATGCTGCTGACCAGCACCGGTTTTTTATACTGCGAGAAATCCGGCAGAAAGAAACCTCCGAAAGCTCCAATATCAGTGATAACCCCCGGCGTAAAGGTCTGGCGCACCTGTGGCTTGATCATGCGGACAAACTCCTCACCCGCACTGATATCAACTCCGGCCTTTTTATAATCCATTCTTCAGTACCTCTCGTGGTTAACGGCTTCCAGCCGGTGTTTCAAAAATTGCATGATCCTCGGGAGCAGAGAAAAATTCCTTGTGGAGATTGTTGACGGCGGTAGCAACCTCTTGCTCCTCAACCACAACGCCGACGTTGATCTCTGAAGCACCCTGGGAGATCATTCTGAGATTGACATTTTTCAAGGCACTGAAAATTCTGCCTGCAACACCACGCGACATACGAAGATTATCACCAACAACACTGATGGTTGCAACATGATGCTCAATGTCTACTTCGCCCAAACTTTTCAGATCATGAATCAGCTCATCAGTGAAACTCTTGTCGTCAACCGTTAGCGATACCGAGACTTCACTGGTTGAGATCATCTCCACCGACACACCATAACGGGAAAAGACATCGAACAACTCGTTCATGAATCCGTGGCGCCCCATCATTCGGTTTGAGCGGATATTAATAATGCACTGCCCCTTTTTCACCGCAATTGATTTGACAAGCCCCTCGTAACTCATCCCCGAAAGGCGTTCAGGATCATTGGTAATAATGGTGCCTTTGGCATCGGGATGCAGTGAGTTCAGTACATAGACCGGAATATTTTTCTGTACGGCAGGTGCGATGGTATCGGGATGGAGCACCTTTGCGCCGAGGTAGGCAAGCTCCGCCGCCTCAGAGAATGTCATCACCCTGATGCTCCGCGCTTCAGGCACAAGACGCGGATCGGTGGTCATGACACCATCAACATCAGTCCATATCTGAATCGAGTTGTCGTTGAGCCATGCTCCAAGCAGGGCTGCCGAAAAGTCGGAGCCACCGCGGCCAAGCGTCGTCGTCCGGCCATCTTTTGTCGCTCCGATATAGCCCTGGGTGACAACCGTTATGCCCTTTGCAAGCAGGGGGCTGATGATCTGCTTCACCTTTTCTTCGCACACCTCATCAAGCGGACGGGCAAAACCAAAATTGTCGTCGGTAATCATCACCATACGGGCATCCACCCACGCAACATTATGCCCAAGCTCTTTCATTGCTGCGGCAAACACTGTCGTTGAAAAGAGTTCACCGAACGAACAGAACATATCCCGTGAACGCTCAGTCAGCTCGCCCACAATATCAACTCCCTTGATCAGCATTTCAAGTCGGCCGCAAAGCTGCTCTATTGTGCTTGCAAGCCCCGCCTTCAGCGCGGCATTCTTGATCAGCTCATCAACAAGCTTGAGATGGAAGCTGCGCACCTCACCGGCAAGCGCCATCGCCTCATCAAGTGCACTGCGCCCTGCTGCATCGGCAATATGGACCAGCTTATTGGTAATGCCGCTGCACGCGCTCAGCACCACAAGCGGAGTACCCTTCTTCTCTTCCCTCGCAACAATAGAAATAGCCTGCTGCATGGCCCGGGCCGTCCCTACGGAGGTCCCGCCAAATTTCATTACCGCCATATATCTTTTAAACCTGTGAGTTAACTATTATCTTGTTCTCATGAAATCCATAACCATGTATATCTCTTCACGGCATTGCGCCAAAACGCCGCTACTCCTCTCCCTCATTGCCATGACACTGTTCGGCCTGAGCAGTTGCCAGAGTTTCAGGACAGTTTCAGGCTATAATTTCGAATCTAAATATAGTTTAAAAAAGAGAAAAACGCATATCTCCTGTACGGCTGAAAGAGGCGGCCCCGCAGTCATCAAACCTCTGCCGCTGAAAGTATCAGGGCAAACGTATGATCTCCTTTTTTCTTCCATTAATGAACTCCTCGGCACCACGTATCGCAACGGCGGGAGCACTCCGGACGGCTTTGACTGTTCGGGGTTTGTGCAATATCTCTACAAGAAGCAGTTTCGGATGATCCTCCCGCGTACCACCGGAGAGCTTGCCCTGCTCGGCAGTGTGGTACCCGAAAATAACCTGAAACGAGGCGACCTCGTCTTTTTCAGCATTGACGGCAATAACATCGACCATGTCGGCATTATTACCGGCCCGGATCGCTTTACCCATGCAGCACGAAGCGGTGTCAGAGTTGATGGGCTGTTTGAGCCCTATTACCGCGCCCGTTATGCCTTTGGTGAACGTATCATAACGCCGGAGTGATCTGTTTTGCTTCGAGAAATGGCTATATTCGCCTTTACAATCTTAACCCCATGTTATGCCGCAACCCGGATTGAACGACTACTTTGAACTGGCCTTTGACCTTGAAGCCGACCTTCACGAACTCTGCATTGCCCTGCTTGCTGGCGAAGGGATAGAATCTTTTCTCGAAGAGGATCACCAACTGCTCGCCTATCTGCCTGAAGCCGAATGGACGACAGAAAAAGAACAGTCCATCCGCGCCATGCTGCAGGAGAGGCTGGGGAGTGTTCCCGACTACCAGGCAACCCTGATTGCCGACAGGAACTGGAATGAGGAGTGGGAGGCAACCCTTGAACCTATCGAAATATCCGACCGACTGCTGATTGTGCAGAAAAACAAGGAAACCCAGGGAAAACCTGGTCAGATCGTCATCGAGATCAATCCGAAGATGTCTTTCGGTACCGGCTACCATGCCACAACACGCCTAATGCTGCGCCAGATGGAGCAGCTCGACCTGAAGGACAAAAAGATCATGGATATCGGCACCGGCACCGGCGTTCTGGCCATTGCCGCCCGAAAGCTCGGCAACAATCGGCCCATCCTCGCCTTCGACAACAACTCATGGGCGGC
>JBAXFV010000181.1:0-2959 GCA_037139755.1 Chlorobiaceae bacterium
TCACTCTGGCTTTCATGCCGTGGCCCAGTGCTCTTGCCAGCATGCCGAATGCCGCTGTGCTTTTTCCTTTACCGTTTCCGGTGAAGAGGAGGATACGTCGTGGGGTCATGTGGTTTTGAGTTCGAGTCATATTTTTTAAAGAAGTTGTATTGTGTATAAAGCCCAGGACGTCAGTCAAACAAAGCACACAGTTCATGTTTTATAAAACTCAATACCAACCCTGTCAATATGCTCTTTTAATGCAGGATCATTAATACTTTGATAAATAAGTAGATCAAACTTGTAAGGCATAGAAGTTTCTTCATTCAACCAATAGCTTATCTTGGCGAGGGTATCCAAATCTAATGCATCACCTTTGATAGCAACATCAACATCGCTGCCATTTTTAAAACTCCCCTTCGCTCTGCTTCCAAAAATATATGCACTTTCCACTTTGGGATACTTTCTTAAAACAGAAACAATAGATTCGACATCTGTGTCAAAAAGCCCAAATTTATTTGTCATGTACTTTTTGATTAAAGCTATTATATAACGCCTTTAATAATGGAAAATATTTATGTTGTATCAACTGCTCCATATAAGAGGCTTTTTCTTCATCGTAAGTATGGGCCGTTAAATTTCTATCCAGCAATAAGTCCATCCAATCGTACCCATTATCTATAAGTCCTGTTTCAAATGCTTTTTTCAATGCACTTCTTGGTGACTTAATCTCAAGAAAACCTTGTTCTTCCAGATAATCTTTCATCATATTCCATGCGAGTTCAAAACTCATTTCAAAAAATTGTATGATGCCTGCCTTTTGAACAATATCAGGATTGGGGATTTCTAAAGCTTGTTCGAGATAATGCATTGATTTTGTAAAATTCTGGAATCGCTGTTTCCAGCGCACATCTTGATTATCCATTGCCGGGCATGATTTTGTAACACATTCTCAGATATTCCAATTCTCACATCAAATGTACTGCATTTCAGGAAAAGATGTCGCCATTTCTGGATGATACAAGGGTCACCCCCTACGAGAAAAATGATTGCAATAAAAATCTTGTCGCTATTCCAATGACAACAAACAACGCCGCCGTCATCCGCATCAGCCTCACGCTCTGCCGGATCGTAAGCGACGAACACTCCCCCGCTCTGACACCAAGCAATGGGGAATTATGGAACTCACCGCCATAACTTCTGCCACCGCCAAAGTTGACACCAAGCGCACCGGCATAAGCGCATTCCGGATATCCGGCGTTGGGACTTGCATGAAGTCTGGCACCCTGACGGACGGCCTGAAAAATATCAAAAAACCGGAGGTTACTGATCGCTGCCGCCAGTGCGATGACAAGAACCGTCACTCTTGCCGGCAGATAGTTGGCAAGATCGTCAAGCTTTGCCGCAGCCCAGCCAAATTCAAGATAGCGTTCGTTTTTATAGCCAAAGGTGGAGTCGAGGGTATTGATCGCCTTGTAGGCAATGGCACCGACCGGGCCGAAAAGCAGCGCATAGAAGAGTGGCGCAGTGACGCCATCAACGCTGTTCTCCGCGACACTCTCGGTTGCTGCAAGTGCGATGTCACTGGCAGTCAAGGCGGCCGTATCGCGACCAACTATAAAGGAAACCTTCTGACGGGCCAGCTCAATATCGTCAGCATCAAGCGCTTTCTGCACTGCTTCGGCATGAGCCGCAAGATCCTTGACGGCAAAGCAACTGTACAGAAGATAAATGGCAACGACCATGCCTGCCACAGGATGCACCGTCGTCGCCAACGCCACGAGCAACCCGGCAATTCCGGCAGAACCTCCGACAACAACCAGAACAGCCAGAATACCTGCCAGCCGAAGGGGAAAAGCAGTACGCCTCAAAAGCGACTCAGTCTGCAACGCAAGCCAGCCGATTCCCCTGACCGGGTGGGGCATCCAGCGCGGATCGCCGACAATGAGATCAAGCAAAAATGCCGCCAGAAGAAGAAGCTCAGGAATAACCATGCATCAGAGAATATTGTTGAGACGGTTGCCACACGAAGCATCATCGGAAAACTGAGACGTCTGTGGCCTTGAATATAAAATGTAATGATGACAACCGTTCGTAAAAAAAGGAAATATCCCACCCCAAAAGGTTCAGAAAGCAGCCGAAGACGGAGTCCGAATAAATATACTTATGGAGCTTGCAACTTGACACTGGTACTGCAACCTTCCCAACCCCGGCCATGCATAAAATGGAAGAAATAATCAAAAAGAATACATTATTCTCATCCTGATTCATTATATTCGCCAATTCAATTAACCTGATTTATCAGTGCCTGAAAAATCAGGAGTTACTGGTAAAATTAACGTCGATTTAACAGGATTTTTCAATAAACTTCTAAATACGCAATGGATGGCTCTATCTGATGTATAAGATATAGCTACCTTGTTTCCGACACAAAGAAATTGTCGAACATTCTAACTTCATAACAGAGAGTGACCAAAAATAGAATTATTGATATTACAGAGCTTGCCCTACGGGACGCTCACCAGAGCCTGATTGCTACCAGGCTTGGCATTGAAGATATGACAGGAGCCTGTGCCGACCTTGATAATGCGGGCTACTGGTCAATTGAGTGCTGGGGTGGTGCCACTTACGATTCATGCATCCGTTTTCTTAATGAGGATCCTTGGGAACGGTTGCGCACCTTCAAGAGACTTATGCCAAAAACCCCGCTGCAGATGCTGTTGCGCGGCCAGAATCTTCTGGGATATCGCCACTATCAGGATGAGGTGGTGGAGCGCTTCTGCAACAAGTCGGCAGAAAACGGTATGGACGTCTTCCGCATTTTTGACGCACTCAATGACCTGCGTAATATTGAGACCTCGGTTCGCGCAGTCAAAAAGGCGGGCGGGCACGCTCAGGGCACGATCTGCTACACGGTCAGCCCCATCCACACCACGGCTCTCTTTGTTGACCAGGCCAAGAGATTGCAGGATATGGGCGT
>JBAXFV010000182.1:0-2955 GCA_037139755.1 Chlorobiaceae bacterium
GAGCAGGATATGCGCTGGATGGGAGCCCTTCGCAAAAAGATGCCCTGGACATTCGCAACCTTTACCCTTGCAACCCTCGCCCTTGCCGGTCTGCCTCTGACCAGCGGCTTCATGAGCAAAGACGCTATTCTTGCCGGAGCCATAGGTTTTGCCAAAGTTGAAGGCGGCGGTATCTACTATCTTATTCCGGTTCTCGGATTCTTTTCCGCCATGCTCACCGCCTTCTATATGGGCCGTCAGATATGGCTGGTCTTCTTCGGAGAGAGCCGCACACACCTGAAGCCTGCCGACGATCACCATCAGGATCATCATGCACACGCCGCACATGATGCGCATACGGACGAACACCATGAGGAGCATGGAGTTCACGAAGTTGCATGGAACATGAGGGCGCCTCTCGTTATTCTGGCAGCACTTTCAGTCTTCTTTGTCTATTCACCCGATCCGCTTGATGGAGGAAAAGGGTGGTTCATGAAGATGATCCCTACACCAGCCACCGTTGTTGGTGAAGCCAACCACCAGATCGGAGATCTTCGCACTCCCCAGGCCGCACCAGCTCTCGCCGCTGTTGTACCTGCCGTTGAAGCACCGGCTGCCGAAGCAGGAGAGCATGGCGCAGCAGAGAAAGGCGCCCATACCTACGCAGACGTCCGTCAGGCCGAAATCGTTCATGCCGGTCATGCCGCGCACTTCACCGCCATTTATATTTCAAGCATCATGGTGCTGCTTGGCATCACTCTGGCGTTTGTCGTCTACGTCTTCAATATTATTGATCCCGAAAAGACGGCCATTGCCATCAGGCCTCTCTATCTCTTCTCCCTCAACAAGTGGTACTGGGACGAGATATACGATGCAACCTTCATCAGGGGCTCAATGCTCATTGCGAACATTCTCTCCTGGTTCGACACCCACATTGTTGACGGTATCGTCAACGGCGTTGCAACGATGGTGAGGAACTTCGCCTACCTCAATGACGGATTCGACCGGAACGTTGTTGACGGCATGGTAAACTTTACCGCATTTACCGTCAACACCACGGGAGCCATGCTGAGAAAACTACAGACAGGAAAAGTTCAGACTTATGTGGTCATGCTGCTCCTTGCTGTTTTCGGTTACTTTGTTTTTTATATAACACGACTGATCTACTAAGAGAGATATACTTTTAATCAGAAAACTTACAGATACGGAACATGCTGAGTTTAATTGTTTTTCTGCCTATTATCGCCGGACTGGTTATTCTTGCCGTGCCTTCATCGCAAAAGCAGATAATCAGAATTGTTTCACTGCTTGCGGCGCTTGCCCAGGGAGTGCTGGCGGTTCTGATCTGGAGAGGTTATGACCCTGCACTGCCGGGAATCACTGCAGGACCAGGCGGCAGCCCGCTCGGCTCCTTCCAGTTCATCGAAAAGATTCCGTGGATCAGTCTTAATCTCGGCGGATTCGGCTCCCTGAACATCGAGTACTTCCTCGGTGTCGATGGTATCTCAATTACCATGGTGATCCTTACCGCACTGATTTCAGCAATCGGCGTGCTGTCGAGCTGGACAATCCAGAAACAGGTGAAAGGATACTTTATCCTCTACAACCTTCTTGCATCAGCCATGATGGGTTGTTTTGTAGCCCTTGATTTCTTCCTATTCTACGTCTTCTGGGAAGTGATGCTGCTGCCGATGTACTTCCTTATCGGCATCTGGGGCGGACCAAACCGCGAATATGCGGCCATCAAGTTCTTCCTCTACACCCTGTTCGGCTCAGTCTTCATGCTTCTGGTCATGATCGGCCTCTACTTCAGTGTTCTCGACCCGGTTACCGGCAACCACACTTTCAGTCTTGTTGCCATGGCCACACAGAGTAACTATATCAAAGATGCCATCCTCGGCCCCGATAATGTCTTCTGGCGCTACGTAGCCTTTATCGTTCTCTTTATCGGCTTTGCCATCAAAGTCCCGATGTTCCCCTTCCACACCTGGCTGCCGGACGCGCACGTTGAAGCGCCGACACCGATCTCGGTTATCCTTGCAGGCGTGCTGCTGAAACTCGGCACCTACGGCATGATTCGTATCAACTTCCCGCTCTTCCCTGAAGTCTTCCATGCAGGCATGTACGTGATCGGCATTTTCGGCGCCATCAATATCATCTACGGCGCCTTCTGCGCACTGGCCCAGAAAGATCTTAAAAAGATGGTCGCCTACTCATCCATCAGCCACATGGGATACGTGCTTCTTGGCCTCTCCGCAGGAAACAGCGAAGGAATGGTTGGAGCGCTCTACCAGATGTTCAACCATGGCACCATCACCGCCATGCTCTTCCTTCTTGTCGGCGTCATTTATGACCGTGCCCACACCCGCCAGATCGAGAAATTCGGCGGCCTGGCCTCCTATATGCCGGTCTATGCCGCAGTGGTCACCGTCGCATGGTTTGCCTCACTTGGACTTCCCGGCCTCAGCGGCTTTATCTCCGAGGCTCTTGTCTTTGTCGGCGCCTTCAGTTCCATAACAACCCGTCCTATTGCCATGGTCTCCGTGCTTGGCATAGTCTTCGGCGCAGCCTACCTGCTCTGGTCGCTGCAGAGAATGTTCCTTGGTCAGAGAAGGCAAGATGCCGCTTATGATCTTGTTGTCGGCGAAGATGGACACGAACACATCCACTTCCACGACTGGAACGGAAAGCTTGATCTTGACGGACGTGAACTCGCCATGCTTGTGCCGCTTGTGGTGATCACCATTTTCCTTGGTGTCTATCCTATGCCGGTACTTGGAATGATTACAACAAGCATTAACAAACTCGTTCAGGTGTTGTCACCCGTTGTGATGTCACAGATGTGATTTTATTAAATTGACTGAAAGAATAAACGAAGAGAATTATGTTCGAGCTGCCATCAGGTGCTGAAATTCAAGGTATCATTGCCAGTCTAAAAGCAAGCGTTGGATTTTTTATACCTGAAATTTATCTCTC
>JBAXFV010000183.1:0-2927 GCA_037139755.1 Chlorobiaceae bacterium
CCTGCTGCCTGGTGATGACCGCCGAATTGGTCGAGATATTCGCTGCACTGCTGCAGTACCGCGTGGATATCGAGCCCTTCAACACTCCGCACTGAACCCCTGATAAGCCCGTTCATACCACCGAGAATAACCGTAGGCAGATAATGTTTTTCAATCATTTTTGAAGCAACGATACCAAGAACTCCGAGATGCCATGACTCATCATAAAGCACAACCGAAGAACACCACGAGGCAAAATGATTTTCAAGCATCTTTTCTGCTTTCACCATAATATCTGCATCGAGTTCTCTTCGCTGCACATTGATACGATCAAGCTCTTCAGCATAACTTAGCGCATCGGAGGACGAATCTGAAAGCAGCCAGTCAAGAGCAAGGTGGGCTGAGTGCATTCTGCCCGCAGCATTGATACGGGGAGCAATACCGAACGCGATATTGAACATGCCGAATTCTGCTGGCAGAACCTTCATGAGAGAAAACATCGCCTTGATATTGGCTCTGGGTTTTGATCGCATTCTCTGAATTCCCTCACGAACCAGTGCGCGATTTTCTCCCTGAAGAGAGACCATATCGGCTGCTGTGGCAATAGCGACAAAATCAAGATACTGTTGCCAGCTCTCCGGTTCGGCATTGATATGCTCGCCTATAGCCTGAATAAACTTGAACGCCACACCGCATCCGCATAACTCCCTGAATGGATAGGAAGAACCCGGAACCTTTGGATTTAATATAGCATAGGCTGGCGGAAGCTCTTCAGACTCATGATGGTCACAAACAATCACATCAATACCATATTCAGCGCATCGGGTTATCGCGTCACTCTCTTTTATACCACAATCAACCGTAATGACAAGTTTGACGTTCCGCTCAACAGCCGAATCGATGCCTTCCGTGGATAGACCATAGCCCTCCGCAAAACGATCATTAATGTAATAAGAGACCTCACCGCCCAGCTCTTTCAGAAAAAGCAGAAGCATTGCTGTACCAGTAGTGCCGTCAACATCATAATCGCCATAAAGCATTATTTTCTGATGCTCCCTGATGGCGTGTAATACCCGTTCGACAGCCCGCTCCATATCCTGAAGAAGAAACGGTGATGGAAGATTGTTGATTGTCGAACGAAAATAATCCCTTGCTTCATCAAAGGAAGAGATGCCTCGGTTGCACAAGGCTCTCGCCACAGGCATACTGACATTGATTGACTCCGAAAGAGCAAGCACAACCTGTTCATCAGGAGAGAGTAAATTCCAGCGGAATCGTTTCATGAATATTTGGCCGGTATTGAAAACTGTCAATGTAGGGAACACAAAACCATTTTGTGGCAAAAAACATTTAAACACTCATCAGCAGCTCTCCGGTTGTGAAAGATAGACTGAATATTTCTTACATTTGAGTTCGATGTTTACACTGAATCCATCACGTCAATCAACACATTAACTATCGGAAGAGCATGAGCAATTTGATTACCATTGAACGCCACATTCTTGAACAGCAGAAATTTTTCCCGGAAGCACATGGCGAACTTACCGACCTTCTCAACGACGTTGCCTTTGCCGCAAAACTGGTAAGGAGAGAGGTTGTTCGTGCAGGTCTGGTCGACATTCTCGGTTTTGCAGGAAGCACCAATGTTCAGGGTGAAGAGGTCAAAAAACTTGATCTGTTTGCCAATGAAAAAATCATCAACGCTATCGGCCAGCACGGAAGGTTTGCGATCATGGGCTCCGAAGAAAATGAAGGGATCATTATCCCTCCGAAAAACGAGACCGGCAACTATGCACTCCTTTTTGATCCCCTTGATGGCTCCTCAAACATCGATGTGAATGTCAGCGTCGGTACCATTTTCTCGATCTACAAACTCAAGGGTGACGATCCCGGCCAGGCAAGCCTCAGCGACTGCCTGCAGCATGGTTACGAGCAGGTCGCTGCTGGCTATGTCATCTATGGCTCATCTGTTGTCATGGTCTATACCACCGGACACGGTGTACACGGTTTTACCTACGACCCTACCATTGGTGAGTTTCTTCTTTCACACGAGAATATCGTAACTCCAAAAACAGGCAAGTATTACTCGATCAACGAAGGCTCTTACGCACAGTTCAACGAGGGTACCAAGAAATATCTCGACTATATCAAAGAGGAAGACCCTGCAACAAACCGGCCTTACAGCACCCGTTACATTGGATCGCTTGTCGCCGATTTCCACCGCAATCTTCTGACTGGCGGTGTCTTCGTTTATCCTCCGACCACAAAACACGCCACAGGAAAGCTCCGGCTCATGTATGAAGCCAATCCGCTCGCCTTCATCTGCGAACAGGCTGGTGGCCGCGCCACCAACGGCAGGGATCGTATCCTTGATATTCAGCCGCTTTCCCTCCATCAGCGGACACCTCTCTATATCGGAAGCGTCGATGATGTTCTTCTTGCTGAAGAGTTTGAGCAGGGATTAAGGTAAAAATATTGAATTTTCTTCAACAAAAAAGCCCCCTTGCAATGGAGGCTTTTTTGTTTGTTTATTGTATCTCTCCGCGATCAAACTCCGGGTAAAAAATTCGATTGATACCCACCGTTTTTCCGCTTGACACATCCAGCGACATGAGCACTCCGGAGAAATGAACATCATCTTCGGCACATTCATATTTGTGTGGAGTCTGATAAAGCATCCGGTCGGTTGCTGATTTGATCTGCATGCCGATAACTGACTGGTGAGGCCCGGTCATGCCTGCGTCAGTGCAGTAGCCAGTCCCCTTCGGCAGAATACGCTCATCAGCCGTCGGCACATGAGTATGCGTCCCGATAACGGCTGATACCCTGCCGTCAAGGTACCATCCAAGCGCTATCTTCTCAGCCGTAGCCTCAGCATGAATGTCCACAAAAATATGCCGCACCTTCTCTTTTCCCTGCTCTTTAATCTGCTTGATCACCCAGTCTGC
>JBAXFV010000184.1:0-2914 GCA_037139755.1 Chlorobiaceae bacterium
GATTGCATCATGAACATGCCGACAACCACCATTGCAGGGCCGTAGGCGAAGGGTGGCACAATGGTAAGCAGGGGAGAAAAGAAAAGGGCAAGTGCAAAAAGAGCAGCAACGACAATGGCAGTAAATCCTGTTTTACCCCCCTGTTCAATACCGGCAGCCGACTCGATATAGACACCAGCCGTAGTGGTTCCAAAAAGCGAGGCGGCGATGGTTGAAAGTGCATCAACAAGCATCGGCTTCTCAATGTCCGGCAGGTTATCGTTTTTATCGAGCAGGTTGGCTCTTGAGGACAAGCCGAAGAGTGTCCCCATGGTATCGACAAAATCCATCACCAGCACGCTGATGATCACACCGGCAAATCCCCAGGTCAAAGCTCCCTGCATATTGATTTTCATGAAGATTGGCTCAATGGAGGGGGGCATACTGAAGAGTGCAGAGGGGAGTGGCACAAGGCCGGTCACGAGAAATGCTACAGTGATGACTGCCATGCCGACCAGCAGGGCCCCTGTTATTTTCCGGATCAGCAGAACGGCGGTGAGGAGAAGGCCGCCGAGGCTCAGCAGTACCGGGAGTTTGGCAATATTGGCCAGTTCTACCGGCGCTCCGGGAACACCAAGCGTCACAATGCCCATGTCGTTCAGTCCGAGAAAAGCAAGGAAAAGGCCGATTCCCACTGAAAAGCTGTGTTTGAGCGAAGAGGGAATAGCTTCAGCCAGCCATTGACGGAGCCCGCCGAGGGTGATCAGGGTAAAAAGAATGCCACTGATAAAGATGGCGGCCATGGCTGTCTGCCATGAGTAGCCAAGCGTCTGAACCACGGTGTAGGCAACAAAGGCATTTTCACCCATGTACGGCGCAACCGCAAAGGGGCGTTTGGCATAGATCCCCATCAGAAGGGTTCCGAAGATAGCGGTGAGAATGGTAGCTGTCATCGAGGCGCCTTTCGGGATGCCTGCTGCAGCAAGAATGGCGGGATTGACTATGATAATATAGGAGAGCGTGAAAAAGGTCGTGATGCCGGCGACTGTTTCCTGCCGGTAACCGGTGTTGTGCTTTTCAAAATCAAAATATGATCGGATGGTCATAGTCATAACAAAATAGCGGGAAAAGTCTTCAAGAAGGGAAGATAAACATAAAGCGTGAAAACGGGGAGGGATAAATATTCGGCTGAGTTCTCTGGAAAATGGGGGTTTGCTCACTCAAACACATCTTGAGCATGTAATGATTTTGTGATAAATGTCATATATTGGCCGGGTCAAAACTATTGTGTCTTGCTGAAACGCTTTTCTTCTTTTATGTTGTTATTAACGCTTGATGAGCTCTCCCAAAGAGCTGAAAAGATAAAACTTGTTATTTCCGATAATGACGGTGTTTTCACGGATAACGGTGTATACTATTCAGAGCGCGGAGAGGAGATGAAGCGTTACTCCATCAGGGATGGCATGGGTGTGGAACGGTTGAGGAACCGTGGTATTGAGACCAGCATTATGACTGGTGAGGTTTCTCCAAGTCTGAAGAAGCGTGCAGAAAAGCTTGGCATGAAAAGGCTTTATCTTGGTGTCAAGGACAAGCTTTCCATGCTCGAAACAGTGCTGGCTGAAACCGGACTTCACCGTTTTGAACTGGCTTATATCGGGGATGACGTCAACGACGTCGAAATTATGGAGGAGATCGCCAGGGAGGGTTTGACAGCATCTCCCCGTGATGCAACAGTTTTTGTTGAGCCATATAGTCACTATCGGGCTCAAGCCGATGGCGGGTATGGTGCATTCAGGGATTTTGCCGAGTGGCTCCTTGCGCTCAGAAATGTCTGAGTCTAATTTTTATTAACAGCGATTCCTGACATTTTCAATTAAAAGTTGTGGATGGATCGTTTTATCCAGAGTAATGTAATGGCGGAAATTACCATAGGGAAGAGGATAGTGGGAGATCGGCATCCCGTATTTGTTATTGCTGAAATCGGCATCAATCATAACGGGTCGATGGATGTTGCCAAAAAACTTATTGAGGGCGCCGCTCTGGCTGGCTGTGACGCGGTAAAGTTTCAGAAGCGCACTCCGGAACTCTGCGTGCCGAAGGATCAGCGAGATATTGAGCGTGATACTCCCTGGGGTCGCATGAAGTACATCGATTACCGCTACAAGGTTGAGTTCGGGCGAGACGAGTATCAGGAGATAGACCGGTTCAGCAAAGAGCACGGTATTTTGTGGTTTGCATCCTGCTGGGATGAGGACTCGGTTGATTTTATGGAACAGTTTGATCCTCCCTGTTACAAGGCAGCTTCTGCGTCCCTGACCGATCTTGGGCTTCTGAAGAAGACCGCGGCAACCGGAAGGCCGCTCATTATCTCGACAGGCATGTCCACTATGGATGAGGTTGAAAAAACGGTCACAGAGCTGGGAACCGATAAGCTTCTTATTGCTCATACCAATTCAACCTACCCCTCCCCGATTGAGGAGCTGAATCTTCGAATGATTACAACGCTTAAAGCTCTTTATCCGACTGTACCGATAGGCTATTCCGGCCATGAAGTTGGTCTTTCCACCACGTGGGCCGCTGTGGCCCTTGGTGCGACCTTCATTGAACGTCATGTCACCCTTGATCGAGCCATGTGGGGATCTGATCAGGCGGCCTCGGTTGAGCTTTCAGGGATGGCAAGGCTTGTTTCAAATATCCGCGATATTGAAAAAGCTCTTGGTGATGGCGTCAAGCGTGTCTATGACGGCGAGGCTGCAGCCCGTAAAAAATTACGGCGCTCCTGATTTTTGATTTCACTCTCTTGAATAATAAATATTTGATGTGGAACTCTTTTAATAAAGCATCTCATTATGAGCAACAACAGTAATAACGGTACAATGCCTGTCCAGGAGTTTGAATACAAGGCTGAAATGAAGCAGCTTCTGGATCTTATTGT
>JBAXFV010000185.1:0-2898 GCA_037139755.1 Chlorobiaceae bacterium
CGGCATTATCGAAATATTTATCACCGGAGTTCCCGTTGGCTTTGGAAGCTATGTACAGCACGACCGTCGGCTTGATGCTGCACTCGCTTCAGCCATCCTCTCCATTCAGGCTATCAAAGGCGTTGAAATAGGAACCGCCTTTGAAAATGCCCGAAAACCTGGTTCAGAGGTTCATGATGAACTTCACCTCTCCCCCGAGGAGGGTGTGATCCGAAAAACGAACCGGGCTGGCGGTCTTGAAGGAAGCATGTCAAGCGGCCAGACCATTCACCTGCGGGCAGCAATGAAACCGATCTCTTCGCTGGTTACTCCCCTGCACTCGTTCGACATCGAAACCCTGCAGCCACTTCCCTCACGCTTTGAGCGGAGCGATACCTGCGCAGTTCCCGCTGCCGGCATTGTTGCTGAAGCCGTTGTTGCGCCGGTTATAGCCAATGCCATCCTTGAAAAGCTCGGTGGCGACCATCTTGAAGAAATCCGCCAAAGACTCGAGCTTTATCGGCAAAGCATCCGCAACACGTTTTGTGCCTGACCTCTTGAAAAAATCCAAACCCCCCGTGTGGTCAAAAACTCTATTCTGAGTTGTCGAGCTTACCCTTGAGCGCCAAGTCACTCGAGTCCAGAACACATGCATTATCGGCGATCAGCTCCTCCTTCTCGGCAGGTTCGGCCGGTTCAGGAAGATTGGGATAAAACCTCCACTCTTTGTTGACTATACGGGCGCCATGCCCAAACGTAAAGTATGACCATCCCCACTGCATGAGCACAAATAAACGGTGTTTTACGCTGCTGAGATAGTAGATATGAACTCCAAGCCAGATAATCCATGCAGGCAGTCCAGAAAGTTTAACATTACCCCTTTCGGCAATTGCCGAGTTTTTACCGATGGTCGCCATCTGCCCCTTGTCGTTGTAGACGAACGGCTTTCTGCGTTTACCTTGAATATCAAGCAGGATATTCCTTCCAATAGACTGCCCTTCCTGAAGAGCAACAGAGGCAAGCCCCGGCAGTGTTCCACCATCATGCAGAGCAAAACATGCCTGATCCCCTCCAACAAAGACATCAGGAAATCCGGGCACACTGAGATCTTCAGAGACAATAATTCTCCCCGACTGGTCAGTAGAAAACCCGATTGTTTTCCCTATGCTTGTCGCCCTGACACCTGCAGCCCAGAGCACGGTTCCCGCCTCTATTCTCTCATTGCCAATCTGCACACCATCGGCATCAATATTAGTAACCTTGCAGCAGGTCAGGATCTGGACACCAAGCTTTTCGAGGGCAAGGGTCGCCTTGGCCGAGAGTTCAGGTGAAAACGTATGCAGAAGAGCTGGAGCCGATTGGGCAATAAATATCCTGATCTCTTTTGGATCGATATTCCTGAAATATTTTGACAGATAGTAACGGTTCATCTCCCCGATTGAACCGGCAAGTTCAACACCGGTCGGACCGCCACCCACAATGACAAACGTCAGAAGTTTTCTTTTTTCTTCAGAATTCTGGGATCGTTCGGCATTTTCATACGCCTCCATAACCCTTCTGCGGATTTCAGCGGCCTGGGCAATGGTTTTAAGACCAGGGGCAAACTCTTCCCACTCATTGTGACCGAAATAATGATGCTTCGCTCCACAGGTCAAGACAAGACTGTCGTACTCTATTTCGCCAAAATCTGTATAAACTATTTTTTTATAAGGATCAACTGTTTTTACAACTCCCTTGAAAACAGACACATTCTTATACTTCGAAAGCATCATGCGCAGTGGATAGGCAATTTCACCCGCATTGAGCGCAGCCATCGCAACCTGATAAAGCAGGGGTTGAAACAGATGGAAATTATTCTTGTCTATCAGAGTAACCTTGACCTCTTTTCTGTTACCAAGCTCTTTGGCAACATTGAGACCTGCAAATCCACCGCCAACGATAACGATATGCTTCATTACACTAAGTTGGAAATTTACCAGCATTACACACACAATTCCTGAGAACTGGAAAGAATATATCTAAAATTTTTGTGTCTGCTATAAATCTGCTGATTCATATCCATCCCTGACTGAAATAGTAATCTATTGAAGCTTTACAAGCCTTAATAATTTCACTCACGATGCTCTCGCGACCAATCTGTAACAACAATTTTAGCTTTATTTTTTAATAATACAGTTTAATTACGTAAATACAACAGAAGATGCATTGTAATAATAAAGTACTATTCTGATTTAAAAAATCTGACCTGAAATTTTAACATTCATTGCAATGAAGACCTCTTTTCGCCTTATCTGGTTCAACGCCAAAGATTCCTTGATTATCGCCGTCGTTGTAACACAATCATTGCTTGCTGGAACCAGAGCTTTTGCTTTGCCTGCTGAGGGACAAGTCGCTGCCGGGCAGGCCACCATCAGCACACCATCATCCACGACAATGCAGATAGGACAGGAGAGCAACCATGCTGTCATCAACTGGAACTCTTTCAGTATCGGCAAGGGAGAGACCGTCAACATTACTCAACCTGCAAGCCAGTCCACCCTGCTCAATCGGGTCCTGGGCAATGATCCTTCATCAATTTTCGGGAAACTTACAGCAAACGGCAGGGTCTTTCTGGTAAACCCGAACGGCATGCTTTTTGCTCCCGGCGCAAGCGTGAATGTTAGTGGACTGGTGGCCTCTACGCTCGCCATCAACGACAACGACTTTCTTGCCGGGAAATACGCATTTTTTCAGAACGGCGGAACAGCATCAGTTATAAACCAGGGTTACTTGAGCGGCGGCTTCATTGCTCTGCTCGGGAACAACACGACAAACACGGGACACATTATCACCACCAAAGGATCAACCGCCCTCGGTGCCGGATCTGGAATTACCCTTGGCCTGGATGCTTGCGGCCTGGTAACAATAAAGGTTGACCAG
>JBAXFV010000186.1:0-2871 GCA_037139755.1 Chlorobiaceae bacterium
AAACTCCCTGAAATTTTTCTGAAGAAGAAATGGATTGGTCGCTCGCTCATTGCCGATAGATGAGAGCGGCGAAACGCCATAATCGTGTCCCGGATAGACCTTTGTCTCTTCGGGCAACACCATGAGTTTGTGATGCAGCGACTCATATTCCTGAAGCGCCTGTTCTTCAGTGCCGGTTCCTCCGACTTTCCCCGTAAAAAGAGTATCTCCGGTAAAAAGAGCCTCCCCTATAGAAATACATACGGAGTCTTTGGTATGACCCGGTGTATGCAGAATACACGCTTCAAGGGAACCAAGCGGAAAGATGGCGCCATCTGCCACTCTGATGCCAGTACGGAGACAGGTTTCCCCATAAAGAAGGGGAACAAGGCCTGTCATCTGCCTGATGGCGTCATTGCCATTGGTATGATCATCATGACCGTGCGTTGAAAAGATGTAGCGGATAATATAGCCACGCTCAGCAGCAAACCGGACAATCATGCCGGGATTGAAGGAGGCATCAATGACAAGGGATTCACCCGATACCTCATCGGCAACAAGGTACCCGAAGTTCCTGTCACCCCCCGTACGAAACTGCTTGACAATCATGACAGTCCCTTTTGTCAATCAAAACCAGAAAATTATTTTATTCCCCCCTCTACGGAAAGTTCAGGCGCCGTACAGCAGATATCTGCTTGCACCTTGCACAACATGCTTTCAGTTGCCTGCTGCATGATCTGTGACATGATCGCTTCGCTCATAAACTTGAGTATGCCTTCGGGCATGAGGCTCAAAGGAAAAGAGATCTCGAAATCGAGACAGATGTCTGTATCGAAGTACACCGAAGTCTTGTCATCATGCTGATGGAGCAGGCAGATCTCGGAACTGGCTTTCCCGACAAAGGTATGAGGAGAAGATTTTTCAAATTCAGGATGATCATGAACAGCTTCCCAGCGAATCCGTTTTCCCTTGCCATTATAGGGAGCCCTGTTTTTTACTCGGGCTTCGGCAAATGCCTTGCCATAACTGTCGTCAAGCGAAAAATTCTCTTCATGCTGACGGACAAAGAAAACTGCAATAATAGGATTACTTCGGGGATCAGCAACCTGAAAAATCCATTGAAAAATATCAAGATCCTTCAAATATTTAACGTTACTGCAATAAGGATTACACATGATCAACTTTTCATGATCTGCAAAATAGACCCCGGATTCATGAAAACATGAATCAAGAACAACGTGTGCTTTGCTTTTACCAACGACTTCCATGATGTATTGTAATTTTTATGTCCTCGTAGAATAAGCTTTGAGTTCCCTAAACACCTTGTCGTGCCAGAGAGTTCCATTTATTGCTCATCTGTCCATTGTCCATTATCTGCCTGCTTTTGTGATGACATCAGGTTGCCTAAATTTTCGGCCACGGTGTCAGCAACTTTGTCGGCCACCTTCCCGGCCAAAAACCCGCCGGCACCTGCAAGAAGAATTCGGGGAACTCCGCGAACAAAAAACGGGATTCCGAGAGGTGACAACAGAAATGCTCCGCCTGCAATGGCTGCTGCGGGTCTTATAAGAGCTTCTGGTGAAATATTTATTCGATTACCAAGCATAGATGCCTCCTGATTTGTAAAATTTTACTGGAAAGCGCTCCATCTCATCATTAACCCTGCTTCTCAGGCTTCGACCCGGCAACGATTTTATTGAGCGAGCTGGACAACATGTTCACCGTCATCTCAGCAACCTTTAATTGGGAGGCTCCGATATCAGCCAGAGACTGGCAGAGAACCTTAAACGATTCTACCGTATCAATGACCGGCTCTGGCTTTGCCTGAACTGCGACCGGCTTCTGAACAACCGCAACTTCAGGAGGCTCTGCAGGGGTCACCGGACGACTTGGCACAGAAGCTGCCGGTGGAGTTTGGGACTGCGAAACAACTCCGCTATTACCGGTAACTTCACGGTCTCTGAATGCTGAAAAAAAGCCACTCTTTTTTTTATCTTTTGACATAATCACGCATTTTTGTAAAACATTCTTAAAATCACTACCGCGTCGAAACAGAATCGCGCCGTCTTACCTGTCAATTTTCCATAACCTATGCAATCTAAGTAATAAATAAGAGCAACAGAAGATCATCTCTCATGAAAAAACTTTTTAAGCGAACAAAATTTCGTATTATTTAACGCAGGTACAAAACCAATCATTTTACCAACAATGCCACACATTGCTCAATACACGTCCTTATTTGCTCCCGTACTCTTTTTTTGCTCAGGAATAGCCATAGTCATTCTTCTGAACAAGTTTATCGGCAAGAATTCATCGAAAAAAAAAGCTGAATAATCAACAGGAATACCCATGGAGCATTCGAGTGCAAAGCCCGAAGAATAACCTGTCAGGTACCTCCAAGATTATCCCGAGCCTCTGCAAGCACTTGAAGGGTAATCTCTTTATATCCCATCTCCTCAGCATACTCTTCAGCCATGGTTCTGAACTTTCCCTGCATAAAAGAGGGCATGGACTGAAACCAGTCCTGGGCCTCGGCTGTCCATTTCGCAGAAAGTACTTTTGATTTCGGTGGTTTGTTGTACTGAAACAGAAGATCCTCTACAAACGCATCGACCGAGCCATCAGAAAGAGCATCAAGAGTAAAAATCTTTTCAGCAAGAATTTTATTTCGCAGCACATGCATTTTCAACTGCGGCAGATAAAGCAACGCCGCTAATGATTCCGAGCTTCCGCAGGTCAGGAACAGCGCTATTTTTTTTCTCTTCAGACACTTTTTCAGATTCCCCTGAATCAAAGCTCCCAAAAGCTGTGACGCAATAATGAAATAGTAAACAGGGGCACCAAGAATAACAAGATCAAAATCCTTGATAAAACTGTAATCCGCCATGGCTT
>JBAXFV010000187.1:0-2853 GCA_037139755.1 Chlorobiaceae bacterium
TCATCTCATCAAGCTCACCGGAATCCTCTTCGTCAAGAAATACCGTATACGGATCAAGAGTACGAAGCATACCGTCGATCCCGGCATACATCAGCTCGCTGACATCAAGCGGATCAACATAACCGGCTGAGACCTCGCGATACACCTCACCGAAAAGATCGACACCCTTGATAATATCGAAATATTCCTTTTCGTGTGCGGAGATCGCAGAAAGAGGGGAGGAGGAAAGACAAAAGAAAAAAAGAAGAGCCGCCATGATGCCCGGCACCCTCTGCAACAGAGAAAGGCACCGGTGTCCATTACACTCTTTGTTGATTTGCATATTTTACCTGAGAGCCTCTTCAAGAGCCGTTGCGCTGTCAGTCCGTTCATCACGATATTTAATAATCACCGGCGTATAGATGGAAAGCCCGTGCTCTGCAGCAAAGTCACCTTTGATCCGGCGTGATCCTGCAACAACAACCGCGCCTGCAGGAATAACAAGCGGAGCTTCAGCCGTTTTTCTGTAAACAGCATTCCGGGCAAGATCGTACACCGGCGTTGAACCGTTCAGGATTACGCCGGTACCGATTACCGCCCGCTGGCGAACAATGGTGCCCTCATAAATGCCGCAGTTACCACCAACCATAACCTCATCCTCAATAATGACGGGCATCGCGCCAATTGGCTCAAGCACACCACCAACCTGTACGGCCGCCGAAAGATGCACCTTCTTGCCAACCTGCGCACAACTTCCCACAAGAGCATGAGAGTCAATCATGGTACCCTCATCAACATAAGCGCCGACGTTGACATAGGCCGGCGGCATCATAACGACTGTTGGAGCAAGATAGGAACCATCACGCACCGACGAGCCACCAGGAACAATACGAACATTATTGGCAAGAGTAATCGTTTTGAGCGGATACGTGTCCTTGTCGATATACGCAAACCTGTTGCCACGCTCATCAAGCGACAGAAAACTCTCTTGCAGTCGGCCAAGACGCATGCCGAGCAGAATACCCTGCTTGACCCACGAGTTGACCACCCAATCACTGCCAGATTTTTCTGCGGCCCTCACCAGCCCTTCGTTCAGCAACTGCTTGAACTCATCAAAAACCTTCCGAGCCCCTGGAATTTCAAGGAGTTCAGCGGCGCCAAGCGATGAGAAACCGAGTATAGCCTCTTTCAATACATCATACTGTCCCATAACGTGCTTTCTATGTTATATGTCGCCATATTCGGCGGTAATATCCTTGTTGTTTTTTCTATTGTAAAACCTGAAATCGTCACTTCTGAGGCTTTCATCAGGCTTCACCTGTACAAAAAGCATGTGCTGAAGAAACCATTTCAGCTCAGTCTTCAGATCGCTGTTCTGCAGCGGCTCAACAACCGTCGGACTGACATAAAGATCAAGCTGCTGAAACTTCATGGGATGCTGAAGCGCATACTTCCGCAACCAGCGCTCTATCTGATTGATGGTCGTAAACCTCGCCTGCACCACACCGCTCCCGCCACACGCAGGACACTGGTCGCCCATACGCTGCATGAGGCTGGGACGGATTCTTTCGCGGGTAATCTGCATGATGCCAAAGTCCGACATCGGCAGAATGTTCGACTTTGCCCGATCATTGCGCAGCTCAGCTTTCATGGAATCATAGACCTTCTTGGCATTCTTCTGATCAAGCATGTCAATAAAATCAACAACAATGATGCCGCCGATATCACGCAGCCGCAACTGACGCACTACTTCTCGCGCCGCCTCAAGGTTGGTTTTCAGGGAGTTCTCCTCCTGCTCGCGCTTTGCCGCATAACGGCCGCTGTTGACATCAACAACCACCATCGCCTCAGTATGCTCGATAATGATATAACCTCCCGACTTGAGCCATACTTTCCGCGAAAAGATCGACTCAACATCCTTGGCAATCCCGTAGCCTTCAAAAAGTGGAAGTTTGCCCTGATACAGAGTAACATTTTTAACCATCTCAGGCGCCGCCCACTGGATATAGTTCAGCGTCTCCTTGTAGATAACCGGTGAATTTGCAACAATTTCCGCAACATCAGAGGTCAGAGAGTCGCGAAGCACGCTTGAGATAATGGTATCTTCCTTGAAAATCAACTGGGGAGGAGCTGCATCCTGCAACTTTTCCTCAATCTGGGTCCACTTGGCAAGCAGCTTCTCAAGATCCTGCTTTAAAAGCGTCTCCTCCTGATCTTCAGCCACTGTACGGATAATAGCACCAAACCCTTCAGGCAGCATCGAACGCACCAGCTTTTTCAGCCTTGAACGCTCCTTGCGGGCAATCACCCGGCGTGAGACGGCAACCTGGCCGCCACCAAAAGGCAGAAGCACCATAAAGCGCCCGGCAATAGTAATATCCGAGGTAAGACGGGAGCCCTTGCTGCTGATCGGCTCCTTGATAACCTGCACCAGAATAGAATCGTTCGGCTTGAGCTTGCCGGCAATCATCTGGGTGTAGGACTGCCTTTTTTCCGCCCGATCCTGATCATCCGCCGAAGGAGCCTTGCTGCCGCTGCGAGCCGCCTGCTTCACAGTTGCACCAGGCGCAGGTTCTTCTCCAGCCCGGGCCGCCTGCGCAGCATCATCACCATTCTCATCATCATCTTCATCATCTTCAATCAGCGCGCGGTAATCTTCGTTGGTCGTACCAACATCAGAAAAATGAAGGAACCCGTCAGACTTCTGCCCGATATCGACAAAAGCCGCCTTCAATCCCTCTACAACCTTATGCACCCGACCCAGATAAATATCGCCGATACTTCTCCGGCTTTCAGGCCGCTCAATAATCAACTCAGCCAGACGACCCTCCTCAACCAGCGCAACCTGTATCTCGTCGCCGGTCTTGTTCATCA
>JBAXFV010000188.1:0-2846 GCA_037139755.1 Chlorobiaceae bacterium
GTCACTTTTCTTTGTGTTGTTCTTGCACTCTGTTTCAGGGTCAGCACTCTTTTCGCCGCCGATTTTCTCGATCCAGACGAGGCGTTCAAGCTCAAGGCCGAGCTGAAAAGCGAACGCACTATTGTGCTGCATTGGGACATTGCAAAGCGGTACAAATTGTATCGTGACAAGATTGCCATCGCTGTCGAAAGCGGGAGAGCTCAAGTGCAGACTCCAGTCTTACCCAAGGGAATCATCTATACCGATCCCACAACCAGAGAAAAGATTGATATCTATCATGATAAACTTGATATTGAGGTACCGGTTGTGAAGGCTGACGGGGTGTTTCTGCTAAGCGTAGGGTATCAGGGTTGCTCTGAAGATGGGCTCTGTTATCCACCGATAACAAAGCGTTTCAAAGTTGACCCAATTCGTTCTGGTGGACTTTTGATAGCGGATGACCAGGCAGGGGCTTCAACAGGGACAGGTGCGGTTCTTGCAGATAAGGTTCCCCCTCCTCCGACATCATCAGCACCGACTGCAGGGAACTCTTCAAAAAAGAGTGCTCCAGACAATGATCTCTCTCTGGCAACCGCCACGCTTGTTGGTGGAAGTTTATGGAAAATCTGTATTGCATTTCTGGCGTTCGGATTGCTTTTGTCTTTTACTCCCTGCGTTTTGCCGATGGTACCGATTCTCTCTTCAATCATTGTGGGAGAGGGAGAGGTGACTCGCATTCGCAGTTTCTTGATGGCTCTCGCTTATTGTCTCGGGATGGCGATGGTGTATACTTCCCTTGGTGTTGCCGCAGGGCTTGCAGGTGAAGGGCTGGCTGGTGCTTTGCAGAAACCATGGGTCTTGATCATGTTTTCTCTGCTTCTTGTGCTTCTTTCTCTCTCCATGTTTGATGTTTATCAGTTGCAGTTGCCAATATTCCTGCAAAACAAGCTGGGCAAGGCATCAAGCGGCTTAAAAGGTGGTCGTTTTGTTGGTGTATTTTTTATGGGTGCTTTATCGGCACTTATTGTAGGACCATGCGTAGCCGCACCCCTTGCGGGCACCCTTGTCTATATCAGTCAGACTCATAACGTCCTTATCGGTGGTCTGGCACTCTTTATGATGGCGACCGGGATGAGTGTTCCTTTGTTGCTTGTCGGCTTGTCGGCAGGAAGCCTTTTGCCCAAGGCTGGTGCATGGATGATTGGCGTGAAAAATGTGTTTGGACTCCTGCTGATTGCCGTTGCCCTCTGGATGGTTTCGCCAATTCTGTCAGGGCAGGTCTTTATGCTTTTTTGCGGAGTCTATGCCATCCTGTGCGCTGTGTTTATCGGTGTGTTCGATGCATTATCAGAAAAGCCAACGATAGCGTTACGTTTCGGCAAAACCTTTGGCCTGGTACTTTTTGTTCTTGGTGTTTTGGAACTTGTTGGAGCCGCTTCTGGTGGAACTAATGTTCTCATGCCCCTTTCGCAGATTCATGGTTCATCTTCCGGAGCTTCAGAAGAGAAGGAAAGAGTCACTTTCACTCCAGTCAGGACTGCAAGTGAGCTGGATCAAGCGTTGCGTTCAGCCAAACAGCCGGTTATGCTTGATTTTTATGCAAGCTGGTGCGTCTCTTGCAAGGAGATGGACGAGTTCACTTTTCGTGATCAGAAAGTTATGGGGCAGTTGAAAAAAATGAAGCTGATGCGGGTTGATGTGACCGCCAATACCGATGATGATCGTGCGTTAATGAAGCAGTTCGGCCTGTTTGGCCCCCCTGGAATCATTTTTTTTGATACCGCAGGCAAAGAGATTCCTGAAAGCAGAATCGAAGGTACTCTTGATGCTCATGCTTTTTTTGATCATGTCAGCAAATATGTAACGGGGAAGTAGATTATAGCTGTAATGCAAAAAAAATCCTGCTGTTGCAGCAGGATTTTTTTTAAGTAAAGTTACTTAACTCAAATCAACCGGAGATTCCTCCAGCGGAGGGTTTCGACTGGATAGCTTCAAGTTTTACCTGCACCGTCCCGGATTTTATAATACCGATTTCTTTTGCTGCGCTGATTGATAAATCAATGATCCTTCCTTTGACAAACGGTCCTCGGTCGTTAATGCGAACGATGACGTCTTTTCCGTTGCGCAGGTTTGTTACTTTAACCCATGTGCCGAATGGTAAAGAAGGATGGGCGGCTGTCAATTTATCCATATTGAATGTCTCGCCGTTTGCGGTCTTACGGCCATGAAATTCATCAGAATAAAAAGAGGCTTTGCCTTCGGAAACAGCAACAGGTTTGCTGTTCTTTGCTGTCGGTCTCACTTTGGAGAGTGATTCTCCGCGCGTGGCGGCCTCAGCGGAATTATTTAAAGGGTTATAAGGAGCAATCTGGCTTACTGCCAAGCCAATGGATATCAGGATTGCGAAAAAAGATATGTTGAAAAAATATTTTCCATGTTTCATACGCTCAGGGTTTAAGCCCGCTGCGCCTTTCATATTTCTCTTGAAAGGGACAGGTAAAAAATGAATAAAAATTAATACACTATTCATGTTGCGTCAGACTTTTAATATAAGGAAAAATTCTTAAAACAGGCAAAAATTGCCGGAAACCTTGTTTTTCTGGAGGTTTCGGTTGGTTATGAAGTGGTAATGCTGTACTAATGGTTTTATTTTTCAGCGAATCAATGTCAATCGAAAGAATATTGATTCTTTATTTATGAATAAAATTCAATATGGAGTGATTAGCTATTTCTTCTGGAGCAGGTTAGCATCGTTTATCTGATCCCTTTGATTTAGAACTTATTGTCTATATTATCAGATATTTTTTATTGGAAATACAACCCGTCGTTTCTACTATTTTCATTTTCTGTAATCGATTATGTCAAAA
>JBAXFV010000189.1:0-2834 GCA_037139755.1 Chlorobiaceae bacterium
AAGCAAATACATTGCCAAAATTACTCAGTGTCTGATCCATGTAACGCCATTTTGAGTTAATTCGGGTCTCTCAAGAAAAAATTTTTCAGTTCTGTAACCGTTTTCTTGAGAAGGTGCGCAAATATATAAAAAAAATTTCTTTGGCCACAGAAAAAAGTAGCCTTTACTGTTCTTCATAGTGAAATTTTCGGCCTATACGCATAAATAACTTTATAAATAATGATGTTACCAGTAAAACGATAATAATTATGGTGCCATGAGTGACCGGCCAGGATCCGGTAACCGCAAACAGGGCTGGCCCGACTGTCGACAGCACAAGCATCCACAGGATCGGAGTCCACGCTATACCGAAAATAACAGGAAGAGCGGTTTTCATAAACCGTTTCCTTGTCTCAACATCAGGAAATAGTTTCATGGTGCATCAAAAAAAAGAGTTCCAATCTGCTCGGCCAAGGCGGCATCGAGTGTTTTTAATATTTCATATTCCCTTTTCAGACCTTTCATATCGCCTCTCGACAGATAATACATGGCGATCTTGCTGTGGGGTTCAGGGTTGTCTGGTTCGAGTTCGAGTGCTTTTTCAAAAGCCTCTTTTGCTTTGTCAAGTTCTCCAAGGTCAAGGTATGCGTCGCCGAGAACGCAGTAAATTTCGGCATATTCCGGGTCTATCGCAAGCCCTTTCTGGAGGGTTTTCAGGGCGGCCTCCTCTTTTCCGAGCATGAACTGCACAAAACCAAGGTGTTTGTAGGCCTGCAGAAAACCGGGGTCGAGCACAATGGTTTTCATGAGATCGCAGGCTGCTTTACGGTAGGTGCCCATGGCGAGGTTGGTGACGGCACGTGCGTAGAGTGCCGCCGGGTTACGACGCTGTGCCAGAATGCAGCGGTCAAGCAGCTCAAGCGCTTCGCTGTTTCGCTGCTGGTCGATACAGGTCATCGCAAGTTCATACTGTAACAGGAAATTATCGGGCTCCTGCTGAAGTGCGGCCTCCTGCTGCTCTTTCTCTTGTTCTGCGTTCAAGGGTAATGAATTTTACTGGTTATGTTCAAGGCTTTCCAGAGCGATCTGAAGGTTGTTGAGAGCTTGCAGCTTTTTGAGTACCTCTTCTGCAAGCCAGCGACCCAGGGGGAGTGAGTCGTTTATGCACCGGATATACTGGAAAAGAGGAAAACCGGCATGTTCAAGCATTTTTCGGGCATCATATTCGGTTTCGCTGTTATCGGCAAAAAAGCCGTAGGGAAACATGACTACTCCCTCGTACCCCTCTCGCTTAAAATCGAGAAGCGCTTTTTCTATGGTATCGGATGTCCACTCCCCTCCTCTTGAATGATTCATGCAGCCCTGCCGAACATCGCTGAAAATATTTTGCGGATCGGCCATAATTTTTTGTTTCATCACCTCAAAGAATGCTCTGGTCTCTTCGAGTCCGGTAAAGATGGTCGGCGGATTTCCGGAACGATCCTTGACCAGTGTACCATGGATAACCAGCACAAGCCCTATTTTACCCCGTTTCTGGAGACGCAGGGCGGGGCTCAGCTCTCCGAAAAGATGCTCTATGTATATTCGGTGAAGACGATCATCTTTCCAGAGTTTGCTTAACACGTTTACCTTACTGAAGGTAGTGTCTCCATAGAGATCGATGACCATCTGGCAGGCCACGCCGCAGGAGAATGCCGATTCAACCGGAAACATCGGTACGATGATAATCCCGTCATAGTCTTGCTGCAACTGCTGAAGCAGATCATCGAGATAGGGTGGAACGAAGTAGCAGGCATCGAAGAGGTTGATATCGACTTCGGAAAGAAGAGGAGTGCCGGTTGCGGCTATGCTCTCTGCCAGCGTGTTTTTCTGGGCTCTGTTGATTGCGAGGAGCAACGAGCTGTATCGGTTGAGTTTCCAGTCGATATAGTGCTTTGTCGAACGGTAATCTGCAATAAAATAGACCAGGGGTGCAGGAATTTTTGCAATCTGACGCGTAATGACCTTGAGAATTCTTCTCGAACTTGGCCAAAGGTTCCTTATGGTAACCTTTTCTACTTCTCCATAAGTGGTGACCACAACGGCAAATTTTTTTCTGGTCACAATGCTGTCCACCATTCTAATTCGACAACCATCACGACGAAGCCGACGATTCCACCGACAAGAGTCTGCATAAAATTATGGGCTTTCAGGAAAATTCTTGACCACATCAGCAGCGGCACAAGAAGCAGCAGCCATAAAGCGACAGCACCGAACTGCATAAACAGCAAGGCAACGGAGGAGGAGAAGGTGAAGAGATGAATGCTGATTTTCCACTGGAGCGTGACGAGCAGGATAAAGACGGTATTGACGGCGTTAAACAGCAGGATACCGGTGAGGAGCCTTGGTGGATGAAGCTGCTTCATAAACTCATAGCCGAGGGCATTGACGGCGACCAGAACGAGCAGCGGCAGAAAGCGCTGTTCGCGGAAGGTGATGTTGTAGTCAGAAATCTTGCCTGTTTTTTTCAGGCCGGAGATCAGGAGAATCGGGGCAAGGGTGCTTGCAGAAAAAAGCACCATCAGGTATGAGATACTCTTCACGTCATTGCCGTATCCGAGCATCACAATCGCGGCATAGACTGCCGGCGCAACCACTACCGGACTGATCACCCATGAAACGAAGTCTGCAAATCGGTGTAAATTAAACGGCATAGGCTTAAAACATAGAAACCGGAACGAAATTATTTTAGCGTCATACGCCGTAAAAAGTATCTTTAAAGATAGTTTTTATTAGACTAAAAACCACGTATATTATTGAACTGTACTGCGAGAGTGGTGAAATTGGTATACACGCTAGTCTTAGGAACTAGTGCC
>JBAXFV010000190.1:0-2827 GCA_037139755.1 Chlorobiaceae bacterium
TTAGGTCATCACCCTTTCAAGGTGGTAGCACGGGTTCGAATCCCGTTGGGGTCACTCAATAAAGCTCTGTTCTTTGCCGGTACAGAGCTTTTTTTGTTCATAAAAGCAGATCTCTCCTATGAAAATATCTGTCAGTTGGCTCAAAGATTTCCTGCCTCTTTTTTCTTTCGATACAGCATCGCTTGTTGAAAAATTGACATTTCTCGGGTTTGAGGTAGAGGAAGTTCAGGAACACTCTCTGCCCGACGACCTGGTGGTTGTCGGCAGGATTGTTGAAGTTCTGCCGCATCCCAATGCAGAACGATTGACACTGTGCAGCGTGGATGTCGGCCGTGAAGAACCCCTGCAGATTGTCTGCGGCGCCCCGAATGTCAAAGCAGGAATGCTTGTGCCGGTAGCAACTGAAAAGGCGAAGCTGCAGCTTCGTGACGGCCAGACCATTACCATTAAACCATCAAAAATACGCGGTGAACGCTCCTTCGGTATGATTTGTGCCGCTGACGAACTCGGTCTTTCTGATGACCATTCCGGAGTTATGGAGCTTGATTCATCATGTATTATAGGTCAACCCTTCTCCCGTTTTCTTGACGGTGACGTGGTGCTTGATATTGCCGTGACGCCAAACAGGCCCGATGTTCTCTCCCACCTTGGCGTGGCAAGGGAGCTCGCCGGGCGCGAGCAGATTCACTATCCGGTACGGCATCCGGTTGCATATTCAAAGGCAGGCGTGCTGGTTGAGGTTCTGGACGCAGTAGCTTGCCCCTGGTACACAGGAGTGGTCATTCGCGGGATAACCGTTGCCGAATCCCCGTCATGGCTGCGGAAAAAGCTTGAAAGTATTGGTCTCAGGCCCAAAAACAACATCGTCGATATTACCAACTATATTCTTCATGCGCTTGGTCAGCCCCTTCATGCCTTTGATCTTGCCAAACTTGCAGGAGAACGGGTGGTGATAAGGAGTGACATGCGGGCAGAATTTACTGCCATCAATCAGCAGCTCATCCGGGTTGAGCCCGGAATGCCGGTTATTTGCGATACCCTGAAACCGGTTGCGTTGGCAGGCGTCATGGGCGGGCTTGACTCAGCCGTCAGTGACGCGACAACAGATATTCTCCTTGAATCTGCTTTTTTTGATCCCTCAATGATCCGGAAATCCGCAAAAAAAGCAGCGCTTTCCTCGGATGCATCCTATCGATACGAGCGTGGTATCGATCCGCACAACGTCAGGCGCTCCTCAGAGTGTGCTGTAGCGCTGATACTTGAGCTTGCCGGCGGCACTCTTGAAGAGGCACAGGAGTGGGGTTCCATGCCTGCCGCATTGCGGAAGGTCACCTTGCGGCCATCCCGGGTCAATGCCTTGCTCGGCAGTTCAATCAGTGCCGTTGATATGGTGGAGATGCTCGAACGCATAGGTTTTACATCCGACGGAACGACAGGGGAGACTGTATCCATTGAGGTGCCTTCTTACAGGGTTGATGTTTCCGAAGAGATTGACCTGGTTGAGGAAGTTGCCCGTCTCTATGGTTACGACAACATTCAGCCATCTTCGCAAATGGCGACCATCTATCCGCAGTCACGCAAACATCCGGAATTTTTCCCTGACTTCCTCCGTTCCCTTCTGGTCGGGCTGAATTTCAGGGAAATTCTCACAAATCCGCTCATGAAAAGAGAGGAGGCCGGATTGTTCAGCGACAGACTTGTTGGAGTGCTTAATCCTATCAGTGAAGGGCTTGAGGTTCTCCGGCCCGGGTTAGTGCCCGGATTTCTCAAGGTTATCAGCCATAATATCAGGCATGGCAATCGGGATCAGAAACTCTTTGAGGTTGCCAGGGGATTTCAGAGTATTCCACAGAGTGAGCGTTGTGGTGAGTCGCTGCTAAACGGGTACCAAGAGCAGGAGTATCTCGTTATGGCAATGACAGGTAGCCGTTTTCCGAGAATCTGGAACCAGACCTCTGAAAAGGTTGATTATTACGATCTCATGGGTTCTGTCGAGATGCTTCTGGAAAAGCTGAATTTGCTTGATAAATCAGCAGTGAATCTTTATAATGGAAAGTCTGTCGGCATTGATGTGGAGTTGACAGAAAAAGGAAGTACCCGCTCATTGAGGGTGGGGGCGGTTCAGCAGGTTAATGATGATCTGCTCAAGAAATTTGATATCGCGCAGGATGTTTATGTAGCGGAAATTGATGTGGCAGTTCTGGAATGCTGCTTCAATTCAGATGTCACCTATGAGCCGCCGTCCAGATTTCCCGTTGTTCAGAGGGATATATCGCTTATTTTGCCGCCGGATGTTACCGTTCAGTCACTTGTAGAACTTGTCCGTTCAAGTGACTCGTTGATCAGGGGAGTCTCGGTTTTTGACCTTTTCGAGCGTACCCGCGAAGATGGAGGAGAGCGCAGTGTAGCGCTTGCTCTTGAAATTGTCGATCATAAGGGAACATTGCAGGAAGAGAGAATCAGCGATATTCTTTCGAAAGTCGGCAGTGATGCCGAAAGTAAACTTGGTGCGGTGATTCGACAAGTCTGATCCTCTTTGTTCTATGCAAGATTTTGACGGGCAAAATATCAAGGTTGACGTCAACCTTCTTGAGAAAAATATTGAACTGCTCATTGTCCAGTTGACTGACTGCCGGAAAGAGAATGAGGTATTGCGTTCTGAACTTACAAGTCTTCAGAATATTCTCAGGTCTTTCAAATTGCCAGGAACAGTTGGTTCCACAGCGATTGATGCTGGCGGCGTCCTCGATGGCGTGTTCGCCTATGCAGAAAAAGGGCAGGTGAAACAGAAGTTGGTTCTGATTTTGCAGAAAATAGAAATGGAGCT
>JBAXFV010000191.1:0-2826 GCA_037139755.1 Chlorobiaceae bacterium
CACCGGTACAGCTCAGCAGGTAGTATCGCCACATGCGTTGAAACTCTTCGTTGTACCGTGGTTGAAGCAATGGCCACTTCTTCTCGATGTTCTCATACCATGCCATAAGCGTCTGGGCGTAATCGTCATGCGTAAAAACATGCCAGTCCCTCAAGTGTGAAGAGTCCTTCATAGTTTGCTGTGATCTGGCTGGCTGAAGGGATGTTAGAATGCGGAAAGATGTATTTGTTGGCCCATGGTTCAACACTGGAGGTTGACTTGTTTCCTCCGATGGTGTGCAACAGGGTCAAGCCATCCTCTTTCAGGTATTGCTGGGCAATTTTGAAATAGGAACTATAATTCTTCACTCCAACGTGCTCGAACATGCCGATGGAATAGATCCTGTCGAAGGAGCCCTGAAGTTTTCGGTAGTCAGTAACCTGGATGGTAACTGGCAGGCCTGCGCAATAGCTGCCTGTTCTGTTGAAACCGTTACGCCATGCACCGATACACCGTAGTGTTTGGCAGCAAAATTTGCAGCACCACCCCACCCGCATCCGATATCAAGTACCCTCATTCCAGGTTTAAGCTGCAACTTCTGAAAAATCAGGTGGAGTTTCTTTTCCTGCGCTGCCTCAAGGTTTTTGGCCTCTTTCCAGTAGCCACAACTGTAAAGCATCCGCTTGTCGAGCATTGCTTTAAAGAGGTCATTGCCGATATTATAATGCTTTTCTGCCACCTTGAAGGCTCTTGAAGGACGCTGCATATTGTAGAGCTTGCTGATTACCTTGCCAAAAAGCATTACAGGGGGCGAAACTTTATCCTCTGCCCTGGAACCGATAATTCACCCAATCCAAGGTTTCCCTGGGTTATCGCGCGACGGTAGAGTTCAGGCCTGTGAACATGAATGTCCCATTGCCGGTTGCCTCCTATTTTGATATCGGCCTCATCAAAGATGCGCTCAAATTGTTTTTTATAAACGCTGTTCAACATTCTATGATGATTCAGTGGTAGTTAACAAGTCACTCTAAACCTGGATTATATGTGTACCAATAATATTCAGATACAGTCACAAGTTGGTAACTTGCTAAAAAAATGGACTTATGAGTTACAAAAAGCACAAACGCTTCAGTGCTGAATTCAAGCCAACATTGCTAACCTGAAAGATGGTAACGAGTTACAGTTGCCAAACAGTAATCTTATACAGCACACATTAAGTTATATTTCAGATACTTAACGTCTTTTGGAGATAGCCATTAACCAAAGCTGTTGCTTTGTGGTATGATATTTCATAAGCAATAGTAATACAGATAAAGACCATAAATACCAACGCCGTAATAAATACTATATCAGCAATACGCTCTATTTGATGCATTCTGTTTAATCTTCTCATTCTCATTGCCCAATAGGATAAAATGCATGAAATAAGGAAGAGTAACGCGTCAAGCGCCAGAAAATCATCCGCAAGAGTCGTAAGGCCCTGAGATGTGATTACAATCTGGATAATTCCAATTACGGTCAGACATACTCCGACCATCGCTGCAGAGACTGAGAAAATATGAACACAGATATTCTCTTCCAGACGCACTTTTTGTTCCTCTCCAAAGCGATCATTGCTCATAAGGTTATAATGAATAAAATTTGCAATAGTTACTGTGATGACGTAAAAAATTAGAGCGGCTGATTTAAATACAGCACTACCATTGTTTGGTAGATTGGACGTCATTTTTGAAAAAAACTTGCAGAACGACATCGAAAAAAAAATGAGAAGGCGACAAAAGATGCGGACGTGGATTCGGGCACCAAAGACATAATTTTATTTTCATATTTCTGCCGCAGGAAATGTTACGAACTAACGTCTCATTAGGCAGAAGCGTCAAGATTGATTGTAAATATTTAAAATTATAGAAACTCATGAACAAGAGCATGTTGACAGTCCTGATGGCAGGGTTATTCTTAACTGGCCATAGAGCATCCGCAGAAGAATTCCAGCCAGCAGGGGAACCACCTCCAGCAAGAACTGCAGGTACGTTTTACGATCATCCATGTCATAGAGCTCCAAGTGATAAGGATGGGAGGCAATGGCAGAAGAATTCGCTTGGTCTGAGTGATAGCCAAAAAACCAAAGTGCATGAATTGCGGCAAAACTTTATTGAAAAGGATCGTAATGAGTTTAAGGAACTGTTCCGCCTGAGTCACGAGCTCGTTAATGAGTCGATTAAGCAATCCCCTAATGCGAAAGATGTTGCGGATCTTGGTAAAAAGATCGGAAAAGTGCATGAAAAGTTGGCCTCACTTCGAAGCAATTACATGCATGACCTTTCAACAATTCTGAGTCGTGAACAGATGCATAAATTTATTGGTATGGAGGAGGATTTCAGAGATAACCGTTGGCTGCGTCATCACCACCATTACCGGGATGATGGCCAGGGCAAGAACTGCAAGCCATCAGTGAACTGAGAATTTTTTTCATCATAACGATTTATTGATATGAATTGGGATTCAAGGAGCTGGCTGATACTTTTAGGATTTTCCCTCATCGACCCGGATAATCCTGTAGGTTTGTCCGGTGATAACTTTAAAAAATGATCACCATGTCTTCACCCGGGTTGCATCTACGTGCGTCAATTTGACCGATTCGTGTTATGAGACAGCTTCCTGAATTTTTTCATGCATCATAAGAAAAATCATATTTTGATTCCTACATTGCTTTGTTGGTATATTTTGAGCGATTGAGGATTAAATCTAACTTGAAGGAGAACAGCTATGTTTGGGCTAGTGTCACGTCACTTCTCAATTGTCGGATAAAGGTGTAGCAGCTTGATTCTTGCCTTTTCTGTTGTAAAA
>JBAXFV010000192.1:0-2812 GCA_037139755.1 Chlorobiaceae bacterium
CAACAAGAAGCTGCGGGCTCTGATGAAGAAAATTATCACCGGTGCGCACGGGAAAGCCGAAAAACCACGCATGAAGCGCTCTCATCGCACTGCTCTTGCCAGCCTCATTAGGGCCATACACAATATGCAAACCGGGAATAGGCGAAGAAAAATCGAGCACCTCATCAGTAAAATGGCCAAAAGCTTTGAGTTCAAGACGATTAATCTTCATGATGCGCCTCGCTCAATCTTGCCCGTCAGCAGCTCCTTCACTTCATCACGCATGGCAGAAAGCTCGTCGTCATCGGGCTGAAACGGGTCGCTGGCGGCGAGCAGCTCCGAAGGGAGTTTGCTGCGCAGTTTTTCAAATTCCGGAACAAGCGCAACGAGACTTGACTCTTCAAACTGACGGGATTCAACCGCTTTCAGCAAGGCTCGGAGTGGTGATTCGTCGGTAAAATTTCCCACCGGTTCATCCCTTTTACGGCTCTTTATCACCACTTTTTCAATCCAGACATCTCCAAACGTAGCCGCAACAGCACGAATCTCCTCACTCCACTGAAGAGCGCGCTCATGCAGTTGACCATGCAGTGACGTTATCCCCTCCACAATCAGACGTACAGCAAGCGGACGGCCATTTGTCTTTGCTCTTTCCTCTTTAATGAGATCACGAACGAGATCAGAGAGGGAGTCGAGGCTGTCACAGCCAGCAGGATCAACCCGACAGAGTGCCCAGCGAAGAACATCCAGCTCCCGCTGTTCCACCTTGATGACGCGCCGCTCATCTACCGAGACCAGCGTACACCCTTTCGGGCCGGTCTCACGGATATGGCGCCCCTGAATATTGCCAGAAAAAATGATCCAGGGATCGCGGCAAATCTCTTCTCGTTGATGAATATGGCCAAGCGCCCAGTAGTGATACCCTTTTGACTTGAGCGCATCAAGGGTGCATGGAGCGTAAGATGCGTGACCTGCTCTCCCGTTCAGGCTGGTATGCAGCAATCCGATATTGAAGAGCGCCGGATCGGCTTGAGGAAAGCCACGTACCAGATCATCCATTACCGAACGTGCAGAAAAACTCTGTCCGTGTATGGCGACTGCGTAATGATCAAGGAGATGGGTCTCTGCCTTCCGATGCGGGAAAAGCGTGACATTGTCGGGAAGTTTCAACGACCGGGTAATCTGGCTCGCAGCATCGTGGTTGCCTGAAACCATGATCACCGGAATACCTGCGTCACGGAGGCGACCCATACGACTCACAAAATAGATGCCAGTGTTATAGTCTTTCCAGTCGCCATCGTAAAGATCGCCTGCAAGCAACACAAATGCAACATTTTCATCGATCGCCAACTGGACAAGATTGTTAAAAGCACGGCGAGCAGCCAGGCGGATCTGCTCAAGCGGAGCATCCGGATACTCTTCAAGTCCTTTTAATGGACTGTCGAGATGAATATCGGCAGCATGCAGGAAGGTAAACATACGCAAAGAATCAGTTAACCGGAAGTTTGGCATAAACCTTTTCTATAACTGTATGCTCAATATAAGGAGAACGGTTGTTTAGCGATCACGATTTTTTACTCTCCGCATCACTTTTTGCCTCCTTGGATGCCTCAGGCTCAACGAGCTTCTCTTCAGCCTCGGAGCTCTCTGTAACTTTGTTGAATTCATTTTCCAGATCGGCCTGTGCCTTTTTAAACTCCCTCATCCCTTTACCCAGCCCTCTGGCAAGTTCAGGAAGTTTTGAAGGACCGAAAAACAACAGGACAACAAACAGAATCAGCAGCAACTCTTGTCCACCCAATCCAAACATGACAATTTCTCCGGTTATAGAAGAACGTTGTAACTTCAAAAATAAAAACAATATATAACCAGAAAAGCCCTAAAAAAGGGCTTTTCTGAAAAGCAATTGAATACCGTAGAAACACCTCATCATCACCTGTTTCTCCAACTCACCACACTTTGTCAATACGGCATCAACAAAAAAAGTTAGCTTACTTTACAGCTTCTGCTTTCTTTTCTTCAGCTTTTTTAGTAACAGCTTTTTTAGCAGCTTTCTTCTTGGTAGCCTTCTTTTTTGCTACTGGTGCCTTTTCTGCTTTTACCTCAACCTTAGGTGTTGCTGCTGGTGCTGCTGCATCTGCGGCAAAAGAAACGCCACCAAAAAAACCGGTCATTGCAAGAGAAACCACAATACCTGCGATAAGATTCTTTTTCATAACTTATTTTATTTTAATGCTTAGTTGAAATCACTCAAAACTGAAGCAAACTGCTTCTCCCTAATTAGTACGCATTATGTACAATTTCCTTTCAAAATAATTCTTGATGTAGTAAATATTTTTTGAGTGTCATTTTTTGGGCAGTTTGCCTGGCTTAAGCTCCAGCAAGCGGCGAAAATATGGTGTTTATGAAGGGAAATAAAAAAGGAACTAACAGCTCATTGATTATATTAATTCGGCTTTTCCATCAAACCTATTTTATCTGGAGGAGTTAAAGCAATCCTGCACCCTCATGCACAGCGACAAAAGTAAACAGAAAAGTATCAATCATAATGACGCCTCTTGTCATGTATTTCAAAACATGCGATATGGCTGCGTCCATTGCAAGGTCATTTGCGATGAAAAGGGACGCCCCGTTGATTTTATTCATCATGAGGTCAATGCTGGTTATGAGAAGGTTACCGGCATCCAGCATGTCATTGGACTCAAGGCATCGGAGGTATTCCCTGATATAAAGAATTCACTACCGGAATTTATCGAGAAACACTTAAGGGTAGCTGAGACCGGGATTCCTGATCGGTTTGAATGTTACCTGGAAACATTGCATAAATGTTTTG
>JBAXFV010000193.1:0-2808 GCA_037139755.1 Chlorobiaceae bacterium
GATCAGCAGGGCAAAAAACAGTTTTATTCTTCCTGCCGAGTTTCATCGAAATGCCAGCGACTATAATCAGCAAAAGGCATCACAGGTTTATGAGTTGTACACCCGAAAGTTGAAGGAGAACAACGCCCTCGATTTCGATGACCTGCTTATCAAGCCGCTTGAGCTCTTCAATGCGCACCCTGAAGTGCTCAGAGAGTTGCAGGAATCTTTTCGTTACATCATGATCGATGAATATCAGGATACCAACCGGGCTCAGTACCTTGTTGCTAAAATGCTTGGCGCCGGGCATCGCAACATTTTTGTTGTTGGCGATGATGCTCAGTCGATCTATTCGTGGCGCGGCGCTGATATCTCTAATATTCTGAACTTTCAGGATGATTATAACGATGCCCTTACGTTCAAGCTTGTTGAGAACTATCGGAGTACGGGTAATATTCTCAAGGCTGCAAACAGTGTCATTGGGCGCAATCTCCGGCAGATTAAAAAAGAGCTGGTTTCTCATCGGGATGAGGGTGAGCCACTGACGCTTATCGAGGCATACAATGAGCGGAATGAGGCCGAAAGGGTTGGAGAGCAGATAAGGACCCTGCGTCAGAAGCAGGGCTACGAGTTCAAAAGCTTTGCTGTTTTTTATCGCACCAATGCCCAGTCGAGAGTGATTGAGGATATCATGCGGCAGAACAAGATTCCCTACAGATTGTTCGGGAGTGTCTCGTTTTACAAGCGCAAGGAGATCAAGGACGCTGTCGCTTATCTTCGGTTCATTCTTAATGAGCGCGACAGCGAATCGCTTTTGAGAATTATCAATTTTCCTCCCCGAAAAATTGGAGATGTCAGTATCAGCAAGCTCCGGGAGTTTGCCGAAGAGCGGGAGATAAGCCTTTACGATGCTATCAGTAGGGCTGATGAGGGAGGATTTCAGGCTCGCCTGGTTAATGCTCTTACCTCTTTCAGCAGTGTCATTGAGGCGCTCAAGCTCCTTGCGGTGAACGGGACGGTGTATGAAGTTCTGACGGAGCTGTTCAATCTGACCTCCATTCCGCTGCTCTTGCAGGCGGAAAATACTCCTGAATCGATGGCACGTCATGAAAACCTTCAGGAGCTGCTCTCCATGGCAAGGGATTTTTCCGACCATAATCCTGATGGCGGTTCACTTGGCGATTTTCTTGAGAATATCTCTCTGGCCTCCGACTATGAAGAGACGCAGGATTCCGATAATTTTGTCTCTCTTATGACGGTACATGCGGCCAAAGGTCTTGAGTTTCCTGTAGTCTTTATCACCGGTCTTGAAGAGAGACTTTTTCCCCTGCACTGCTATGAGCCTGAGGAGCTTGAGGAGGAGCGCCGTCTTTTTTATGTGGCAATGACCAGGGCGCAGGAGAAGATTTTTCTCTCCTGGGCGCAGAGTCGCTACCAGTACGGTCAGTTGCATCACTCTCTGCCATCCATGTTTATCAGCGAAATCGACTCTTCAATCGTGCAGACAGAGGGGGGAAGTTTACTTTCCGACCGAATTGCGAAGGAGAGACCCGTTTCCGGTTCGTCATCAACCTCGAGAGGTTATCAGCAGAGAACAACTGTGCCCGTATCTGGGGGAATAGTTCCAGGAGTTCAGCCCGAGCCTTCGCGTCCAGCACTTCGTGAAGGGGTGATGGTGCATCATGCTCTTTTCGGCCCTGGAGTTGTGCTTGATGTTCAGGGTAGCGGGGCAAAGCAGAAAGTCCGGATAACGTTTCGCAATGCAGGTGAGAAGACGTTGATGGTGCAGTATGCCAATCTGAAAATTCAGTAATATGAAAATTCTTTTCGGCGTTCAAGGTACGGGTAATGGTCATATCAGCCGCAGTCGCGAGCTCGTTCGAAAGCTTAAAGAGACTGGTCATGATGTTGAGGTTATCATCAGCGGAAGAAAGGAGGAGGAGCTGAAGGAGGTTGAAATATTTGAGCCATACCGGGTAATGAAAGGTATGACACTGGCGACTTATAAGGGAAAGCTGAATTATATCGACACGCTGCTTCAGCTTGACCTTCTTCGTCTGATGTCTGATGTCATGATGCTTGATACAACAGGTACGGAGCTGATTATTACTGACTTTGATCCGATTACTTCTTTAGTTGCACGATTGAGAAATATTCCCTCTGTAGGTTTTGGCCATCAGTACGCATTCACCTATGACATTCCTGTTGCCAAAGGAAATTTTTTTGAAAAATACACGCTGCTGAATTTTGCGCCTGCCCGCTATAATGCAGGGCTCCACTGGAGCCACTTTAATCAGCCGATTTTTCCGCCGGTTATTCCTGAGACACTGTATGCCCGTAAAGCAGTGACGGTGATCAAAGAAAAAATTCTTGTTTATCTTCCCTTTGAAGAGGTAGCCGATATTGTGACCTTTTTCATTCCGTTTGATGGATATGAGTTTTTTATTTATTGCAAAGTGCAGGACAATCGTGATGACGGGCATCTGCATTTCAGGGCATATTCCCGGGAAGGCTTTCTCAGTGATCTTACCGAGAGCAACGGCGTGGTTTGCAATGCGGGATTTGAGCTTCCAGGTGAGGCGCTGCATCTTGGAAAGAAGCTGCTGCTCAGGCCTCTTGACGGCCAGATTGAGCAGCAATCGAACGCACTTGGCATGGTAGAGCTTGGGTATGGCATGGCAATGGATCGGCTTGACGAATTTGTTTTGGCCGACTGGCTTCAGCAACCCTGCCGTGAGCCGTTGTGTTACGCCAGAACGGTGAATTATATTACTGAATGGATAGGCAGCGGTCAATGGGATGAACTGTCGAAATACACTGAGGCGGCCT
>JBAXFV010000194.1:0-2805 GCA_037139755.1 Chlorobiaceae bacterium
GCAATGGTGTGCTGTATTTCACGCTCCTTGCCGTCGCTCAGCTTTATTTTCAGCTTTTGGCGAAGCTCACGGGGTGGCTCGGGAAACTCTGGCAGATAGGGTTCACCCTCTTCGCGGATAATTGGCGGCTCACCCTCCGTTATTGTCGTCTGGTCAACCGGCTCACCATCCCACTCAACATCCTGAAAGTGATGACAGGCATCAACAAAGTCATAGATGGTAAAGTACTCCTTGCCGTCAAAGAGCCTGGTGCCGCGCCCGATGATCTGCTTGAATTCGATAATCGTGTTGATCTGCCGCAGGAGAACAATGTTGCGAATATTTCGCGCATCAACACCGGTCGAGAGCTTCTGCGACGTGGTCAGCATTGTCGGGACACTCTTTTCGTTGTCCTGAAAATCACGCAGATACTGCTCCCCCAACTCACCGTCATTGGCCGTCACCCGCACACAATAGTTGGCATCAGGATTACGTTTGTACTGATTAATCAAATCGCGCACCAGCGCTGCATGAGCCTGATTGGCACAAAAAACAATCGTCTTCTCATTCTGGTTGATCTCAGAAAGCAAAATCTGCACCCGTTTGGCTTCACGCTCCCTGATCTCAATGGTGCGGTTGAAGTCGGGCTCAATATAGAGCCGTCCCTGCTCCACCTCACCCTCTATGACCTGATCGTCAGAGGTGTAGATATAATCGTCGAGGGTAGTTTTGATACGTTTGACTTTGAATGGGGTGAGAAAACCATCGTTGATTCCCTCCCTGAGCGAATAGATAAAAACAGGATCGCCGAAATAGGCGTAAGTATCGGCGTTGTCGTTGCGTTTTGGAGTCGCAGTGAGACCAATCTGCACAGCCGGAGCAAAATAGTCAAGAATACCGCGCCAGTTCCCTTCGTTGTTGGCTCCGCCCCGGTGGCATTCATCGATAATGATCAGGTCGAAATAGTCAGGCGGGTAGTCACCAAAACAAGGGGTATTCTCCTTGCCGGTCATGAAGGTCTGGAAGATAGTAAAGAAGATGCTGCCGTTGGTTGGCACGCGCCCGTTCCTGCGAATCTCATCCGGCTTGATACGGGCAAGTGCATCGGCTGGAAACGGAGAAAAGGCGTTGAAAGCCTGATTGGCCAGAATATTCCGGTCAGCAAGAAAAAGCACCCTCGGCCTCCGTTTTCCGTCGCGATTGAGGGTCCATCTGCTCTGAAACAGCTTCCAGACAATCTGGAAGGCAATGAAGGTTTTGCCGGTTCCAGTAGCAAGCGTGAGCAAAATACGCTTCTTCTCCAAGGCTATGGCTTCCAGCGCCTTGTTGGCCGCAAGCTCCTGATAATAGCGCACCGTTTTTGTGCCACCAATCTCCTCAAAGGGAACTCTGTTGAAACGCTCTTCCCACCGGTTCGGCACCGCGAAAGTTTTCTGCCAAAGCTCATCCGGCGAAGGAAAAGTATCAATCAGCCCTTCCTCACCGGTGCTCATGTTGATCTGGTAAATCTCCCGACCATTACTGGCAAAAGTGGTAGCAAGCTGTAGCTTTTCGGCATAATTCTTGGCCTGAGCCACCCCTTCACCCACCTTAAGGTCACTGCTCTTCGCCTCAATAACCGCCAGCTTCCGGCCATGATAGACCAGCACATAATCGGCCATCAGCGATTTACCACGAATACCGCCACGCTGAATCCTTCCAGAAGTAATCGGATACTCCCGTTGAACTTTTGTCCCCTCAACAACTCCCCAGCCGCTTGCCTTCAGTTGCGGGTCAATAAGTTCCGCTCTCGTTTCGGCTTCATTCATCAAAAATACCGAACTGGCCTTACTCGACCGGTGTTTGTCTTATTACCATCGAGCTGTTTCCCTGTCGTGAAATCCTCTGCCCACGCTTTAGTCGCATCACTCTCAGAGGAGCTCCAGTAGTAGGTACTCTCAATACCAACAAGAGCAAAGCGATGACTATAGATCTGTAGCAACTGCTCCTTGTTCGGCAAAAACCAGTCGCTGTAACCCTCAACAAAAGCGTTGGCAGCAACCCTGGCACCATACCAGTTAAAAAATCCCTTCTCTTTACCAGAGATGTTCAGCGTCACATCCGTTTTGGCGGCTATAAGACCATGCTGACCGGTACCATCAACATACAAAACAACTCCTCCGCCGTAGCTGTCACCAATCTGTGGCGCAGCAGCCGAAGAGAGCGCTGAAACGGTAAACATACTCACACCGGCAAGCAGCAGCATGAGCCACAGCCGGGTGAAAGGCACTTTTGCATGGAGTTTCATAATTGTTATCGTTATTGGATTAAAAAGCCCGCATCGCACGAACACGATTACTGTTTGTCTTAAAGTTTTGAACCTGAAACCCACCACCAAAACCCTGCACCCAGACGTGCCCCGCACCATCTACCGTTGAGCTCCAGTAGTGGTTATAAGAAACCGTAAAAGGGCCAAGGCCACTGTTATTGAGATAGAGCTTGTTCAACTGATCCTTGCTGGGCAAAAACCAGTCATGATAATCACAGCTCACATAATTCCTGCATGCCAATTGAGCATCGTCCCAGGTAAAAAAACCTTCCGGCGAGCCCGAAGAGTGACCCTTCATATCCCATCTGGAGACAATCAGGCCATGCTTCCCCGAAGCATTGACATAACAAACAACGCCTCCGCCACTCTCTTCACCGACGCTCAGCGCCAGACTGCGTGCCGGAAGCGAAACCAGTATCAGCGCTGTCAGCAGGAAAAGTAACCATAGCCGAGCTTTTGCATGAAGTGTTAATGGCATGGTCATCTATCCTGCATAGTATTTCTCAATGTCAAAACAA
>JBAXFV010000195.1:0-2803 GCA_037139755.1 Chlorobiaceae bacterium
GCAGAAAAACAGCCGGGCAGTGTGTCGAGAAAAGTGGGGCAGCTTATCAGCGAGTCTCTCTTTGTAACCGTCACCAATACCAATTTTGATGAGGATGCCATCGCTCTGCAGATTCGCAAAACCCTCGCCCTGCGTGATGAACTGAAGGCGACTTCTGGTGTTCAGCCTGACCATGATGCTGCTCGCTGGACCGGCAGTTCAAAGGATGAGTTTCTTGCAAAAGCTGAGACGGCAGGCCTTGAATGCCTCAGTGAAAACGAAGACCTTCAATCACTCAAAAGTCTTGTGCTTTTTGGAATCAAAGGTCTTGCCGCCTACACCGACCATGCCGCAGTGCTCGGCTACCACGATGACGATATCTATGCGTTTTATGTCAAAGGGCTTGCTGCGTTGACCAAAGATCTTTCAGCAGATGAACTGACCGCTCTGGTGCTCGAAACCGGAGGAGTTGCCGTCAAGGCGATGGCACTGCTCGACAAGGCAAATACCGAAACATACGGTCAGCCGGAAATAACCACAGTAAAGACCGGTGTCGGCAAAAATCCCGGCATCCTCATTTCAGGCCACGATCTTCGGGATCTGGAAGATCTTCTGAAACAGACCGAAGGAAGCGGAGTTGATGTCTATACCCACTGCGAAATGCTTCCTGCCCACTACTATCCAGCATTCAAGAAGTATGCGCACTTTGTTGGTAACTACGGTGGTTCATGGTGGTCACAGGATCGGGAGTTCGACACCTTCAATGGCCCGATTCTCATGACGACAAACTGTATTGTGCCGGTTCGCGAGTCATACCGTAACCGGATGTTTACAACCGGTATGGCGGGTTATCCCGGACTGAAACATATTCCTGCACGTCCTGAAAGCGGTCAGAAAGATTTCTCCGCACTTGTCGCACTGGCAAAAACCTGTCAGGCACCAAAAGAGCTGGAAAACGGTACCATCACTGGCGGATTTGCCCACAATCAGGTGATTGCATTGGCTGACAAGGTGGTTGCTGCGGTGAAGAGTGGAGCTATCAAGCGGTTCGTGGTGATGGCCGGTTGTGATGGCCGTCATAAATCCCGCCAGTACTATACCGACGTAGCCGGTGCCCTTCCCGACAATACCGTCATCCTGACAGCAGGTTGCGCAAAGTATCGCTACAACAAGCTTGAGCTTGGCGATATCGGCGGCATTCCTCGCGTGCTTGACGCCGGTCAGTGCAACGACTCTTACTCACTTGCAGTCATTGCCCTGAAACTCAAGGAGGTATTTGAGCTTGAGGATATCAACGATCTGCCGATCTCCTTCGACATTGCATGGTATGAGCAGAAAGCCGTAACGGTGCTGCTTGCCCTGCTCTATCTTGGAGTAAAAGGCATTCGTCTTGGACCAACACTTCCCGAGTTCCTGACACCTAATGTTGCTGCCGTACTGGTCGAAAAATTCGGTATCAAGCCGATTGGAACGGTTGCCGCCGATATCGAAGCTATGATGGCTGGAGCATAAGCGTTCATCATGCTGCATGGAGTAACCGTTGAAGGTACTCTTGCGGATAGAGAAGAGAGCCAAGAGGCTGCCCGGAATGCAGTCTCTTGGCTTCTTGTCGAAAAAATGGTGTTATACCTACGTTATCTTTCCGGCACTCGCAGGAGTAATCATCATGCTGCTTGTGGCATTATTGGTAAATAACCTCTCTACAAATCCAAAAAGACATTATCCAGTCTATTGGTGTACCGCTGAGAAGTGTCGGCATATCCGCCATCGATAAGCATGGCAAATGGACTCGCCGTCGAGATTTCTCTTTGAGACCTGTTTTCCCTGCTGAATGTCGAATGCGGAATCAACGCGACCAATTTTCCAAGAAGATGGAAATGCGCCAATCTCTGATTGCTGGAGTTCCACGCTCATGACTGACCTCCATCCTTATCCACCTGCTCAATCTGCAGCCTTTTTCCGTGAGTCGGTATTTCTGGAGGCGACTGGTTGGTTTTTCCGGGATGGTGCGCTCCACCAGTCCATCGGCAAGAGTGGGGTCGATATAGCGCTCACGGAGATGGGTGCAATCGCTAAGACCAAAATTTGCAAGGAGTTCCGAGTTCCCGAGAGGTCCAGTTGATCCGATCAGACGAATCAGGATAACCACCGCGACTGGTGCCGTAACTGGTGACATGACTGATGCCCTCACTCTTTGTTCATCTGGGAGACTCTATCAGGCTTTTGCTGCTTGTGAATTATGCATGGGTTGCTTGTCGCAGTACCTGCTCAGCCCATCGATTAAGACTTAGTCCGGTATGCGCGGCTGCTTTGAGCGCTGCAGCATGAACCGCAGGATTAACGCGCAGCATGAGACGTCCGGATGCGGGCTTTTCGGGTGCCTGACCCAATTTTTTACAGGCTGATACGTAATCATCCACCGCTTCATGGAATGCCTCGGTAAACTCAGCCACGGAATCTCCATGAAAGCTTATCAGGTCATCTATACCGAGCACACGTCCAACCAGAATATTATCATCAGGATCAAATTCAAGGCTGGCCGTATAACCAGCATAGGTCATCGTGTTTTTCATGGGGTAATCTCCAGTTTTATCAAAAACTCACGCACCACCTTTACACGGTAGACAAGTGCATCGCGTTGCGGATGCGGGCGGTGAAAATAGGCTCGTCGGCCATTCTTCTCAAAGGTTACCGACGACCCGCTCCCTTCCACCACATTGCAACCAACAGCTACCAGTAACGCTTCGATATGATTCCACGGCAGATTGCCACATATCGGATCCGAGAATATCTTATCGAGAGTTTTGCGATGTTTATTATTCAC
>JBAXFV010000196.1:0-2800 GCA_037139755.1 Chlorobiaceae bacterium
GAATGGATAGGCAGCGGTCAATGGGATGAACTGTCGAAATACACTGAGGCGGCCTGGGCGGAAAAATCTTAACCCTTATTTCAATAATGAATTTCAGAGAACTCGTCATGACCTGCCGGAGTTACCGGAGATTTGACGGCAACTATCCTGTTACCGAAGATACCGTGCGGGAGCTTGTTGAGCTGGCCTGCTATGTTCCGTCTGCCAGAAATCTTCAGCCACTGAAATATATTGCGGTTTGTGACCCCCTGACTGTTGACGCCCTTTATCCCTCTCTTGCCTGGGCAGGCTATCTGGCTGACTGGCCAGGTCCGGTTGAAGGAGAGCGTCCGCCAGCTTTTATTGTTATGCTTGGTGATTTGGAAATCTCCAAAGATTTTGGCTGTGACAGTGGTATTGCCGCTCAAACCATTCTTCTTGGCGCAACCTCGATGGGTCTCGGTGGCTGTATTATTGGCGCTTTTCAGAGAAAAAAAATTCGCGAATTACTGAAAATCCCGGAGACATTTTCCCCGCTGATGGTTATTGCAATCGGCAAACCCGTCGAAACGGTCGTTATTGACCAGATGGGAAATAATGATTCTGTTCGTTACTTCAGGGATGCCAACGGCATTCATCATGTACCGAAAAGAGTTGTTGAAGACATTCTTCTGAAGTTTCATTAACGGGTATAGAGAGCTTCGGGATATATGATTCGTATTGAAGAATTGCTCAGGGCTTACCGACAGGGCTTTTTCCCGATGTCTGATCCTCTGGATGGAAAAATTTTCTGGTGTCAGCCGCACAACAGGGCTGTGGTGCCTCTGGATACTTACAGTCCTTCGCGTGACGTTCTTCGCCTGATACGCAAAAAAGAGTTTCTGGTGACGTTTGACAAAGATTTTGACGGTGTGATCAGAGGATGTGCTGCTCCACGAAAAAGTGATCAGGAAACATGGATTTCCGGCGACATTATAGAAGCATATTGCAAGCTTTACGAGCTCGGTCTGGCTCATAGTGTTGAAAGCTGGTATCAGGGGGAGCTGGCTGGAGGCTTGTACGGTATGGCAATGGGAGGGGCGTTTTTTGGTGAATCCATGTTTTTTCGTCGTTCCTGTGCATCCCGCATAGCGTTTGATCGTCTGGTGTTCCATCTAAGGCAGAAAGGGTATCTGCTCCTTGATGCACAGATTATGAACCCCCATCTCAGGAAACTGGGTGCGGTTGAAATTGCTCATGCAGAGTATATGGAACAACTTGATCGTGCATTGCAGAAAAAGATTGTTTTTCTCTAAGCAGGGGAAAAATGATACCTTAAAAGATTATGTCTTTTCCCTCCCGAAGAGGGGGCACCTTTTGGATTATTGAGCTTTAACAGGGGGATTTTATATGTTGTCGAGGGACTTAACGGAAGGTCAGTCGCAGACCAGAGTTATCATTTATTCAGGAAAAGGGGGAACAGGAAAAACCACCATTTCATCATCAACGGCGGTTGCTCTTGCACGGCAGAACAAAAAAGTACTGATCATGTCCTCCGATCCGGCCCATTCGCTTTCGGATGTTTTTAATACCCGGATAAGCCGCAACGATCCGCAGAAGATCGAAGGAAATTTGTATGGTCTGGAAGTTGACACGATCTACGAGCTGAAAAAGAACATGTCCGGCTTTCAGAAGTTTGTTTCTACCTCTTACAAGAACAAGGGGATTGAAAGCGGCATGGCCTCCGAGCTGACCACGCAGCCAGGTCTTGATGAAATTTTTGCCTTAAGCCGTCTGCTTGATGAGGCGCAGTCAGGAAAATGGGATGCTGTTGTACTTGATACCTCTCCGACAGGTAACACTCTTCGTTTGCTCGCCTATCCGGAAATCATTATCGGCGGCAATATGGGCAAGCAGTTTTTCAAACTCTACAAGAGCATGTCTTCGCTGGCTCGTCCGTTGAATGGAAAATCCATTCCCGATGACGAGTTCTTTAATGAGATCAATGTGCTTCTCAAGCAGATGGAAGATATCAACAAGTTCATTCTCAGTCCCGAGGTTACCTTCCGACTGGTCTTGAACCCTGAGAAGCTTTCCATCCTTGAAACAAAGCGGGCTTATACTTTTGTGCATCTTTACGGGATCAATGTTGATGGTATTGTTATCAACAAGATTCTTCCCACTTCAAAAACTGTTGGTGAGTATTTTGAATTCTGGGCAGACCTGCACAGCAAATATCTGATGGAGATCGACCAATCCTTTTATCCAACTCCGGTTTTCCGCTGTCAATTGCAGAGAACCGAGCCTATAGGAACCGATGCGCTCCATGAGATCAGTAAACTGGTTTTTGGTGAGCAGGAACCGGACAAGATTTTTTATTCAGGAAAGAATTTCTGGATTGAAAGCAAGAAAAACGCAGTATCGGAAGACCATCGCGAAGTTCTCTGCATCAAGATACCTTTTCTTCAGGATGCTGAAGAGGTGATCGTTGACCGGATGGGTACTGATATTGTTGTTACTGTTGACAGAGCCCAGAGGATCATTACCCTCCCGAGAGCGTTGTACAGTCTTGAAATGGAAAAGTATATTTGTGAGGATAATCTTCTGCGAGTGGTGTTCAGGGAGATCCCTGTCGAAAAGGAGGAGTTGGAGTTGAGTGTGAATAAAAATATGCTTGACAAGCTCCGTTCCATGAGGCGATTGAAGATATAAAGTACGCATGTAATACATCCTGATGGAAAATTTAAGGGGAAAGAGTTTAAGTTTTCACGGGAATCTTGTATCTTAAGTGTTTAAAGTGTCGAGTTAACGGGAATTTACCCCAATCTTTGTTAAAGAATCA
>JBAXFV010000197.1:0-2779 GCA_037139755.1 Chlorobiaceae bacterium
CCCCGGCATTACGTTGTTGTTGTTCATGGCATAGGTGAACAGAAGCTGAACGAGACAATTCCTCCCGTTGTTCAACGGTTTGCCGAGGTAAGGCAGAACAAACAAGACAAATATGAAATTATTCTTCCTGCCACGCAATCCTCTCAATCAGTACGTTCTGAAGCCGAGCAGCATGGTTGGGCTGAATATCGGGGAATTCCGATAGCGGACAAGGGGGAAAAGCCTGATGAAAAATTTGACGGCACACACGCAACAGAAACAGCCGGTGAGAACTTCCGGTTTGTTGAACTGTATTGGCAGGATATTCTCCAGCGTCATCAGGAGCTTTTTGCATCGGAGACCGAAGTGTGGGCCAAGGCAATGCTCAATCGTCTTAATGACGAAAACATTACCCCTCCCGAATGGCTGCCCTCCTGGGCCGTTCCGATGCTCGAATCAATTGTCAACACGGCGGTTCCACTCAAACAAATGCTGGTGCTGAAATATGCGCCCATGGTGAAGACAATTTTTAACGGTTATCTCGGAGATGTGCATCTGTATGGCGATTATGCGCGCACGAGAGGTGAGGCTGTCCGGCATTTTCATCTCGAACTCGACAAGATCATCTTCAATGACTTTCTTGATTGGCGGAAACGTGAGGTTGATGCAGCCAGGCTTAACGGAGGGTTGTTCTGCCCGGCACCCTATCAGAAACCCGATATAACTATTATCGCTCACAGTCTTGGCGGTATTATGAGTTTTGATGCGCTTGTCTATGCTTTTGTGAAAGAAGAGATACGAATGGCTTCGGCCGAAAGCATCAGATTTTTTTCAAGTCTGCCGTTTCCGGGTTATACAACACCCATGCCAGGCGAGGAGGATATTGATGAAATAAAGCAACAAAAAATCCAGTCTTTTGTTCATGATGTGGAAGCGTGGCTGAATGAAGAGCACGCCGAAAAAATTCAGTGCAGCATTCAGCAATATTGGGAGCATTTTCTTGATGGATTCAGAGACCAGAAACTGATGAGTCAGCCAAAACCAGAAAAACCTCCATTGTTTCATAAACTGACGCCAGAGGGAATTCCTCCTCTTCTTTGGAGAACCCGGGTGAAAAATTTCATCACTCTCGGCGCTCCAATCGATAAATTTGTAGTGATGTGGCACAAGAATTATCTGCATCTCGATTTGATGATCGAACGGTACGACAAGCTCAGACCTACTGAGTGCCAGTATGACTTTCCTGAACCATCCAACACCATAAGGCATTATAATTTCTGTGACGAGCAGGATCCTGTCGGTCATCATCTTGATCTGACCAGAAACAAAACAAGGATCTATAAAAAGTTGTTCGATATAACGGATACAGAAGGCCGTGACGTTGTTTATCGGCGTTACGCCGTGCCGGGCGTTGCGCACCTCATGTATTTTAAAGACAAGGAGTTGTTCAAAAACATACTCGGGGAAATTATTGACAGGAAACCGGGGAAAGAAGAGGATGCGGAGAAGTTTCGAAACGTCAAGAAAGCGAATATACAGGCTATAGTATGGGCTTATTTTCGTATCCCTTTTATTGCGGCTCTCATGACCGGAATAATTATTACCCTTGGCATTAATGCCTGTTTTTCAGGTGACACGGTAAAAATGATTCTATCGTTTTTGATTGCGTTGTTTTTGTGGATCATACCTGCCTTCCTGACCTACTACAAAGAAAAAACAAGCTATCACGGGGTGCATCAGTCAAGATTTACATTGTTTATGATGAACATTGTTAATCCCGGGATATTTACAAGGCTGATTGTTGCTGCTGTTGAATGGAGGAGAATACTTATAAATCAAAGTGAGGGAGAAAGCGATAACACCTATAAAAATAACCACCTGGCGTTCCAGAAAAAAGGGGACAAGCGAATCTGGTGGCCTTTTGCATGGCGCTGGTCATGGAGGATGGTCGTAACAGCCCTGTTGCTCTATTTTACGACAGGAATGATTTGTTGTACTGATTCATTTCAAAATGTAATATGGTTGGGCATTACGGGTGGCTTGTTCTGTTACGTGATTTCTATGATGATTGTTCTCGTTCAATATATTTCACTGAAAAGAAAATATGCCGGGAACAACTGAAGATAAGGGTTTTCCATATCCACGTTGCAGGACATTAAATTAACGGAGTCTTACCCGGCACAGGTATCAATTCCGGGAACTTCATTCGTCTCATGCCTTAAGGATTCTTGATATCGTTATTCCAGCAGGCATCGGGTTTCAGCCGTAATCCCGATGCCACTGAAAACCGCTTCAGGTGAAAAATCGCAAAAAAGCAGGGGGTTCAATTATGACGGAGCCATTTGTATTATTCTTCGTCAATCCCTATATTAACAATTGTTAAAACGTTCTTTATCCATTACTGGTCATCAAGAAAGGCTGAGGGATTAGACCCTGCGAAGCCTTGACAACCGATTCCTGTCAAAACGGAACACGGTGCCAAATTCTACTTTTGCGCTCTATGCATCTGGTTGTTTAACGCCAGGTGAAGCAGAAGAACGATGAGTGAAAAAGAGCTTTTTATAGTTTCTCTTTTCAAAACAGGCGAGTTGCTCTCAAAACGCGCCATACAAAGAACAGAATTACATTAAAAACCTCTTCCATGCTCATCAGGGAAGAGGTTTTTTTGTTGTATTATCTTTTTCAATATTCTAACTGAAAGAGTTATGAGTTTCCAGACCGATACCATTCATGCCGGTGTAGGCCCCGACAAGGCTTACGGCGCCATTATGACCCCGATTTACCAGTCTTCAACCTTTGT
>JBAXFV010000198.1:0-2731 GCA_037139755.1 Chlorobiaceae bacterium
GTAATAGTTGCTCTCAACCAGTCCATCAGCGTGTTTGTAGGCAACAAACAATCCGCACGCCATAGCCGTAAAAAAACAGGCATAGATGATGGAAAGAGTTAGTTTCACATCACATCCTTAAAGGCTTGCTCAAAAACCTGCTCTCCCGGCAGCAATTCCACTTTGCCACAATCAATTTCCTGGCAGCGCTGAACAATTTCTTTTTGCCATTGGGCAGAAAGCTGAAAGTCAGGTTCAGCATCAAGGCTTTCCAGTAAACGTTCAGCAATGAATGCCCTTGCAGGATGGGATAGATGCAAAGCTGCATCAAGAACTTGTGTTGCCTTCATCTCCATATTCATATTGACCAACCGGGTCTAAATTTTTTTTAACAGTATAGCTTGAATAACATCTTCATCAAAATAGTTGAAATCACTACTATTTTGCATTATTATACTATAATTGCCCCAAAATTTACAGGAATCCCACCATTTTGCTGCTCGTCATGCTGCTTCCCGAGATGTTGAGATGCAGTTGCTCCAGCTTGCTGGTTGATTTCACCAGAATACGCCCATGCAGGACAGAAAATGGCGGCAACAGGAGCGAGTGTTCGCCAATAAGGGTGACGTTCTCGGGCGAGGAGAGTTCAAGGGCAAGCGGCTCTCCGCCATTATTATAGATGGTGTAGGAGTAGCGGTTCAGGCCAGTGGGCAGGGGAGCGTTGTCGCGGGTGACAAGAAAGTCAACAGGTGGACGGCTCCAGAGCAGGAGAAAAAGAGCAATGCCCGCAGCGGCGGTTGCGCCTCCAAGCCAGAAGGTTTTTGAACGGACTATCCGACCCTTATAGTTCGGGAAGGGTGGCATACCTCTCTTTTCACTCAGCACCCGGCAGGCGTCGATACATTCGGCACAAGCAATGCAGGCAGAGCTTAACCCTTTTTTGATATCAATGCCGACAGGGCAGACCTTGACGCACTCATCGCACTTCATACAGGTTGCATCCCTTGAAACATCATACTCAATCACCAGGGTATCCTTGTCGAAGAGGGCATTCTGCAGCATGGCGTAGGGGCAGATTGAGGTACAGAATCCTCTTCCCAAAAACGCAAGTTCCAGATAGACCGCTACCCAGAGAACCAGAAAAAAGGAGGTCATGGTTGTTGAGACAAAGAGCGAGTGCAGCGTCTCGGCAGGTGGCACAAAGTACCAGATCATGGTGATCGACACCAGGGCAGAGAGGGGGAGCAGCAGAAGCCTCTGAATCGTTTTCTGATGTTTCCTCCCAAACAGTTTTCCGAGGCTCTGGCTCAGGTCGAGCAGTACCGTCTGAGGGCAGAGCCAGCCGCACCACACTCTTCCGAAAATGACCGTCACGAAAGCTATAAAGAGGAGGAAAAAGAGCGCAACGCCAAGAATAAGGTAGAATTCACGGATCCAGATCACCGATCCGAAAACATAAAGCTTGAGGGTTGGAATGTCAAACCGGAGCGCACTTTGACCATTGATGACAAGAAACGGCAGGCCGGTCAACATGACGGCCTGCAGAATTTCGATAGCTCTTCGGTATGGTTTCCACAAAATGGCAAGCTCCTGAGTTGGTGAGAATTACTTTTTCCTCAGGCTTTCCAGAAAGGCAGCCACCTTGCTGATTTTTTCTGAGCCAATCTGCGGAAGGAATGCCGGCATACCGTTTGGGCGCCCCTCGGCAATTGATGTATAGATATCCTTCTGGGTCGATCCGAACTTCAGCGTTGCAGTGGTGAGATTGGGGCCGATTCCGCCCGTTGCGTCCGCATTATGGCAGGGTGCGCAGGTGTTGGCATAGAGCTCCTTGCCCTCCTTGATGGCCTCCTTGTCGCCCGAATACTCTTTGACGGCAACTGATTTCTCTGATTTCGCCGCCGAAGCCATCTCCTTGTCAAACTCTTTGTAGAATGACCAGCCGGAAATAGCCGGGGTATAGGAGACGATATAGCCGATCAAAAAGATAATTCCCCCGAAAAAAAAGAGCAGCCACCCTTTGGGGATTTTGTTATGGCCCTCCTGGGGTTCTCCGGTATCATACATGGTCATCTCCTTTTCGCTCTATGCAGTTGTTCAGTTGTCGTCATCAAGCATTCTCTGTTTTGGCGCCTCAATCCTCTCTTTTCGTTTTGGATTGTAGTAGTAAACCATGATGCCGCCGGAAATAATGGCAAGAACCATGGTGAAGAGCAGATAAGCCAGGCCTGAAACATTCATTTTGTGGCCTCCATCTTCTTGACATCCCGTCCAAGTTTCTGGATGTAGGCAATCAGGGCATCCATTTCGGTCAGCTCCTTCTGCAGCTCAGGCGGCGTTACCTGGTCACGGCTCTCTTTTGAGGGATAGCTTGTGCTGGTGACGGTTGCCCGGTACTGGTCAATCTGCTGCTGAACCTCACTTTCAGAGTAGCCATAGCCCAGCGTGGATGTCTTTTTGAACGAGTACCCTGTGTCGAGCCGTTTTTTGGCAAGCCAGCCATAAGGTGGCATGTTGGACTTTTCAAACATGCTTTGAGGGTGTGCAGTATGCTTGTAATGCCAGGAATCAGGATATTTTCCGCCGACCCTGTTCAAATCTGGCCCTGTGCGGCGTGAGCCCCAGAGGAAGGGACGATCGTAAGCGAACTCCTCCGGTTTTGAATATTCGCCATACCGGAGCACTTCGGTTCTCAGCGGTCGAACGGTCTGGGTGTGGCAGTTGTTGCACCCTTCACGCATATAGATGTCGC
>JBAXFV010000199.1:0-2727 GCA_037139755.1 Chlorobiaceae bacterium
AATAAACTGACCGAACAGCAGAACTATTCAGAGAGTGGCAAGGGCTCGAATGGTCTTGACCAGCTTTTTCGACGGTCACTGCCAGCTCAGCCCAACAATGAATGTTACGCGGAAAAGCTTTACAGGGAGTTCACCGAGCAACAGGGCAGTCCCGTTCTGGAGGTGGTTTTTCAGACTCTTCGCGGCACTCCTGAGACACCTGCGGGGTCATCTTTCCCGGACAGCTTTAACCGGCCATTCAGCTTACAGCCTGATCTACCCGGCAAAGCGCCTGCACCAGTTTGGCCAAACAGCAGCCCCGAAACACCGGGCAGCGCAGCATTGCCATTCAGCATCCCTGATGCTCCTGCGGAACCATACTATTTTCTGCGTGAACCACAACAGCCGATCCATCAGGCAGAAGGGTTTGATGTTGCCACCATTCGAAAGGACTTTCCGGTGCTGCGCCAGTTGGTTCACGGCAAACCGCTTGCCTGGTTCGACAACGCCGCCACAACACAAAAGCCTCTGAGTGTCATCAACGCAGTCGCGCAGTTCTACGCCACGGACAATTCGAATATCCATCGCGGGGCTCACACCCTTGCCGCCCGCGCCACCGATGCTTATGAAGGAGCGCGCGAAAAAATCCGTCAATTTATAGGTGCCGGATCCACATCAGAGATTATCTACGTCCGGGGCACCACCGAGGGCATCAACCTTGTAGCACAAACCTGGGGAAGAAAATTTCTCCAACCGGGAGATGAAATTATCCTCTCGATTCTTGAGCATCATGCCAACATTGTTCCCTGGCAGATGGTTGCCCAGGAAAAAGGGGCTCGCATCAGGGTGGTACCGGTCAACGACCGGGGCGAAATCATGCTTGAAGAGTATACCAAACTGCTCGGGCCCAAAACACGGCTTGTTTCACTGACACAAGCCTCAAATGGCCTTGGCACCATTCTTCCGATTAAGGAGATGATTCAACTGGCCAAACGCTATGATGCCAGAGTGCTGGTTGATGGTGCCCAGTCGGTTGCCCATATACCAGTCAACGTGCAGGATCTTGATGCCGACTTCTTCGTTTTTTCAGGCCATAAAATTTTTGCTCCGACAGGGATCGGTGTCGTCTATGGCAAAAAAGAGCTGCTGGAGGTGATGCCTCCATGGCAGGGCGGCGGAAACATGATCAAGGATGTGCGCTTCGAAGAGACCATCTACAACGAAGCGCCAGCCAAATTTGAGGCTGGAACACCCTCAATCGGTGATGCCATCGGACTTGGCGCAGCACTCGACTACGTCCGAAAAATCGGACTTGAAAACATTGCCCAATACGAGCACGAACTCACCGAATACGGTACAGAAAAGCTGATTCGCATTCCCGGCCTGCGTCTGATTGGTACAGCAAGAAACAAGGTGGGCGTACTCTCTTTTGTGCTGAACAATCTGCCGAATGAAGAGGTTGGCAAGCTGCTCGACCGCGAAGGCATTGCCGTCCGGACCGGGCACCACTGCACTCAGCCATCGTTGCGCCGGTTCGGAGTTGAGGGAACCGTGCGGCCGTCGCTGGCCTTCTATAACACGAAGGATGAGATAGACCGGCTTGCCGATGTCATTAACCATATTCAGCGGCGATAACCATGTACTTTTCAAAACGCAACGTTGATCATGAAAATGTTGTGTTTTGAAAAGAAAGAGAAAAATAACGGTTATCTTTTCCTGATTTTTTTCTGAAAGCAAAAACGATTTCATGCACTTTGAAACTCTCGCCATCCATGACGGACAAGCGCCTGACCCCCATACCGGCTCTGTAACCGTTCCTGTATACCAGACTTCCACTTTCGGACGTGACAGCCTCGACCATCGCAGTGAGTTCTTCTATTCGAGAATCGGCAACCCTACAAGACAAGCGCTTGAAGCCGCCCTTGCCCTGCTCGAAAACGGCAAGTATGCTCTTGCCTTTGCCTCCGGAGTGGCGGCAACCATGGCGGCGCTGCAGGTGCTGAAACCCGGCGACCACATTGTCGCAGGCAACGACATTTACGGCGGAAGCTACCGCATTTTTGAGCAGCTTCTGAGGCCGTGGGGCGTCACCACCAGCTATACCGAATGCGAATCAACAGAGAGTTATGCGGCCTGCATCACCCCGGCAACGAAGCTGATCTGGATTGAAACGCCAAGCAATCCGCTGCTTCAGCTCTCCGACATCCGGGCCCTTGCCTCGCTTGCCAAAGAGCGTGGCATCCTTCTCGCCGTGGACAACACCTTTGCCAGTCCCTATTTCCAGCGCCCGCTTGAGCTTGGCGCCGACATTGTCGTACACAGCACCACCAAATATCTTGGTGGCCACAGCGATGTTATCGGCGGCGCCGTGGTGACGTCAGACACAGCGATACACACCGCCATCAAAAACTATCAGGGTGCAGCGGGAGCCGTGCCCGGCCCCTGGGACTGCTGGCTGATTCTGCGCGGTTTGAAGACGCTGAAAATTCGCATGAAGGAGCATGAAGCGAGCGCCATGCACCTTGCTACAATGCTTGAACAACATCCGGCGGTGGAACGGGTCTTTTACCCTGGCCTCACGTCACACCCGCAGCATGAACTGGCAAAAGAGCAGATGAGCGGGTTCGGCGGCATGGTGACCTTTGCCTTGAATGATGGCCTTCCGGCAGTCGAGCGGTTGATTGCAAAAATTAAGCTTTTTGTGCTGGCCGACAGCCTTGGCGGCGTCGAGTCGCTCATCTCCTCGCC
>JBAXFV010000200.1:0-2699 GCA_037139755.1 Chlorobiaceae bacterium
ATCCACCGGGAACCTTGAGCTTCTGGATCTTTTTATCCATATCAAGCATGGCATAGACCGGGCTCTCGGTCGCACCGGCAACATCTGCGGTCACATAGACCACACGGCGCAGATCCTTGTGGTAGATACTTTTCTCCTGAATTCTCTCTTCAACCGTCACCAACTCTGAAAGAGGAATCATCTGCCCGGCACGCAGACGCGTTGTCAGGGTTCCCATTCCCTGCGACTGCACAAATATCCCTGAAAGATCCTGCAGAGATGTTCTTCCCGACTGCGGAAGTCTCACCTGGATGGCAACAGGATCAAGCTGCTTGTCGGTATGCAGCACTCCTACTTCCATGCCTGCCAGCGACATGCGCAACGTCTGGGCAATCTGTTCAGCACTGACACCTCGGAAAGCCGCACGTTCCTTGTTCACGACAAGGTTATAGACTTTCTGATCCTCTTCAACCAGGAAATCCACATCAACTACACCGGGAGTCTCTTCAAAGACCTTCTTCACCTGTTTTGCAAGTGCTATCTGCTGCTCCTGTGACGGACCGTAAATTTCTGCCACCAGGGTCGAGAGCACAGGAGGACCTGGTGGAATTTCTACAATCTTCGCGTTACCGTTATAGCGAAGGGCAATCTTCTGGACATCGGCCCTGACCCTTTTGGCTATATCGTGACTCTGGGTCTTGCGTTCGCCCTTATGAACAAGATTGACCTGAATATCAGCCATGTTGGCCTTCTGGCGCAGATAATAGTGCCGGACAAGACCATTGAAATTGATCGGCGCATTGGTGCCAACATAGTACTGGTAGCTCTCAACCTCTGGAACCGTTTTCAGGTAAGCTGCCGCCTCCCTGGTCACTCTATATGTCTGCTCAAGCGGTGTCCCGTCAGGCATATCGATAATCACCTGAAACTCGTTCTTGTTGTCGAACGGAAGCATCTTCATCTGTACGGCTTTCAGCGGTACCAGCGCAATGGCGCCGAGCAGCATCAAGCCGACCACGCCAAACGCTATCCACCGTTTAACAGGGCTTTCGATGAACGGCGAAAGGATATTATTGAAGAGCTTGTAGTAGCCTGTTTTGGTAATATCGTACTCTTCATGATGACCCTCTTCGGTTTTCAGAAGACGAAACGAGAGCCATGGGGTGGCGATCAGAGCGACAAGCAGAGAAAAAATCATGGCCAGCGTGGCACCGATCGGCATCGGGCTCATATAGGGGCCCATCAGGCCCGAAACAAAGACCATCGGAAGCACCGCCGCAATAACCGTAAAGGTTGCCAGAATAGTTGGATTACCCACCTCATTGATGGCGGTAATGGCTGCCTGCAGCTTTGGCTGGCGCTTCATGGCAAAGTGACGATGAATGTTCTCGGCAATGATGATCGAGTCATCCACCACAATACCGGTCACAAAGATCAGTGCAAAAAGAGTCACCCTGTTGAGCGAATAATCAAGCAGGTAGTAGATCAGGAGTGTAAGGGCAAAGGTGATCGGCACCGATGCCAGAACCACAAGCGCCCCGCGCCATCCCAGGAAAAAACCGACGACAATCGTTACCGCCACAACCGCCATGAGCAGGTGCTCAAGAAGGGTAAAGACCTTTTCGGAAGCTGTTGCTCCGTAGTTGCGTGTTTCAGTCACGGTTATGCCTGCTGGAATAACCGTCTTCCTGAGCCCGTCGACCCTCGACATAACCTTGTCGGCAAGTACCGACGCATCGCCGCCTTTCCGTTTCGCAACGGTCAGCGTCACCGCTGGATACTCGCCTGCCACAGAACCTTTCGGAGCAGCAGCCGCCCATCCAAAAAAGTTGTAGTTATTGACCTCTTCAGGGCCATCAACAATTGTTGCTACATCACGCAGATAGACCGGAGACGCGCCATAGATACCAACAACGATATTAGATACCTCTTCGGCGCTTTCAAGAAATTTGCCAGAGCGGACAACGATCTCCTGGTTCATCTGTTTGAAATCACCAGAAGTCATTTGGCTGTTGCCCTGCTGAATCTGACGGGCAATCTGCATCGGGCTGACATTGAACTGCTGAAGTTTAGCCTTGTTGAGTTCAATTTTTACCTGGCGCTTCAATCCACCCTTTATCTCAACATCGCCGATGTTGTTGATTTTTTTCAGCTCTTCAGCCACCGCTACCGCACTCTGACGAAGCTGGTATGGATTCTGTGTCTTGCTCCAGAAGGTGAGATTAAGCACTGGAACATCGTCAATAGAGACCTTTTTCATCAGCGGAAACTGGACTCCCGGAGGCATCTTGTCCATATTTTTCATCAGGGTGGACCAGAGCTTGACCATACTGCGCTCTGCATCCTCACCCACTTTAAAGCGAACTGTTACAAGCGCAAAGTCAGGCATTGAGGTGGAATAGACATAATCCACGCCAGGAATTTCGGTCAGGGTTCTCTCAATCGGCTTGGCCACCCGTGCTTCCACCTCTGCCGGAGCAGCTCCCGGGTAAGGGATATAAAGATCAACCATCGGCACCACAATCTGGGGTTCTTCTTCTCGCGGTGTCATAAATGTTGCCATGATACCCACAAGAAGAGAGGCCACCATAAGAAGCGGCGTTATCTTTGAATTGATAAACTGTTTTGCAAGTTTACCGGCTATACCTTCGTTCATTTGCTCTGAACCTCCTCAGTCACATTCGGACTCTTTATTACGGTTAATCCTTCACCAAGTGCAG
>JBAXFV010000201.1:0-2684 GCA_037139755.1 Chlorobiaceae bacterium
ATTTTGCACTGGAGGTCTATCAATCGGTCATGAGCCCGGTATGGCAGTTCGCTCCAAGAAAAGGAGGCTCCCTATGAAACACGAACACGCAAAAACAGCAACCCAGAACGCCTGCAAGCTCTGCAACCCTCTCGGTGCCTGCCTCGCCTTCCGGGGAATAGAGAACTGTGTCCCATTCCTGCACGGCTCCCAGGGATGTGCAACCTATATACGACGTTATCTGATCAGTCATTATAAAGAGCCGATTGATATTGCTTCATCAAACTTTCATGAGGAGACCGCAGTCTTTGGCGGCAGCCATAACCTGAAAATCGGATTGAAAAACGTCAGCGACCAGTACAAACCTGATGTTATTGGGGTGGCGACCACCTGCCTGAGCGAAACGATTGGAGACGATGTGCCGATGATTCTGCGGGAATACAAAAAGGAGTTCAAAAACGGCTCGCCCATGCCGATTCTGATTCATGCGTCAACGCCAAGCTATCAGGGCAGCCATATCGACGGGTTTCATGCCGCTGTCCATGCTGCGGTGAAAGCTCTGGCTGAAAAAATGCCATGGCAGAGGCTGATCAACCTTTTTCCGAACATGGTCTCTCCTGCTGACTTGCGTTATCTGAAGGAGATTCTTGAAGATTTCGGAGTACCATACATGATGCTGCCCGACTATTCACAGACCATGGATGGCGGCCCATGGGGAGAATACCATCGCATTCCACCGGGCGGCACACCGGCAAGCGCCATTGCAACGGCGGCCAGTGCCATGGCAAGTATTGAGTTTGGTTCAACAATTGAAGCCTCAAAATCGGCAGCCGGATACCTGGATGTGATGTTTGGTGTCCCGGCTTATCATCTCCCTCTCCCTATAGGTATTAATGGGAGCGACAAATTTTTCAGCCTGCTCGAAACATTGACTGGCGAGAGACGAGCTGAAAAGTATGAAGATGAGCGGAGGCGGCTCGTTGATGCCTATGCTGATGGCCATAAATATGTTTTTGACAAGAGAGTAATTATTTACGGCGAAGAGGATCTGGTCATCGGTATGACCGCCTTCCTTCGCGAGATCGGTATGGTACCGGTACTCTGTGCCTCGGGCGGCAAAAGTGGATTGCTGAAACAACGGATTGGAGAGCTGGTTCCCGACATGGACGAACTCGGCATCAAAGTACGTGAATGCGTTGATTTTGTGGATATCGAGGATGAGGCAAAAATACTCCAACCCGATTTTCTTATCGGCAACAGCAAAGGGTATACCATGTCAAGAAAAAATAATATCCCGCTGCTCAGACTCGGGTTCCCGATTCACGATCGCTTTGGTGGACAGCGGATGCACCATCTTGGCTACCGTGGTACCCAGGAACTCTTTGACCGAATAGTCAACACCGTTATCGAACAGCGGCAGAATGCTTCATCAATCGGCTACACTTATATGTAAGGGAGGATATTATGACACTTAAACTTGCAAACCACCCCTGTTTTAACGATTCGTCACGACACAAGTTCGGACGCATTCACCTCCCTGTTGCGCCGAAATGCAATATCCAGTGCAACTATTGCAGCCGTAAATTCGACTGCATGAACGAGAACCGGCCCGGCGTCACCAGCAAGGTGCTGTCACCGAAGCAGGCATTGTACTACCTTGATCAGGCGATGATACTCTCGCCGAACATTGCAGTCGTAGGTATTGCCGGACCCGGAGATCCCTTTGCCAACCCGGATGAAACCATGGAGACGCTCCGCCTGGTAAGGGCAAAATATCCGGAGATGCTGCTCTGCCTCGCAACCAACGGCCTCGAACTGCTCCCGTATATTGATGAGCTCGCCCGGTTGCAGGTCAGCCATGTCACCATCACCATCAATGCCATTGATCCGGCAATTGGTGCCGAAATCTATGCGTGGGTACGGTACAACAAAAAAATGTATCGGGGTATCGATGCGGCCAAAGTGCTGATCAAGAACCAGCTTGAGTCGCTGAAACGGCTCAAGGAGGCTGGCATCACGGCAAAAGTCAACTCGATTATTATCCCGGGCATCAATGATACCCACGTGATTGCCGTCGCTTCCAAGGTAGCTGAGCTGGGCGCGGACATCCTGAACTGTCTCCCCTACTACAACACAAAGGAGACTGTTTTTGAAAACATTGATGAACCTTCTCTGGAAATGGTGACTGAAATCCAGAAGGCGACAAGTGAATTTCTTCCACAGATGAAACACTGCTCACGCTGCAGGGCTGATGCAGTCGGAATCATCGGAGAAATCAACACTGAAGAGATGATGCAGAAGCTTGCTGAAGCGGCAGCAATGCCAAGCAACCCTGCTGATTATCGGCCATATATCGCCGTCAGCAGCATGGAAGGGGTACTGATCAACCAGCATCTTGGTGAAGCTGACCGCTTTTTGATTTACGGTATGGACGATTCCGGGGAGTGCACCCTGGTTAGCTCAAGAACTGCGCCACCGGCTGGAGGCGGAAAAGAGCGTTGGGAGGCTCTGGCCGGAACCCTCGGCGACTGTCGGGCGCTGCTGGTCAATGGTGCGGGCGACTCGCCAAAAAAAGTTCTGAATGCGCACGGTATTGATGTGCTTGTGCTCGAAGGCGTTATCGAAGAGGCTGTATACGGCATCTTTACCGGACAGGATCTGAAACACCTGATGAAAAGCAGCCAGATTCACGCCTGCGGATCAAG
>JBAXFV010000202.1:0-2680 GCA_037139755.1 Chlorobiaceae bacterium
ACGCTTCTGCTTGCTGAGGCATTCTGGATGCTTGAAGGCTATTTTGTCCGCACCCTTGGCATGCACAGGGTCTATAACAGCGCTTTTATGCACATGCTGAAAAAAGAGGATAATGCCAAATACCGATACCTGATCAAGAACACCCTTGAATTTGACCCTGAAATTCTCAAGAGGTATGTAAACTTCATGAACAACCCTGATGAAGATACCGCCATTGAACAATTTGGGCGGGGGGATAAATATTTCGGTGTCTGCATGATGATGCTGACCATGCCGGGCCTGCCAATGTTCGGCCATGGACAGGTTGAAGGCTTTACGGAGAAGTACGGAATGGAGTACGCCAAAGCCTATTATGATGAAAAACCGGATGAACACCTCGTCTGGCGACACTATCATGAGATCTTCCCGATCATGAAAATGCGTCCACTCTTTGCTGAGGTATGCAATTTTTTCCTTTATGATGTTTATTCCCCGGAAGGAGTAGTCAATGAGAATATTTTTGCCTATTCCAACCGACTCGGTAACGAAACGGCCCTCGTTGTCTTTAATAACTGCTTTGAACAGGCTACAGGATGGATTAAAATGTCAGTCGGCTACCGCCAGCACGGCGAAATCCGGCAGAGTTCACTCTCTGAAGGGCTTAATCTGAGCAATCAACACAACACCTTTGTTGTGTTCAGGGATCATGCCAGTGGCCTTGAATTTATTCGTTCGTGCCCGGAGATTGCAGAAAATGGGCTGCTGGTTGCCGTTGATGGTTACAAATACAACGTTTTCCTTCACTTCAGGGAGGTTTATCCATCAAAATTGAGGCCCTATGCACAGTTGGCTGCGGAACTCAACGGAGGCGGAACTCCGTCAATTGAACTGGCTGCTCTCACCATAAGTCTATCCCCGCTGCACAACATCATTACTGCGGCTCTGCTTCCTGATGCGACAAAGGCTGCCCTTGAGGATGAGGAGTTTGAAACAACCTTGGCCACACTGCTTGAAACGGTTGCGCAACAGTTCAGTGAACTCATGGAAAAATCGCTTGAAGTTCCAGAAAACCTTGCGGCAGAGGCAACTGAGCTCTACCATCAGGCTCTTCTGTTTCCTGATCTGCTGAAAAAAAATACAAACTCTCGAAAACTTCAGACTGCTCTTGGCCTGAGCAGCAAAGAGGGCGTAGAGTATGAAACCATTGCAAGGCATTGGATTATCCTCGATACGCTGCAGCAGATGCTCACCGCAACAGGCTCACTTAACCTGAACCTCATCGACGACTGGCTGATGAACGATGCGCTTCGGGCAATTTACCCCGAATCAGGCATGATAGGCATTCCGGGTGAAAATCTTCCCGACCTGCTTGCCTGCCTGCTTACTCCAAAAAAGGAAACAGAGTCTGATGCAACTCCTGAAGAGCGTTTGCTGGCTTTCATAAAAACAGTGAATAGAATCAACAGGCTCCATCTGGGAAGCCTCTTGCAATTTGATGAACGACATAACAAGACATGGTTCCGCGAACAGCGCTTCAGCGTACTTGTGGCTTGGTTTATTATGCAGGAGTTACTTAAAGACCCGGAAACAGCAATCGCAGAATGGGTGGAAGCCTCCGAACAACTCGACATGCATGCTTTCCTTGCGGGGTATGAGATGGTGGAATTGGTTCGTGAAAAAAATGTAAGTGTGGCGCCGGGGCAATAAGGAGTGCTCGGGTTACAAGAACTTGTTTTCTACATACAACTCAAAAGCCCGGCTGAACCGGGCTTTTGAGTTGTAACGAGTGATTACTGATTTACCAGCCGTACTCTGCGAAAACACGCCAGGTATTGACAAGAAGGAAGGCCAGAACAACAAGACCGAGCATGGTAAAGATCGGGCTTTTCTCTTCTCTTGATGCCTTGAAGTCAATGAATGGGACAAGAAGCCAGACAACAGCGCCCACAGTAATAAGCGCAATAGCAACAAGCTCTCCGCCTTCAAACTTGAGATCTTTGAGCAACTGGAACTGTGCCCAGAAATACCATTCAGGTTTAATGCCCATGGGTGCAGGATTAAGCGCATTGGCTTTCACACCGATACCCCAAGGAAATACTGCCGCAAGGTAAACAAGGAGTACAAAACCAATAATCCATCCGATAGCATCCTTGGCAAGAAATGTCGGAAAAAACTTCTCGTATCCTTTGACCATCCCCGATTCCTTGTAGCCGATAGGAGCTGATGTACCAAGAACCTGAACAAGAAGCAGATGTGCAGAAAGCACGAGCATGAGAAGACCAGGCAGTAGGACAACATGCAGTGAGAACATACGGGTAAGTGTTTCGCCGCTGACCTCTTCACCACCACGAAGAATATTGACAAGGAATGCGCCGCCTGGAGCTACTTTTGGCGTTTCTGTACCAACCTGGGTTGCAAAGAATGCAAGTTCATTCCAGGGAAGAAGGTATCCGGTAAAGCCAAAACCGAGACTGAGCACCAGAAGCACAAAACCGCTCACCCACATCAGTTCTCGTGGTTTACGGTATGACTTCATGAAGAAGGTGCTGAACATGTGAATAAACGCCATCAGAACCATGAGGTTTGCCGACCATGCATGAATCTGGCGGATAAGCCAGCCGAAAGAGATTTCCCGCTGGATAAAGACAAATGAAGCAAAAGCCTCAGCTTCAGTTGGCTTATAATACTGCATGAGCAGTAG
>JBAXFV010000203.1:0-2651 GCA_037139755.1 Chlorobiaceae bacterium
CGAATGTCCAGGGCATCTTTTTGCGAAGGGCTCCCATCCAGCGCATATCCTGCTCGTGGTGCATGGCGTGGATGATGGCGCCTGAACCGAGAAAGAGGCATGCCTTGAAGAAGGCGTGTGTGACGAGATGGAAGAGCGCTGCTGAATAGGCGCCGACTCCAAGACCGAGCACCATGTAGCCAAGCTGCGAGACGGTAGAGTAGGCCAGAACTCTTTTAATATCGTTCTGGGTAATGGCGATGGTTGCTGCCATGAAGGCGGTGCATGCTCCGGTAAAGGCGATGACATGCAGGGCGTCGGGAGTCAGAACCACAAAGATGCGTGCAACAAAGTAAACACCGGCAGCAACCATGGTTGCTGCGTGGATGAGCGCCGAAACAGGCGTCGGGCCTTCCATGGCATCCGGCAGCCAGACATGAAGCGGAAACTGTGCTGATTTACCGACGCAGCCCATGAAGAGAAGGATCCCTGCGGCGGTAAGCCATCCATGGGAGAGACCGAACTTCCCTGCTGCAAGGTTGGCGTAGATCTGTTCGAAACTGAAGGTATGGAACTGTGAATAGAGAATCAGGATGCCGAGCCACATGCCGATGTCGCCGACACGGTTAGCAAGAAAGGCTTTTTTCTGTGCATCGGCTGCGCTCTGTTTTTCGAAGAAGAAGCCGATGAGCAGGTAGGATGAGAGTCCGACAAGTTCCCAGAAGATATAGATGGCGAAAAGGTTGTCGGAGAGGACAATACCGAGCATGGAGAAGGTGAAGATCCCCAGAAAGGCAAAATATCGTCCGTAATTCTTGTCTCCGGCCATATAACCGGTTGAGTAGAGATGAACGAGAAGACTGATCAGGGTAACCATCGCCAGCATGATGGCGGTGAGGTTGTCGATGACGACGCCCATCTTGATTTGAAGTGGACCGACGCCGGGAACGTTGCCGAGATCAATCCAGGTAAAGTCCCATGCTATCCTGAATGCCGGATCGTAGGTCTGCACAATAACTGACCAGAATATATAAGCCGATATGCCGAATGCGGTGCCAAGTATGCCCACTCCTATAAAATCGCCTCTGCGCGGAAGACGGCGATTGAAAAAGATAAGAATGACAAACGAGAGCAGCGGCAGCAGCAGTACGACTATTGATAACTGAATTAAACTGTGCATGTTCCAGGTAATGTTTTCAGGAATAAATTAAAATTACTCTTTCAGGGTGTCTATACTCGACACGTCCACACTCTTGAATATCTTGTATATATTGATCACGATGGCCAGAGCTATCGCCGCTTCGGCAGCGGCAATAACGATGACGAAAAGAGCAAACATCACTCCTTCCATGCCGCCGTTGTATTTTGAGAATGCCAGAAAATTTATGTTTGCGGCATTCAGTATGAGTTCAACGCCCATCAACACAACAATAGCGTTTTTGCGGGTCATGACGGCAAAAAGCCCGAAGCCCAGCAGAAAGGCTGATATGGTGAGATAGTGATTGAGTCCTATGGTTGTCAACTGTTCCATTATGGTGATAGACTTTTTACGTTATTTACCGCTCTTGTCGAAACGTGCCAGAAATGCGGCTCCTATCAGGGCTGCAAGCAGCAGGATGGAGACCATTTCAAAGGGCAGCACGTAGCGCGACATGGTTTCAAATCCGATCCGTTCGACGATGCTTCCCTGAAGCGGTGTTTCGGAGGGCATCCAGCCGTGTGTTGTATAAAAGGTATAGAGCATTGCTCCGATCATAGCGATAAGGAGAAGCGTGCCGGGAATAATGTGAAGGACTTCGCTTTTCTGCCCGGTCTGCATGATGCTGTTGGTAAACATGACACCGAAGAGGAGCAGGACGAGGATGCCGCCGACATAGACGACCACCTGGGTAACGGCTATGAAATCAGCGCTGAGAAAAACGTAGAGCGCTGCCGCGCCGAAAAAAGTAAAGAGCAGGGAGAAGGCGGAATAGATAACGTTCCGGGTAAAGACCACGAAGGCCGCCGAGCAGACTGTAATGGCTGCAAAGAGATAAAATATGACCGTATACGTTGTGTTACTCATGGTAATTGGAGCACATTAATTGGTTCGCTTATTCTCCGTCTTTCTTTTCCAGTTTGGCTTCCGCCGCTTTCTTTTCCTTTTCAGCCAGTGCCTTTGCCTGTATTTCAGCAAGCTTGCGGCGCTTGGCTTCGGCTTCAAGCCGTGTCAGATTTCCGAAATGGTAGAGCATATTGCTGCGGTCAAACTCGGAAAAGTCGGCAACTGGCGTATGGTACAGGCACTCTGTCGGGCAGACGGTGGTGCATATTCCGCAGGTCATGCACTTTGCAACGTCGATATCAAACACAGGTACCCAGAATTTTTTCTGCTGTCCGTCGGATGTTTTTCCGCATACGGCCATATCATCGGGTGCCACCTTGATGGTCTCCATTTCTATACAGGAGATCGGGCACGCCCTGACGCATTGACCACAGCCGATACAGTCTTCAATTTTATTGTAGAGACGATAGCGAGCGTTCGCTGGTGTAGGAATAACCTCACGGGGGTACTGCAGGGTGCAGAGACCGTCCACCTGACGAAAATAGTCCACATCATCAAGACCTGCATCGCCTTTGCGATGGATGGCATTGAAAAAATGCTTCAGGGTGATTCCCATGCCGGTTGCAAT
>JBAXFV010000204.1:0-2649 GCA_037139755.1 Chlorobiaceae bacterium
CGGCAATGAGCGAGCGACCAATCCATTTCTTCTTCAGAAAAATTTCAGGGAGTTTCTTTTTCTCAAGCAAAACTGGGCGGTGTACAAAAAAGCTCAAGGTATTAGATAATTTCAGTTTTAATTGAGCAGTTGTTGCATTTAGTTGTTAATTTTTTTATAAATTAGTATAGTTATATAGTTGCACTTTTACTTGCGCCCATTTCCATGGGTGGGAGTGGTGTTTACCCTCGTTTCCTGCGTTCAGACATAACATCGGTGCCCCTTTATCTTTTTTTGTTGAAAGAGAAAGATGGGCTTTATGAGCTTTTTAACTCTTAAGTAACATTGACACTATGGATCAGCTTATAACGTTAAGGACTATGCCTGTTTCTGCCCTTATGCGGAAGGAATTTCAAATCATCAAAGGAAGCTGCACGGTTGCCGAAGCTCTTCAGATTATGAAGCAGACCAAAGAGAGCGGTCTTATTGTCGAACCCCGAAACGAAGATGATTGTTACGGTATCGTTACGGAAAAGGATATTCTTGAAAAAGTGATTGATCCGGGCGAGGATATTCACCGTGACCCATGGAATACTCCTGTTTTTCAGATTATGAGCAAGCCGATTATCAGTGTCAATCCAAGTCTCAGGATAAAGTATGCGCTTCGTCTGATGAAAAGAACCAATATCAGGCGGCTTACCGTTATGGAAAACAATAAAGTTGTTGGTCTTCTCAATATGACAGATGTTCTTCATGCAGTAGAGGAACTTCCGGTTCATGACGACCATGTAGCATTATAAGTCGTCAGGATACCTTGTACGGTTTTCCTCAGTTACTACCAGAAAAATCAATTTCAATGAGCAGGGCTTACCTGTTGCAGTGCTCTGCTCATGTAATCAGAGAGGCTCTCTTTACAGCTTCACAAGGAAATTTAGCGTATGAAACCATTTGATGTTGTTATTGTCGGTGGCGGGGGGGCCGGGCTCTATGCTGCCATGGAGGCCATGAAAACCAATCCGTCGCTGAATATCGCGGTGCTCTCCAAAGTGTATCCGAACCGTTCACATACCTCAGCGGCACAGGGCGGGGCCAATGCGGCTCTTGCCAACAAGGCAAAGGATGATACCGTCGAAATGCATATTTTCGATACCATCAAAGGCGGCGATTATCTTGCGGATCAGGATGCCGTTCATGTGCTTTGTTCAGAGGCGCCAAAAATTATCCGTGAACTTGAAAATATGGGGACGCCCTGGTCAAGAATGCCGGACAACACCATTGCACAGCGTCCATTCGGTGGTGCCACGCTTCCAAGATGCTGCTACTGCTCTGATAAAACAGGACATACTATTCTTCAGACACTCTACGAGCAGTGTCTGAAAAAAGGGGTGATTTTCTTCAATGAATATTTTGCGCTGAACCTGTCGGTCAACGGCAGTCGTTCGAGAGGGTTGATTGCCATGAATATGAAGAGCGGTAAGGTTGAGGCTTTTCCGGCAAGAACCGTGATTTTTGCTACTGGCGGATATGCCAAAATGTACTGGAACCGCTCAAGCAACGCTGCTGGCAATACCGGTGATGGTCAGGCCATTGCTTTTCGATCAGGTATTCCCCTGAAAGATATGGAGTTTGTCCAGTTTCATCCTACCGGATTGAGAAAAAGCGGACTGCTCATTACAGAAGGAGCAAGAGGTGAAGGCGGTTATCTGGTCAACAAGGATGGAGAGCGTTTCATGGCAAGGTATGCGAAAGAAAAGATGGAGCTTGGCCCGAGGGATCTGGTTTCGCGATCGATTGAAACAGAAATTCTTGAAGGAAGGGGTTTCGACAGCCCGGCAGGAACCTATATCCATCTTGATCTGACCCATCTCGGGGCGGATCTTATCAAATCACGTTTGCCCCAGATACGGGAAATGTCGATGCAGTTTGAAGGCGTCGATCCAATAGAAGAGCCAATTCCGATCAGGCCGACCGCCCATTATTCGATGGGAGGGATTGATACCGATAATTTCGGACGAACGGCTATGGAGGGTGTGTATGCCGCTGGCGAATGTGGTTGTGTCTCGGTGCATGGCGCAAATCGTCTTGGAGGAAATTCCTTGCTTGATATTCTTGTGTTCGGTCGTATTGCCGGTCACACCGCCGCTGAAGAGGCTCGCAAATTTGAACCGGGGAGCATTCCGGAAGTCGAACTCAAGGAGCAGTTGGATGCGGTGAGAGGTGGTATGCACTCTTCCGGTAATTATGAACGGTATGGCGCGTTGCGGGAGGATCTTGGCAAGACCCTTGCGCGCAACGTTGGTATTTACAGAGAATCCTCCCTGTTGCAGAAGGGTATAGAGGAGATTTCGGAACTTAAAGAGCGATTTAAAAAAGTCCGAATCTTTGATACCAGTGATGTTTTCAATACCAACCTTATGCAGGTGCTTGAACTGAAAAATATGCTGGATTTGGCTGAAACCGTTGCTCTTGGCGCCTATGCCCGTCAGGAGAGCCGGGGTTCTCATACCCGTGTCGATTTTCCGGTAAGGGATGATGTGAACTGGCACAAGCATACAATGGCAACCCTGATCAATGGTAAAGTCGTTCTTGGTGAAAAGCCGGTAACGATGGGACGCTATGAACTCCAGGAAAGAACTTATTAACTATTTTGCTTATGACGGTGCCAATAGA
>JBAXFV010000205.1:0-2647 GCA_037139755.1 Chlorobiaceae bacterium
ATCCAAAAATTCCGTCATCTCCAAGATTATTCTCTTTCTGAAACTCTCTTAAAACAGTGATATAATTATCATCTATTTCATCATTCATGTTTTGTACTGGCTTTCCGGCATCAATCAACCATTGTTTTACCGTTAAGACACTAATACCAAGCTCTTTTAAATACATACCAGAAAGACGCCGAATACGTTCATTGCGCTTGTCTTCCGGCAACAGTCGCAATAATTCCTGATATCCGCTGATCAATTCATTTTTAGTATCTGATAAATTATACGCTAAATCTTTGGCAGTTATTGCCGCCCCATCTATTTTTTTTGAAACTTCCTTAATATCAGCAATAACAACTTTAAGATCCTTGAAGGTAATTTCTTTAACGTAGGGGAAAAGGATGGCAAGCAATGCGAAGCCAAACCAAAGCAGTGCTTTATCATGCTCCCTTGATATATACGGGAAATTAAATACTGCCGACAATCCAATCAAAACGGCAATACATGCAAGACAATAAGATAACCGCTCAAGTATTTTACTGCTTCCCGGCTTATCGTCTTTTTTTTTATTCACCTCACTCAAAGCTCAGTACGTTTTCAAATTTCAGGAAGCAGATCCGTTTCACCACCACATCGTGAACTGATGCAGATATCCTTCTTGTTCGCTCGGTTTAAAACGGTTTATGTTTTTGAATATACTCTATAGTAAGGAATTATCGCTATAGGCCCGACTTTGGAAAAACAGCATAACGGTTTATCAATTCCTGCAAAAGGCAACAAATTGGCAAGCATCACGAAACAACATGATTGGGTTAAATTCGGTGGGCAAACGTTTTAAAGCGTTTGCCCACCAGCATGAAAGGTTTATACCTCGCCGGGAAGTGAAACGCCAAGTGATTTGGCATGCGGCAGAATTGTGTTGATAACACGCTCTGCATCATGGCTGGCATGTTTAACAAAGCCATAGTTGTCATTGTCATGGATATGACTCATCATGAGTTTTCCGGAAGAGTCATAGTGAGCAACAAACATGTGGTACAGACTCGGAATGTGAACAATAAAATATTTGGAATGATCTTTACCTGAAACGGAGGCTTGACGGTTCCTGACCTCCACCAGTTCCTTCACAAGATTAGAATCCCCCAAACTGCGGAAGGTCCACACTCCCTGTTGTTTGGCTACAACCACCGAACAAACAACCTTGCCGTCCTTAAAAATCGGGTAGAGCATTTCTTCCCCGTCAGTTAAAAGCTTGCGAACGTCTTGACCCGTGTAATGGGCGGTCAACGTGTCGTGACGGATATAGTAAATCGGAAGAGGTTGTCCAAGCGCCAGGACTGATGGATCTCGGGGAATAGAATCAAATCCCATTTCCTTCGCATTATCAGTGGTCACAAGCAACGGGATGTAATTTAATGCTTCCCTCGCTGCGGTCTCTGGATCAGCATAACCCGCTGAAGTAGTGGGGGTCGTGTTCATGATTGGCTGTTGTTTCTCGGTTGGCATTTCCTCCTCGGTGCTTTTAGCAATGACGATGGGAGATAATCCGATGTACTTGATGTTGTAATAATCGCGCCAATGAACATGGTCTCCTGTTTTGGCGACAAAGTCAGCATAAGTAATCCATCGAGTATTCCCTACATTTGGCGCCCATGGATCGTTAATGTACACCATCTGATTCCCGGATCCGGAAAAAACGATAATGGAAGATGAATACCCTCGAACCACCATCATATGTCCCCCGCCTCCCTGCCAGCCCCAAGAGAAACAAACGGGAGCATTAGCATCAATCTGGGCAACAAGTTGATTAAAAGTGAGAGCTATTCCCCATGCGGTCATCTGGTTTGCAAATTTCCAAACAGCGAACTCGGGCCAACCGCCCTGGACACAGGCGCCTGGAATGGGACTGTTGCAGCAATCCGTTCGATTGAATTCGTGATTTGCCTGCTTGCATTGAGCCACATCATGTCCCATATATTTCATCACCATCTCTGCCGAAGCCGCCCAACACCACATGCTGGTGAGTTGTGGCAGAAGTGGCACATTGAGCGTTTTCGTGTGCACCAATGGTATTGTTGTAAGAGGAGGATGAAGGGTGGTGGTTGCCGTTAAGCCTGGGGCTTTTTGGTCAGTTTTTTTACTTGGCATAGCTACGACTCCTTATTCAAAGTTGAGAGAAAATCAGAAATGCTTTCTGATTTCATTGTTTGTTAACATGAAGTCTTCTCTTCAATAGAGTAGTTTTGATGCAACGGAAACTCTCGCCTCCTCTGTTTAGGATTGATGTAATGGCGCGGCTCCTTGCTCAGCACGAAACCAGGATCAACTTATCTGGCTACCTTGTGGCACACGAAGCACAATGCCGCATGAGAAACTCAAGAAACAAGAGCTTTCACTTAAGTCTTAAAGTAATTAATAAATAAAATAATAGCATTTTCCAAAAATACCTCTCTCACTGGCTTGAAATCAGCTTCTTCACGAGCAAACCTTTACTCTTTTCATACTTACCGTCACACAACGTTTAATGTCGCTCCAGCACACTTTTTTATTGCGAAAAACAGAGAAAAACCTTATAATGGACAAAAATAATCCTATTAATTACTTTTTAACAAAAAAAAGGAAAATACCATGAGTGTACTTGTAGGCCGCAAGGCGCCGGATT
>JBAXFV010000206.1:0-2600 GCA_037139755.1 Chlorobiaceae bacterium
CCTTCCAGAGTTCCCTTGTCGATACGTTTCACCGACCTATAGATTATGTACGTATAGCCGTCACTTCGCGGTGCAACCTGAGATGCTCCTACTGCATGAGCGAGGCGCATCAAGAGAGTACCGATGCTCATTCTCTTCTGAGCAAGCAGGAGATCATGACCATCATAAAGGTGCTTGCCACTCTTGGGGTAACAAAGCTGCGCTTTACCGGAGGGGAGCCGCTTCTGCGCACGGATATTGTCGAATTGGTTCGTGAAGCAAAAAAAATTCCAGGGATAAAAACGGTAAACCTGACGACCAACGGCCTGCTGCTCGACAGTTTTCTTCCCGCTCTTGTTGATGCAGGTCTTGACGCCATAAATTTCAGTCTTGACACGCTTGATCGTGAGCGATATCATACCATAACAAGGAGAGACGAATATCGCCGGGTGCGCGACAATCTCGACAACCTTCTTGCAACGGCAGCTCTTCCCACAAAACTCAACGTGGTTCTGATGCGGGACATCAATAGCGATGAAATTGTGCGGTTTGTTGACTTGACCAGGAAGCATCCCGTCACCGTTCGATTTCTGGAGCTTCAACCGTTTGACGACCATCAAATCTGGCGCACCGGAAAATTTTTCAGCGCCGATAAAATTCAGGAGTTCCTGAAAATGAATTACTCCGGGCTTCAGACAATCAAAGGTCACTCAACCCAGTATTTCAGTTATCTCTTGCCTGATCATAAGGGTTCGATTGCTATTATTCCTGCATTTACAAGAAATTTCTGCAGTCAGTGCAACAAGATCCGTATTACCTCGGACGGCACAATCATCAGTTGTCTTTATGAGCAAAAGGGGGTAAAGTTGTTGGCACTGCTTCGCAGCAATGCCAGCCATGAATCAATCTCGGATTTGTTCCGGAAAGCAGTCTCACTGAAACCTCTGGACGGAAAGCATTCTGCCGCAGATTCCGGCAGAACAAGTATGTCAGAAATCGGAGGGTAAAAAAGGCTATCTCATGGTATAGTCAACAGGAAAGTCAAACCCATGCGTCCCATTGTTGATTGCAGTAATAAAGCTTTTCATGGCTTTATATGTTGAGCATTCCCTCAAAAGTTAAAAAACAGGAACCATAAGAGAGCAAATAAGGGAAGCAGTATCGGCAGCGAATATTTAAAAGTATACTCCAGAAAATCCGGAACATCCACACCACTCTGGGCAGCAATGTTTTTTACCATAAAGTTCGGGGCATTACCGATATAGGTTATTGCTCCAAAAAAGACCGCGGCAACCTAGCAGCCTGTCGGACTAATGACAGAAAAACTGATCGCAAAAAAGCCCTCGACCGTCCTTTTTATGTTCATTTTAGCCATAGAAGACCATATCAAGCGCATAGGACACCAAAACAGCTCCCATTGCTTGCCCCCTGTATTCCTGATTTTGCTTTACATGCGGCCATTATTGGTGTTTTCGGGGGCGGCTTCGCCAAGACATACATTCTTTTCAGATTCCAGGCAAGACTTACCAGTGTCCATTCTGCATCGACATTTTCCAATCCTCGACGCATAAATTGTCGATATCCAAGCACTGATTTAATAATCCCGAATACCGGTTCGACTTGTGAATTGCCTGTTTATTTTTATTGGCAACTTTCAAACGAATTACACGACATTAGAGTTTAGCATGATTATGCACGGGATACTCTGAATTGCATGGTGGTTCTATGTAATATTTTCTGAAAATCGTACAGGCCAGTGCTATTTTTTTGTTTCAAGTGCACTTTCGGCAGCAGATTTTACCGTTCTTATTTACAATCAGTTCTGCGGATCTGCCCGTTTTCATCAAGAGTGTCAGCTTGACAATACATTATCTTTTTACTTCAAGGAGCGAGCCCGATACCGTTTGTGTTGAGGGGAAACCCTGAAAAAATCAGCAGGATTAACTGATCTGACAAAAAAAAGCGCAACAGCAATTAATCTTTAACGATAAGGAGGAGTGGCATGGCAGGCTTGAACATCATTCAACTGAAGGCGGACATCAAATCCCGTGGACTGACCTGGGTACCCATTGAGTTGCCCGCTGATTCAAAACCGAGGGGGCTGGGGTGGGATCCTGCTCCAGCGGAGGTAACCCGTGCAGCACTGGAGACATCACAACGTTTGATGGTGACGCGGATGTCGCACCTGTTTCAGCAACCCATGACTCTGGGGAGTGCTCCAAAGACCCTCGGGGGTCCTGCGGCAACTCCTCCTTATCCGCGCACCTTCGATTGGCGAACTCGCGGCGTCATTGGCGGGGTGACTGACCAGGGCTATTGCGGCTCATGTGTCTCCCATGCCACAACCGGAGTTGTTGGCTCAATGGTCGGCGTTGAGCATGGTGGAGCAAGTGTCCATCTCTCGGAAGCGGATCAGCACTTCTGCTCTTCACACGGACCAAATTGTCATGGATGGAACAACGGCGACGCGCTGAACCAGATCAAGACGCGTGGCGTAGTCAGCGATGCCGATTTTCCCTACATGACCGCCTTTGACTCTCCCCCTGTCGGCGACCCGGCAGATGTTCCCGATCATCTCTGGATTGCTCACTGCCGTGCGGTTGCTGAGCGGAACCGCAAGA
>JBAXFV010000207.1:0-2598 GCA_037139755.1 Chlorobiaceae bacterium
CATGAACACTCTCAACCTCACCGGAGGTATTGGTATCGAGAATACTGACAAGGTCACCTGCGCGGATGGTACGATCAACCCTGGCCGCCGCTTCAGCTCTGGCGCGCAGAAGCGACTCACTCTTTTCTGCCGCCTGCTTTTTGATACCAAGTTTTTTCCGTGCTACATGCACAACTTTTTCATCTGTCGGAGCCGCTTTAACCTCTTGCAGAATCTCCCGAATCTCCTGTCGGGCCTGCTCCAGCTCCTTCTGAAGCTCCCGCGATGCTCCAAGCTTTGCATTTCTGCGCTTCTGCTCAAACGCCGCCTCCGCATGCTGCAATGAGAGCTTCCGTTTTTCACTATCCGCATGCTCCACCTCAAGCTGCTGCTTCAGTATACGGTTCTCCTCAAACATGCGGCTCAGGTCATCAAGCATCCGGTCGAGCCCAATGCGCTCATGCAGCATAAATCCCGACGCACGCTCAACCATTTTCCCCGGAAAGCCCATCCGCTTCATCATGGCAAAGGCAAAACTGTTGCCAGGGAGCCCCTTGACAAACCTGAAAGTTGGCTGAAGCTCCGCCCGGTCAAACTCCATTGCGCCGTTTACCACACCCGCCCGTTCATGGGCATAAGCCTTCAACTCGCCAAGGTGGGTGGTCACAATCGTCTTGGTGGAGCGACTGAGCAGCTCCTCAATGACCGCACGGGCAATAGCTCCTCCCTCCTCCACATCGGTACCGGCACAAAGTTCGTCAATCAGCACCAGATCGCGGCTGCCAGCGCCATCAAGGATTGTCTTGATAGCCCCAAGATGGGAGCTGAAGGTTGAGAGGTCATTCTCGATGGACTGGTCGTCACCAATCTCAATAAAAATGTCGCGGAAAAGGGGGAAAACCGAACTCTCGCTGCAAGGGAGCAGATAGCCATGAACCAGCATACAGCAGAGAAGCCCGGCGCTCTTCATCGCCACCGACTTTCCGCCAGCGTTGGGGCCGGAGATCACAAGAACCCGCTCCTCCTCATCCAGAATAAGGTCGAGAGGCTGCACCTCCTTCTGGCGATGCGAAATCAGCAGCCAGGGGTGATAGCCTTTCACAATGCGAAGTGCCTGCCCTTCGGTAATGGAGGGCAGCACCGCATGGGTTTCAACCGCAAACCGCGCCCGTCCATAGAGGGCATCGAAGGCCGCAAGCAGAGTTTCATTGATCTGAATGTTGTGGCGCTCCTGTCGAATCTCCTCCGTCATCTCCTTCAGAATGCGCTCAATCTCCCGCCGCTCGCTGATCTCCAGATCCTGAATGCGATTACTGATCTCCAGCGTTTCAGCAGGCTCAATAAAGACTGTCTGCCCCGAGCCGGAGTAATCCTGGATATACCCGGCAATCTTGTACTTGTACTCCACCTTCAGCCCAAGCGTCAAACGGCCATTCTTGACCGCCACCCTCTCCTCCATCAGCCAGCCACTCTCCTGGGAGCGACGAAGCAGCCGCTCCATTCTCCGGCGAATCAATTCACGACTGCTCAGCAACTCCCCGCGAATCATCAGAAGCGCATCACTCGCCGTATCGCGCACCCTCCCCTGCTCATCAATAATCCGGCGAATCCCCGCCTGAAGAGCACTCTCAAGCCAGAGCTGCAGGGTAAACTCATTGAGCAGCGGATAGACCTCGCGGTTGAGCGCCATGAACTTCCGCAACTGCACCGATGAAAAGAGGAGATGATAGATATCCTGCAACTCCTCCGTCTCCAGATAGCTCCCCAGAAGTTCCAGCTTTTTCAGCAGCGGGCGGGTGTCGGGGAGATACGAGAACGGAAGTGCAACCCCCTCCTGAAGCAGATTGCGCAACTCCAGCAACCGCTCAAGCTCGGCAACAAGCGCCTGCCGATCTCGTTGCGGTGTGACTGCAAGAAGCTGGTCGCGCCCCATCGCCGAGAGGCAGAGCCGGGCAGCGTAGTGGGCGACTTTGTCGAATTCGAGCTTTTTGAGGGTGGTGAGGTTCATGGGGGAAATAGTGATAAACGAATACCCGATCTTTTCGGAATATAGGGAACTGAGGGAAATAACAATTCAGCTTGCATCTACAGGCAATACTCTGAGGTAAAATGTGTCGCGTTCATAGTCTCCGGACTGTTAATTATTATGCCTTAATTATTATCTCGTCATAATGAAATCACATACAAATAATCTATTTATTTTAAATCAGTTACCATCATCCCATGACCCAGTTACTTGTCCTGTACTCCCAAATATTATAACAAGGCAGCGCCAAACAACACAGCAATATTTCTAATTCCGTGAATTACAGGTTATTCGTTAGAATGTATCGAAATCTTTGAGCTTATACCCGGGAACGCCGAGCTCCAGTTCGGCATTTTATACTCCCTTTGCCGAGCTGGAGCTCAGCGTTCCCAGAGGGCTTTTGCTCGGAAAGATACTTATAATTACGACTTGCATTCCCTTGGAAATCAGAGCCAACTGAGCTACAGACTTCATGGGCAAACCATCACGGTAGAGGAAAGCCCCGGATTGCCCTGCATGGAAATAATAACAAGATCTGACCCTTTCTGAAAACCATAATATTGTCTATTATCAAGATAATAAACATCAAGAGA
>JBAXFV010000208.1:0-2590 GCA_037139755.1 Chlorobiaceae bacterium
TTGATTTTGATACTCCCGAAAACAATGAGTTTGTGGTGGCAAATCAGTTTACGGTGATTGAGAACCACCAGAACAAACGCCCCGACATCGTGCTCTTTGTTAACGGCATTCCGCTCGTTGTGCTCGAACTGAAAAATGCTGCCGATGAAAACGCGACGATCCAGTCAGCGTTCCGGCAGATCGAAACCTACAAGCAGGCCATTCCAGCTCTCTTCACTTCCAATGCCATTGTCGTTATCTCCGACGGGCTTGAGGCTCGGGCAGGCTCTCTTTCTGCTGGTTTCTCTCGGTTCATGGCATGGAAGAGTGCTGATGGCAAAGCTGAAGCCTCGCATCTCGTCAGTCAGCTTGAAACGCTGATTTCAGGCATGTTGAACAAGGCAACGCTTCTTGATCTTCTGCGTCACTTCATTGTTTTTGAGAAAAGTAAAAAGGAAGATTCCGCTACCGGTATTGTCACCATCACGTCAGTCAAGAAGCTGGCAGCCTATCACCAGTACTATGCCGTCAATGCCGCCGTAGCTTCAACCCTGCGGGCGGTCGACCTGGATGCACACCTGCAGGCTCGTGAAAATCCATTGAGTTATGGCCTTCCTGGCGTAGCAGGCCAGCCAAGGGGCGACATGAAGGCGGGAGTGGTTTGGCATACCCAAGGGTCGGGCAAATCGCTTTCGATGGTCTTTTATACCGGCAAGATTGTACTGGTACTCGATAATCCTACCATTCTTGTCATAACCGATCGCAACGATCTCGACGATCAGTTGTTCGATACCTTTGCGGCATCAAAACAGTTGTTGCGGCAGGAACCGGTGCAGGCAGAGAGCCGGGAACAGTTGAAAGAGCTGTTGAAAGTCGCTTCTGGAGGAGTGATCTTTTCAACCATCCAGAAGTTTCAGCCCTCAGAGGGTAATGTTTATGAGCAGTTATCCTCTCGCCGAAATATTGTGGTTATTGCCGACGAAGCCCACCGCACCCAATATGGATTCACCGCCAAAACCATTGATGAGAAAAATGGTGATGGTATTGTGATTGGTAAAAAGGTTGTCTACGGCTTTGCCAAGTATCTGCGTGATGCCCTGCCGAATGCCACCTGTCTCGGTTTTACCGGTACGCCGATTGAGAAAACCGACGTGAATACTCCGGCAGTTTTCGGCAACTATGTCGATATCTACGATATAGCACAGGCTGTTGAAGATGGTGCCACCGTGCGGATTTTCTATGAAAGTCGGTTGGCCAAGGTTGAACTCGGAGATGAAGGCAGAAAACTGATTGTCGAGCTTGATGAAGAGCTTGACCAGAAGCAACTGAGCGACACGCAAAAAAGCAAGGCCAGATGGACCAGAATGGAGGCGCTGATTGGCAGTGCCAACCGCATTAAAAATGTTGCGAATGATATTGTCACACACTTCGAGGCCCGACAGGAGGTTTTTGCCGGAAAGGGGATGATTGTCTGTATGTCGCGTCGCATTGCCGCCGAGTTGTATGCAGAGATCATCAATCTCCGCTCTGCATGGCATTCCGACCACCTACATAAAGGAGTCATCAAGGTGGTAATGACCTCTGCTTCGAGTGATGGCCCAGTGTTGTCCAAACATAATACCACCAAAGAACAGCGCAAACTGCTGGCCGAACGCATGAAAGATGACGACGATCCGCTGAAACTGGTGATCGTCTGTGATATGTGGCTCACCGGTTTTGACGCCCCTTCGTTGCATACCATCTACATCGACAAGCCGATGAAAGGGCACAACCTGATGCAGGCGATTGCCCGCGTGAACCGGGTCTACAGAGACAAGCCCGGCGGGCTGGTGGTAGACTATCTGGGGATTGCAGCCGACCTGAAAGAGGCGCTCTCTTTCTATTCGGATTCCGGCGGAAAAGGCGATCCCACCCTTCTGCAGGAACAGGCTGTGACGCTGATGCTCGAAAAGATCGAAGTGGTATCGGCGATGTACCACGGCTTCCCCTACGAAGAGTATTTCGATGCCGATACCGCAAAAAAGCTCTCGCTCATTCTTGCAGCCGAAGAGCATATTCTCGGTCTTGACGATGGCCGGAAGCGCTATAGTAACGAAGTGACCCTTCTCTCACAGAGCTTTGCCATTGCTATTCCTCATGAGCAGGCAATGGGTGTAAAAGATGAGGTCGGCTTTTTTCAGGCAGTAAAGGCACGTCTTGCAAAATTTGATAGCACCGGCAACGGCTACAGTAACGACGATATCGAAACCACCATTCGCCAGGTAATCGACAAGGCGCTGGTCTCCGAAAAGGTGATTGATGTTTTTGATGCAGCCGGAATCAAAAAACCGGATATCTCCATTCTCTCCGAAGAGTTTCTGGCTGAACTGAAAGGGCACAAGCATAAGAATGTAGCCCTTGAGGTACTGAAAAAACTGCTCAATGACGAACTCAAAGTTCGCGCCAAAAAGAACCTCGTTCAGAGCAAGAGCTTGCTGGAGATGCTCGAAAAAGCCATCAAGAAATACCAGAACAAAATCCTCTCAGCCGCCGAAGTGATGGACGAGCTGATCAAAATCAGTAAAGAGATTGTTGCTTCAGACAAGGAGGCCGAACATCTGGGCCTCAGCGA
>JBAXFV010000209.1:0-2581 GCA_037139755.1 Chlorobiaceae bacterium
GTCAAACCAAATATCGGCCTCAGTCCCGTTGATTTTGCTGAAATTGCCCGTCAGAGCTGGCTCGGAGGACTTGATATTGCCAAAGATGATGAAATGCTTGCTGATGTTGACTGGTCAACCCTGATTGAACGTTCTCATGCACTGGGAGAGGCAAGAGTGAGTGCGGAACGGGAGACTGGCGAGCCGAAGATTTACCTCGCCAATGTGACTGATGAGGTTGACCAGTTGATTGCGCAGCACGATATTGCTGTACGCAACGGAGCCAATGCCCTGCTGATCAATGCTCTTCCAGTGGGACTCAGCGCTGTCAGAATGCTTGCCAAGCATACAAAAGTGCCGCTTATAGGCCATTTTCCGTTTATTGCAGCATTCAGCCGTATGGAAAAATATGGCGTTCATTCAAGGGTCATGACCAAACTGCAACGCCTTGCCGGGCTTGATTCCATCATCATGCCCGGATTCGGCAGCAGGATGATGACACCGGAAGAAGAGGTCAAAGAGAACATACAGGAGTGCTTGCAGGAGTTCGGTCATCTCCGGCGCTCACTTCCGGTTCCGGGCGGCAGCGATTCCGCACTGACGCTTGAAAACGTTTACCGCAAGGTTGGCAGTGTTGATTTCGGCTTTGTACCCGGTCGCGGCGTTTTTGGTCATCCTATGGGTCCCAAAGCCGGTGCTGCGAGTATCCGTCAGGCATGGGAGGCCATTGAGCAGGGTATTGCGCTTGAAACTTATGCAGTCGGTCGGCCGGAACTTCAGGCTATGGTTGACGGGGCCAACGGAAAATAGCAGGTTTTCATGGGTATGCTCGACCACAAGGTTGCCGTCATTACCGGATCTACCCGGGGGATAGGTAAAGCTATAGCACATGAGTTTGTGCGCGAAGGCGCAAAAGTGGTTATTACCTCCTCCTCTCATGCCAATGTTCAGGCTGCTGTAGCGGAATTTCCGCCGGGGACAGTACATGGTTGTGTCTGCAATGTTGTTTCAATGGCTGATATGGAACAGCTTATCCTGGAGGCAACAGGTAAATTCGGAAAGGTTGACTGTTTTATTAACAATGCAGGGATCTCCGATTCCTTCCGGAGCATTACAGAGAGCGATCCGGATGAATGGGGAAGGGTCATTGACACCAATCTCAAAGGAACCTATAACGGCTGCCGTGCTGCAATCAGTTATTTTCTCAGAGAAAAGATCAAAGGAAAAGTCATCAATATGGCTGGCTCCGGAAGTGACAGAGGCTCAAATACACCATGGATCAGCGCCTACGGTTCCACCAAGGCAGCCATAGCCCGTTTTACGTACGCGGTTGCTGAAGAGTATCGACAGACAGGAATTTCTGTCATGCTGCTGCATCCAGGGCTGGTTCGTACCGGCATGGTCAGTGCTGATAACCCTACGATCGAACTCTCAAGGCAGTTAGCCACGTTCAACACTATTCTTGATATTTTTGCCCAGCCTCCGTCGGTTGCAGCAAGGCTTGCAGTGAAACTTGCATCACGCTGGAGTGATTCAAAAACAGGTATTTATCTTTCTGCCTTGCATGGAAGAAGAAAAAAGGGGTTGCTCCTGACCTATCCCTTCCGTAAAATAACGAACAGGATTGACCGTCGAACCTATTAATCCGGGTATCGTCATGACAAAAGCAGGTACAACGACAGCCATACTTTTTTTCCTTTTTTCAGTTATTCTTCAGGGCTGTTACAGCTTTACAGGAGGATCGTTGCCTGCACATCTTAAAACTATTGCAATACCTGTTTTTGATGACCGTTCCGGTGCCGGTATTGCGCAGTTTCGGGCGGAACTTGCCAGAGCCCTTGTCGGTAGAATAGAATCGCAAAGCACCCTTCGCTTCACGCCATCCCTGGCCCGTGCTGATGCGCTGCTTGAAGGAGCTATCATCTCCTTTTCTGATGTACCCGGGCAGCTTTCCAGTAAAACCGAGCGGGCCATGACGAACAGGATTACCTTGGTTGTTCAGGTGACGATGGAAGACCGGGTAAAAAAAACAGTGCTGTTTACACAATCATTTGTCGGATTTGCCGACTATCCGGCAGGAAACTCTGTCGCTCAGCAGGAGGCAGTTCGATTTGCCCTTGGTCAGATTGTCGACGGGATTTTTGACCATGTTGTTTCCGGATGGTAAAATTCCGGCATTGCCCATTACAACAGGCATTGAAGGTGATTCAGGTTATTTTCATTAAAATGACGATGTAAAACCTGTGGTATGCAGGTATCGACAAAAGGAGGTTGTTATGGAAAAAGACAAAAATGTTGAGTACCGTCTTGAACTTGCCCGAGGGTTTCTGAATGAAGCAGAGCAGGATTATTCTCTCAAGCGGTGGCGCTCCTGTGTTTCAGGCTCGATACTTGTCCTTGAAAATACCGGTCTTGCCGTACTGATGCTTTTCGGAGTCTCTCCCTTGACCCATAAGCCGGGCAGGCATTTGTCACAATTGATTTCAGAGGGAACAGTAGCACACGATGTGGCCGCATTGATTGAACAGATTCTTCCAGAGCTTGAAAAGTATGACTCACACGAAAAAATGCTTGCAAAATATGGAGATGAGGCATTATACCA
>JBAXFV010000210.1:0-2547 GCA_037139755.1 Chlorobiaceae bacterium
CCATGAAGTCTCTCGGAAAAATCGCCGGTATCGGAGCCGGTGTTGTTGGTTCGCTGTCAACCTTCATCTCACTCATTGCAGGAACCGCCATCGGTCAGAGCTACAACGGCACCGTCCTTCCTCTCACGGCAGGTTTTTTCATGCTCAGCCTGGCGTCGCTCGCTGCTATGCGATGGGCGGAAAAATAAACGTTACGCTTTGCGAGCAATTATCCGGCCTCTGCCCACCTTGCCAGTCGCTGAGGCATCGCGCCACAGGGTAATGCCGCGCACTACTTCGTCATACATCTCCTGGCCATAGTTGTCCAGAATCCCTTGACGAAACTCATGCTGCACGTTGTCAAGGTAGAGTTGAATATGTACGGCGAAATCGGGAGAAAGGTCTTCCTTCTCGATTACCGTCAGCCCCGCAGTTTCGGCCAGGGTAGCATAACCATCCAACGTCTCCATAGAGGGAAAAACCATAAACGTATAGAGAGCCTGCCATTCATCGCTGGCCATTGAACCGGTCTCCAGCCAGTCGGTAAATGCAAGGATGCCTCCTGGTTTGAGGACACGGGCACACTCCTCAATAAGCCTTTTTTTATCAGTGATGTAGCACCAGGCATCCTGCCCCCAGACCACATCAAAGGTATTTGCCCGAAAAGGCATGTCGAGAGCGTTTCCCAGTTTGTATTCGACCTTGTTATCCCACCCGGCTTGCCTTGTGCGGGAGATGGCCTCGGCGTGCATCCGTTGGGTTGCATCAAGGCCAGTGACACGGCAGCCATACGTTTGTGCTAAATGACGAGCCGGACCACCAAGCGCACTGCACACATCAAGCAGGTGACTCTCCGCATTGACTCCGGCCTTTTGTGCCAGAATGTTGGTCTCTTGTTCACCGCCGACATGAATTTCTTCGCCCATAAGCATTTCCCAAAGGATACCGCCAGGGCCATTGTAGACTTCATTGACGTTTTCAATCGTGACATCAAGTCTGTTTCCACTCATTTGAACATCTCCTTTTTGAATTGTACGAGTTACGCTTCTTGCTTCTTTTCCCGAATCAACCAGCATTTTGGATCCAGACCATCGGCATCGCCATTGTAATGCCAGGCACTGGCCCGGCATCCCCAGCAATGGGGGTTGCTGATGCAGGTGTTGCATGGGGCGGGCAGGTTACAGACATCGTGCAGATCTCCATGGACGAGGGTGTTACTATGGTTGGCGATGATTTCCCGGAATGGTGTTGAGCGGATATTGTCGACGCCTTCACGGATGACCGAGCAAGGGGTCACGTCACCCGTGAAGGTCACCGTTGCCATCGTGCCGCAGTAGAATTTGTCAGTATCCATAGCGCCGATGGTGATATTGTCACCACCGTAATTGATACGGTCGCGCTCAGTATAGACTTGCTGCACTTCCGCGAGATTGGGTTCGAACGCTCTCCACTCGGCTCCCATTCCTGCGGGGTTGAACATGGTCAGGCAGGTGCGGAGACCTTTCTCTTCAAACCACCAGCGCATCGTTTTGATGGCATCTTCGGGGCCTTGCCGGGCGGTGTAGGTGATGCAATTGATCATTTTTTCGGCTGGTTTGCCCAGATCGAGCATATTCGTCACCCCTTCTACAATGGCATCGATGTAGTGATGATTGCCCCCCCTATGGAGTTTCGCGTAGACTTCCGGAGTGATGGAATCGACGTGAACCGAAACAAAGCCGCCCTCGCTCACTTCAAAGACCTGAGCAGCAATCTGCCTGTTTTTCAAGGGCAGGCCACTGGTCCAGACATTGTTGATCATGCCCAGCGACCGGGCATACTGCATCAACTCATACCAGTCAGGCCGGGTGAGCGGGTCGCCTCCCAACCAGTCGATGGCCCGAATTTCCAGCGCTGCCGCATCCCGAAGCACGCTACGAATTTCATCCGAGGTAAGTCCGCGACTCTCATGGGGAGTGGAACCGGCATAACAGTAGATGCACCCCTGATGACAGGCATCTGTCGTTTCAATTTGAAGGGCATACAGCCTTTTCTGCTCAAAGTACCGTTTTTGTTCCTCTTCATGTCCGACGGCCAAACCACCGTAACGATTCAGATGATCGTTGATGCACGCAACCATAAAATTCTCTCCTTATCATGTTCGCGGAAATTTCCCCGGCAATTTAATGAAAAGCTGATTGATCACCGCGCCCCATTTCCTGACTGGAATGCAACCAATACTATCGGATTTAAACACTCTGTATGCAGTTCAGAATCAGTACTGTGAAAGATTGTACAGGTGAAACCGGTTGAGTATCTTACGCCACGATACCAGCGTTGTTGACAGGCAGCCGACCTGATTTATAACTCACAGATTCCCAATGCATATCATCCAGCCGATAAACGAAATAACTCTCATTGCAATCAACCTGATCCAGAACGGGAAACTGGATGCGGCACGGCAATACCTTGACAAAGCTTTTGAACTCAATCCCGCTTATCCGAATATGTATTATGCCTTTGCCTTGCTTGCGGAAGCTGAACATAATTTCAAGGAAGCTTTTGAGATGGCTATTGTTGCGCTTTTCA
>JBAXFV010000211.1:0-2540 GCA_037139755.1 Chlorobiaceae bacterium
AATCTTGCGTAATTTTTGAGCCTTCTCAATTTCACCATGATCTGTTTTCATCTCTTTTTTTATGTAGCCGGAAGTTGCAACATACAGAGTACCCTTATGATGGAAATAGAATATTCTGCAAATATCGGTACCGACTTTGACACGCAACTCTTTAAGACCATCAGTGCCAACTAATGTTTTTGAATGCGGCTCACCGAGCCTGAAGCCAAACTCTTTGAGAAGTTCAATTGCCCTGAATGCTTTTGCCCGTAGTTTTGGAAAGAGGGAGTGTATGAAATCCACTGCTGGCGGCATTACTTCAACATTATATCCCGCAGGAAGAGTATACCAAATTTGATATTTTAGCGCAACTTTTTATCAGGAATTTTTGATATCAAGCTGATAATGTTTCAGGATTGAAAAGAGATGAACAACGGCAATATATTCAGCTTCTGACTTTACAGATCAGCATAGATAGCCTGGATCTTACAAATTGACAAGCCATTCTTTTCCCTGTTGCTGGACACCTTTTTCCATAACGGTCAGAAATCTCGACCGAAGTGTCTCACTCAATAATGCTCTCTTTACAGGAGAAAGTTTTAAAAATCCCCCGAAAAATCCTCGCAAGAATTTGTGCGTAATGTCCTGGGGATTATCAAAGAGCTGATTCTGAAGTGTTCCCTTCTCAAGAGCTAACAAGAGAATTTTATGAAATGTCGTCTCCGGCGTAATGACGCGTTGTTCTCGTTGAACAAGCTTCATACTTCCTGTAAGACATTTTAGCCCACATACGCCACAGCCAAGGCAGCGTGAGGTCTCTATCTCCGGAATTTTCTTTCGTGGTGACTGAGGATCACGAGAGGGCATCATGGTAATGGCTTCAACAGGACACATCTGCACACATTTCCCACATCCTGTGCAGGTCTCCTGATGGTAGGCTGCGAGATAACTCGATGTCATAACGGCATTTGCATAGCCATATTTATTGATACCGGCCAAGGCATTACAACAACATTTACAGCAAAAACAAAGAAATGTCACTTTTCTTTTTACGGCATCTGCATTAAGAACTAATCCTTGCTCTTTGGCGTATTCGATATTGGCAAGCACCTGTTCCTTTGCGACCTCCTTTGCCAGGTGATGTCTGACTAAAATATCAGCGGCATAATCAAACGATGTACACATTTCCAATGGCGTGTCACAGGTTTTCGTGGCATTATGAAATTTTTCGTGCCTACAAGAACATATACCAATCGCGCATCTCGATGCTTCATTAACAATAGCAGTGGCTTTTTCAAAATCGAGAATTTCCAGATATTCGGTCTCGACAATTTCCTCGTGCGGCAGCGTCCGTATAAAAGAAAAGCGCTCACCATGCTGGTAATTTGCCGCATAAACGCTCTTATCTTTGACCAGATACTCCTCAAAAAGTCGTGCCCATTTCTTAGGATTGGCCTCCTCACCAACGCGCATCATGGTCATTTCGAATATTCCGATCATGAAAGGAGAGAGTGCGTACTGATATTCTTCATTCAGCCACAGATCCATGACAAGCCCTTTGGAACACAGGCTTTCAAGGATTCTTAGCAGTGAAGGCCGATCCAGGTTCACAATCCGAGCGATTCTTTCAAAGTTCGACATCCCGTAAGGCATTTTGACAACGACTTCAGCCTCCTCTGGAGTGTACAATTCTTTTAAAATATTATAAAATTTGTCATTAAAGGGGACGCGAGCAGTCATTCCATCTATCTTCTGTCCGAGTTTTTTGAACAGATCTTTTCCATTTCCTAAATGTCCCATACTATCCTCCTTCAGAATTTCCAGAAATTATATCATCAGACTTCTTGTTTGCTCTGTTAATTCAAAATGAAGTTCCAACGACAAAGCTCAGCGGCCTGAGCGCAGCGAGAATCCGCTCGAGAGTCTTGTTGGGCGATTGATCACGACTCGAACTCAATTTAGGTACACCAGACTGGCGGATGATGGATTGAAGCGTACCAATACGCAGTTCGGTATGGTTTGGGACTGGTACAGTACGTTATATCAGGCAAACGCTTCAGCATTTCGATATGACTGCCGCGCTGCCGAACCTCAAGGAATCCATGCCGCGCCAGGATCACACAAACCTGGTTCCCGGAGAGGATACGGAGCTTACCCAACGGCAACCTCCACTCGAGTCACATACACTTCTTCATGCAAGCGCATCTGAATCTTCGTGGGCGAGGCTGTTTCGAAAAACAGCTCCAGCGCTTCCTAAAGATTTTCGCGGACTTCTTCGATGTTATCGCCCTTACTTTCAATATTGACTTCCGGGCAAAGGGATATATACCCTTTCCCTTCGCGCTCGATAAATGCTGTAAATTGCTTCTGCATAATGTTCTACTCCAAATATTTCAGCAATTCCCTGGAACAATTTTATAACACTATGAATATTAATAATATTATCACTGATGCTCAAATAAGACATAAAAAACGCTATACATCAACCTAAATTGAGCGATAGCCGTCCGGCAGACCACCTCAGCCGAAAAAAACGACTGGCAGCACCTGTATGGCTACCG
>JBAXFV010000212.1:0-2527 GCA_037139755.1 Chlorobiaceae bacterium
GAAATGGCGGAGGTACAACTGGCCATAAGGCTGATGTGCGCCGAAGCTTATGTTGAATCACAGCTTGTCAGAACCGGTCGTATCACGCCTGAAATGATGGGAAGGATTATCAACAGTATGGACAAGCTTAATGAAGCAAAGCTGTTTATTGACGATACACCGGGAATCTCCATTATGGAACTTGCCGCCAAAACCCGCAGGATGAAACAAGAGCACAATATCGGCATGATTGTGGTAGATTACCTGCAGTTGGTAACACCTGTCAGGGATGGCAGAACGAATCGGGAGCAGGAGATCGCGCAGATATCCCGGTCACTGAAGGCGCTGGCCAAGGAGCTGAATATTCCGGTTATCGCCCTTGCACAGCTTAACCGCTCTGTCGAACAGCGCTCAGGCGACAGAAGACCCCAGCTCAGCGACCTCAGGGAGTCCGGTTCAATAGAACAGGATGCTGATGTGGTCATGTTTCTGTCAAGACCGGAAATGTACGGCAAAACAACATTTGAAGATGGCTCATCAACAAAAGATATTGTTGAAATTGTGATCGGCAAACAGAGAAACGGCCCGATTGGAGATATCCGGCTCTTGTTCCTGAAAAATTATGGCCGCTTTCAGTCAACGGCCAGTACCTATGTCAATGCCGGAGAGGGAAATGGAGCTTCCAGGGAAAATTATCAGCCCTCTTTGCCTGAGCATGAAAAATCGAATTCCAGCACATTTATCACTCAAGACGACGCACCTTTTTAAGTATTTATTATGCAAGATAATAAACGGCTAACAAGCTCCGGAAGCAGGACAGAAAAACCGGTAGTTCCTCTCAAAGGTAAAGAAGCAACATATGCAGGAATCGGCGGTTCAAGAGGCATTACAATCGGAGAGTGCTATGCGTTCATCAAGGAGGAGAGTAAACATGAAATCAGGGAGCTGAACGAAAAAAATATCAATGAAGAGATTGAGAGATTTTTTACCGCACTGAACAGATCCGAACATGAGCTGAAGAAAATTGAGCAGCTTACCATCAGAAAACTTGGAAAGAGCTACTCCAATCTGTTTCAGGCACAAATCATGATGCTGCGCGATCCAATACTGCTTGATACGATTTGCAATCGCATCCGATCCGAACGTAAAGGCGCACATCTCGTTATTGCTGAAGAGTTTGATCACTATCTTCAAAATTTTAAAAATTCAGATAACCTTATTTTCCAGGATCGGGCTGATGATTTTCACGATATCAAAACCCGGATTATCAGAAACCTGAATATCAGAAAACTGCACTCATGGATCCCCGAAGGAGTAATTGTTGCATCCGACAACCTTTCTCCTGCGGATATTATTCTTTTGAGCCGCAGCAACGTCAAAGGTTTTGTCACCGACTCAGGAGGAAAAACCTCACATATTTCCTTGATCTGCAAGTCACTCAAGATTCCGATCGTTGTCGGCCTTGGAAATATCTCTGAAAAGGTCTCGACAGGCACGCCGATGATCATCGACGGTAATACGGGAACCGTCATTATACATCCTGAAGAAAAAACCATCGAGCGATACCAGAAAATAAAAGAGGTGGCTCAAAAGAATGAGGAAAATACTTCATTGACGGCTGAACTACCCGCAACAACAAAATGCGGTGTCAGGATCACCTTTTATGCCAATATCGATTTCCAGGAAGAGGTGTCCACCATAAAAACTGCTGGAGCTGAGGGAGTAGGGCTCTTCAGAAGCGAAAATCTCTTCACCGAAGGCACAACAGTACCAAGCGAAACCGAACAATACACCTGTTACAAGGAAATGGCTGAAGCAATAGCTCCTATGCCTCTGGATATCCGCCTGTTTGATATTGGTGGAGACAAGCTGATCTATTCTCCAGTCAAAGAGCCAAATCCCAACCTGGGATGGAGGGGTATCAGGATACTGGTTGATCTGCCAAAAATACTTGACGCGCAGGTCAGGGCCGTCGTCAGGGCCAATCGGCAAGGAAATGTTAATATCCTGATTCCCATGATCATGTCTCTCGAAGAGATTCGGTATGTCCGGGCATCGGTCGAGAAACACTACTCGGAGCTGGCGTTGGAGACCGATGAGCAAGTTGAAAAGCCGAGGATCGGGGCAATGATAGAGATTCCTGCCGCAGTAGAACTGATTGAAGAGATTACACGATGTGCTAATTTTATCAGCATTGGAACCAATGATCTCACTCAGTACACCCTTGCTGTTGACAGAAACAATGTCATTGTACAGGATCTCTTTGAAAAATTCCACCCGGCAATTATCCGGCAACTCCACCGGATTATAACAACTGCCAATAAAAATCACTGCAAAGTGATGATTTGCGGCGACATGGGCTCCGATCCTCTCGCCCTGCCCTTCCTGTTAGGGTGCGGGCTCAGAAGATTCAGTGTTGTCGTCTCGGATATCCCGAACCTGAAGTCACTGGTATCCCGCTACTCGCTTGCCGAAACAGAAGAGCTTGCCCGGGAGTGCCTTTCACTTGATACGCCAGTCGCCATCAAATCCTGCCTGGAAGCATTCC
>JBAXFV010000213.1:0-2521 GCA_037139755.1 Chlorobiaceae bacterium
CGGCCACACCGACTTCGAGGACTGCGGGATGAACAGCGATAGCCTCTTCAACATCGCGGGGCCAGACCTGGAAGCCGCCGGGTTTGATGACATCTTTTTTGCGATCGACAATGAAGAGGTAGCCATCTGCATCGAGATAGCCGAGATCGCCGGTATAGAGCCAACCATCACGGAGAACGAGAGCGGTTTCCATCGGGTTCTGCCAGTACTCTTTCATGATCTGGGGAGCCCGCATGATAATTTCACCAACCTCCTGATCAACAAGGTCGTCAAGACCTGTTTCCGCATCGACAATCCGCACCTCCACATCGGGCACGGGAATGCCAACCGATCCATGTTTGTAGGTGCCGAGAATCGGGGTAAAAACGGAAGCAAGCGCTGACTCGGTAAGGCTGTAGGCATCAATAATCCGGCCTCCGGTCAGCTCTTCAAAACGTCTCTTGGTTTCGAGCATGAGTGGTGCGGCGCCCGACACACTGAGTTTAAGCGATTTCAGGATTGAGCTGTCACGCTTGACTCGCGGATGGTTGATCAGTGCAGTAAAAAGGGTTGGAACGCCGGGCAGCACGGCGGGCTTCAGGGTTTTAATGGTATGCAGCAGGTCGTCAAGATCCCTCGGATTTGGCACCAGCCCGAGCGGGTAGCGCTCAATCAAGGCGGCAGTCATAATCCCGACCTGGGCATAGACGTGAAACAGGGGCATGTTGAGCAGAATAACATCTTTACCTTTTTCAAGAATAACGCTGAACCAGCTTGCAATCTGCATTCCGGTCATCACCAGCCCCTGATGGGAAATCACAACGCATTTGGGGTTGCCGGTGGTGCCGCCGGAAAAGAGAAAAATGGCTGGATCGTCGTGACGGATCGGTACCGGCAGAAATTTCGCTCCTGCTTGAGGCGCAAGAAGAGCGCTCAGCCAATGGTCTCCCTGATGCAGTTTCACCCGGTGCCCATCCTTTTTTTCTTTCAGCAGCGTAAAAAGAATATTGTTGAGGGGTGAAAGGTACTCTTTGATGGTGGTGGCAATAACCCTTTTCAGGCGGGAAACGGTCTGAACCCTCTTGATTTTTTCATAGAAGGGCGTCAAAACAATGACCGTCTCTGCACCGCATTCATTAAGGGCATGCTCAAGTTCGAGAACGGTATAGAGTGGATTCATGGGTACGGCTATAGCCCCGGCTTTCCAGATTCCAAGCTCGCAGATAATCATCTGTGGTGAGTTTGGCATAATCAGGGCAACCCGGTCACCCATTCCAAGACCAAGCGACAGAAGCGCCCCGGCAAGGGCATCGCTTTGCCTGTCCAGTTCACGGTAGGAAAGCGAGACGCCTTTGAAATACATTGCGGGATGTTGGGGCTGCTCCACTGCACTCCTGCGGACGACATCGACCAGCGTCTCTTCGGGGTAGGGATGAAGGGTGTGTGGAACTCCTTTGTCGTAATGGCGAATCCAGGGCTTTGCTCTCATAACGTTTTTTGTAAAAATTTACTGTATTGATTGTACGACGTCACACACCGCAGCGGTCAATAAACGGAGTTCGTTGTCGGTCATGATAAAGGGAGGCATAAGATACACAAGTCGACCGAAAGGACGAACCCAGACGCCCTTGTCGACAAATTGTTTCTGGATTGTTGCCATAACAACCGGATTCTGGAGTTCAACAACTCCTATTGCGCCAAGCACACGGACATCCCGCACGTGGCTGAACGAGCGGCAGAGTTCAAGCCCCTGGAGAAGTCCCGCTTCAAGGCGAAGTACTGATGCCTGCCAGTCGTAGCTCTCAAGAAGGTGAATGCTTGCGGAGGCGACCGCACAGGCGAGTGGGTTTGCCATAAAGGTTGGCCCGTGCATGAAGAGGCCGGGAGTACCGGAACAAATCGTTTCGGCAACACTCCCGGTTGTCAGCGTTGCGGCAAGGGTCATGTAGCCACCGGTCAGCGCTTTGCCGACACACAAGATATCAGGCACCACGGCGGCATGTTCCAGAGCAAACATTTTACCGGTACGTCCGAAGCCGGTGGCGATTTCGTCAAAAATCAGGAGCACATCATAGCTGTCGCACAACTCCCTGAGACGGCGAAGGTAGTGCGGAGAGTAAAAGCGCATCCCCCCTGCTCCCTGCACCACCGGTTCCAGAATCACTGCGGCAATGTCGGTGTGATGGCGTTCAAGCTTCAAGTGCAGATCGGCCATATCCTCTTCCGTACAGGGCTCATGAAACCGGCAGACTGGCGCTTCTGCAAAGTACTGCTCCTGTATGCTCCCTTTAAAGAGGGAGTGCATCCCTGTTAACGGATCGCAGACCGACATGGCGGCAAAGGTGTCGCCGTGATAGCCTGAATGAACCGTCAGCAAGTGGTTTTTTGAGGGTTTTCCAAGTGCGGCCCAGTACTGGATGGCCATTTTGATAGCAACTTCAACGGCAACCGAACCTGAATCACTGAAAAAAACTTTCTGCAGCGGCGCCGGGGTCAAGGCGACCAACTGTTGTGCAAGGGTTACGGCAGGCTCGTGGGTAAG
>JBAXFV010000214.1:0-2517 GCA_037139755.1 Chlorobiaceae bacterium
ATCCGCACGAGCTGCTTGGCAAGGCCGATTATGTGATGGCCAATCCTCCCTTCAACGTTGACGAGATTGATGCCGCCCAGATTGTCAACGATCCGCGTCTGCCCTTCGGCCTTCCCGGCGTGAACAAGAAAGAGAAGGTGAGCAACGGCAACTATGTCTGGATAAGTTATTTCTACAGCTATCTCAACGAGCGTGGCCGCGCCGGTTTTGTGATGTCCTCGCAGGCCTCCAGCGCCGGGCGCGATGAAGCCAAAGTGCGCCGTAAACTGATTGAGACCGGCGACGTTGAGATGATGGTTGCCATCCGCTCAAACTTTTTCTATACCCGCACGGTGCCCTGCGAACTCTGGTTCCTCAACCGCGCCCGCCAGCCCGACCATCGCCAGAAGGTGTTGATGATTGATGCCCGCACCATCTACCGCAAGGTGACGCGCAAGATTTTTGACTTCAGCCCCGAGCAGGAGCAGAACATCCATGCCATCGTCTGGCTCTATCGCGGCGAGCAGGAGCGCTATCTCAACCTTGTGGCAGGCTATTGCCGCATGATGGTTGACGATGGCGCGGGGTGCCTCACCAACGGCGAGAATGTTGGGTCGCTCTCGGGTTTCCTTGCCGCACTCCACTCCTTGAACGCAGCGCTTCATCCCTTCCTCGACACGCTCAATACCGATGGTGCCCACAGTGAGCTGCGTCAGGAGCTTGAGGAGGCGATAACCGCCTTCAGGGCCGACGCTGAAAGCTTAAGCACAACCGTTACCGGTGAGCAGTCGGCATGGAGTGAAGAGAGCTACAGTAACGCGGCATTGAACGATGCGGTTCGGCGGCTTGCCCCACTGGCCGAGAATAGCCGTGATCTGGTGAGGCAGAGCGATCTCTGCTACAAACTTGCCCTCCGCCTTATCGAGCATTGCGAAACCGGGAGCGAAGCAAAAAACAGCGACCTCTGGCAGAGCCGCGACGTCACCCGCGCCCGTAAGGCCGCAGATGAGATGCGGGCGCAGGCGGTCGAGCAGCTCAAGCAGGTGCGCTACTTCTGGAAACAGGCGCACTGGCTGACCGAGCGTTTCCCCGACGGCACTCTCTGCGACGTCGAAGGGCTGGTGAAGCTTGTCGATATCCAAGAGATCGAAGCCAACGACTGGTCATTGACACCGGGGCGTTACGTCGGTGTCACTCCCGAAGAGGAAGACGAAGAGTTCGACTTTGAAGAGAGCCTCCGCGAGATTCATGTCGAGATTGATGACCTGAATAGCGAGGCGGTGACGCTTGCCGCTGCCATCAAGCGCAATTTTGAGGAGTTGGGGATATGAGGAATGTTCCAATAAAAAGTTTGGCTGAAATTGCAGAGTCTGTCCGTTATGGTTACACTGAATCAGCATCAGATGAGCCTATTGGTCCGCATTTTCTTCGTATTACAGACATTGTTCAGTCTCGTATCAACTGGGAAGCAGTTCCTTATTGCAAGATTGATGAAAAGGATAAAGAACGTTTTTCTCTTGCTATTGGAGATATTGTTATTGCTCGTACAGGAGCAACGGTTGGTTATGCCAAGTTGATACGTGATAATACAGATGCAGTTTTTGCATCATACTTGGTACGTATTCGCGTTGACCCGAAGCTTGCTGATCCCGGGTATGTTGGTCGGATTGTGGAATCTGATGTTTACAAGAAGTTTGTGTTATCGCGTGTTGGAGGTGCTGCTCAGCCCAATGCCAATGCAAAGGTGTTGTCTGCGTTTTCTTTACGATTACCGGAGCGAGCAGTCCAACAACATATTGTGAAAATCCTCTCCTCATACGACGACCTGATCGAAAACAACCGCAGGCGAATTCAACAGCTTGAACAATCAGCAAGGCTGCTCTATAAGGAGTGGTTCGTCAGCCTCCGTTTTCCCGGTCACGAACATGTCAAGATTAACAATGGCGTGCCCGAGTGCTGGGAGAGAACAACACTCGGAGAATTTGCGCCATTGAAATACGGAAAGGCGCTGAAGGCTGACAGTCGAGTGTTTGGGCAAGTTGCCGTGTATGGTTCCAGCGGGATTGTCGGGCATCATGACAAATCCCTTGTCAGCGGGCCAGCAATTATTCTTGGCAGAAAGGGGAATGTGGGAAGCGTTTACTGGAGTCCGGGCGACTGCTGGCCTATTGACACCGTCTATTACATCAAAAGAGAGCCCGCTTTGCGATACCTTTTTTATGCACTGCTCAATATGCCATTTATCAGCACTGATGTAGCTGTACCGGGGCTTAATCGCGATTTTGCCCACAGTCGAAAGCTTCTTCTGCCCAGTAACGTTGTACTCGGATTGTTCGAGGAGATCGTCGAACCTCTTCATCGTCAGATTGAAACTCTTGAGAAACAAATAACTTCATTGGCCAAAGCCCGCGACATCCTTCTCCCGCGCCTGATGAGCGGTGAAATATCTATGTAACCAATAAATGTTAATGCTTTATTATACAGACGCAATTTGTCCGAATAAAGGGCGTTACGTCAATAACTTGCGTCAATAACTCT
>JBAXFV010000215.1:0-2487 GCA_037139755.1 Chlorobiaceae bacterium
GCAGGCTTAACAATAACTCGATCAGCTAAGGGTTTCAAGTTCATTGTCTTCTCTTTTTGGGTTTTTGATTGAAATAGTAAGATACTATAGGAACTAATCTATGTTTTTAGCACTCAAACAAGGAGAGTGCTAAAAGAACAGTCCAATAATAATAAAAATACTTACTCATCCAAAAAAAATAATGACACAGTCATTCTATAACACTGTCGGTAAAGTCACCGTGGAAAAACTGACAAGTATCCGGTCGAAAATGAAGGACGACACGGCAACTGCAGAAGACCGACTGCTCGCGGTTCTCTTGCAGGAAATCGAGGCGCTTGCCAGAAACCGGCTCTCGGTAACCGAAAATGAAACCGAGTTCAGCAAAGGAAAAACGGTATGGGTTGAACGCACGGCAGAGTCACACTTCCCGCATATCAGGCTTCACGGTGGCGCTCATGGGGACGACCCCATAAAATGATGAAGAGCCGGCTCAGCAGTCGAACGAAGGCTTGAGATATCTACCGGTCAGAGAATCCTCCCTGTCCGCAATCTCTTCGGGTGTCCCTTCCGCCACAAGACAACCACCTTTATCCCCGGCACCCGGCCCGAGATCAATAACCCAGTCAGCCTGCTTGATAATATCAGGGTTGTGTTCAATAACGACAAGGGTATTCTTCTGTTCAAGCAGTTTCTCAAAACAGCGGATCAGCTTGTTGATATCTTCAAAATGCAAACCGGTAGTCGGCTCATCGAAAATAAAAAGGGTGTGCGCCAGATCGGCATGGGCAATAAAACTTGCCAGCTTGAGGCGCTGGGCCTCACCACCTGAAAGAGTGCTTGACGACTGCCCCAGCCGGATATAGCCCAGTCCTACCTCGTCGAGCACCATAAGTTTTCTTGCAATCCCTTTCTCATTGCTGAAAAAAGTGATCGCCTCCTCTACCGTCATGTCGAGCACTTCGGCAATGGACATGCCGTGGTACTTCACTTCAAGAGTGTCGGGTTTGTATCGCAAGCCGCCGCAATCTTCACAAACAGCCTCGATGTCAGCAAGAAACTGCATCTCAATATGGACACTTCCCTCCCCGGCACAGGTTTCGCAACGACCTCCCGGAATATTGAACGAAAAATATCCAGCTTTCCAGCCCTTTTGCCGGGCATCGCTCGTCTGCGCAAACAGATTGCGAATATCATCAAATATTTTCAGGTAAGTAACTGGATTACTGCGACTTGATTTTCCAATGGGAGACTGGTCAACGTGCTCAACGCGATCAACAAGCCATGTGCCTGAAATCGAGCGGTGGGTTCCTACGTTCTCCTTCAATCCACCCTTTTCCTTCATGATACCCTTATTAAGAATATCGTTGACCAGAGTAGACTTGCCTGATCCGCTCACACCGGTAACGCAGGTCATGACGCCGAGAGGAAAGCGCACATCAATATTCTTCAGGTTGTTCTGCATGGCGCCAGTGATTTCTATGCAGGAGCTGAAATCAGGCGTTCGGCGAAGCTGCGGCACAGGAATGCGTTTCGTACGATTCATATACTGGGCTGTAAGCGAGGCGCCGGAAGCCTTCATTTCTGTTACCGAACCATGAAAAACAACGTCGCCGCCAAGTCGCCCTGCATAAGGGCCAAGATCAATAACTTCATCGGCCGCCTCAATGATTTCGCGGTCATGCTCGACAACCACCACCGTGTTACCCAGATCGCGCAGCTTTCTGAGCAGCGTGATCAGTCGCGCAGAATCACTCTGATGGAGCCCGATGCTCGGTTCATCAAGAATATAGATTGCCCCGACCAGCGGAGAACCCAGAGAGGTTGAAAGATTGATGCGTTGAAACTCGCCGCCACTCAGGGTGTGCGTCAGGCGATCAAGGGAAAGGTAATTCAATCCCACATCAAGAAGATAGCCGAGACGCTTGATGATTTCCTGCAAAATAACTTCAGCCACTTTGCGGTCAAAAGGTGAAATATCGAGATTTTTAAAAAAATCAGAAGCCTCGGAAATATTCATTCGAGAAACCTCGCCAATATGACACCCTGACACCCTGACCAGCCGGGCATCAGGATTAAGGCGACTCCCTTCACAATCAGGGCAGACCGCATAACCGCGATAGCGACTTAAAAAGACCCGATAGTGCATCTTGTAACCGGCATCTTTCTCTATTTCAGCAAAAAAATGTCGGATACCCGTATAACGGCCATCTGGACTACCCTTCCAGATAACCTCTTTTTGCGTATAGGAGAGCTTTTCATAAGGAACATCGACAGGAATACCCATAGCTTCTGCTTGATCAAGAAGCTCACGGAGATTCCAACGATATTTTTCTGAATTCCAGCAAACAATAGCTCCCTCTTTTATCGAAAGTGACTTGTTCGGCACGACAATATTCTCATCAATACCGGCAATACGACCAAAGCCCTGACAGGTTGTGCAGGCGCCTATAGGAGAATTAAAGGCAAAAAGCTGGGGAGAAGGCTCCTGATATTCAATGCCATTCA
>JBAXFV010000216.1:0-2481 GCA_037139755.1 Chlorobiaceae bacterium
GTTAAACATTTGGGTTTTTAACGCAAGGTTTTTAGCTTCCTTTTTATTGCTCTTTATTTTGTGACCGCTTTCTTGCTGTATGAAGATTACTTTAGCCGCCTTTTGCATCAGTGTATCCGCCCTTTCCGGTCTTCCGGAAGAATCATCTCCTGAAATAGTGTTTGCTGGACGATCCAATGTAGGAAAGTCAACCCTGCTGAATTCCCTTACTGGCGTGAAAGGTCTTGCCAAAACCAGCTCAACTCCCGGAAAAACGAGGTTGATCAACTATTTTCGTATTAACAATGAGTTTTATTTTGTCGATCTGCCCGGGTATGGTTACGCGGCGGTCGCTCATGCAGAGAAAGCTGCCTGGGGTCACTTGCTTGCTTCCTATATTGAACACCGGCGCACTATTTCACTGATAGTGCTGCTGCTTGATTCCCGTCATCCTGCAATGCCGTCCGACAGGGCGATGATAGATTTTCTTGAGTTTCATGAACGGCCTTACGGTATTGTGCTGACCAAGTATGACAAGCTTACGCAGAAGGAAAAGGTACAGACCCGGCGCATTATGGAAAGCTCTGCGACAAAAGCCAAATTTATTGTAAATTATTCATCTTTTTCTGGCAAGGGGAAGAGTGAGCTTCTGGCACACTTTGATAATTATATCTGTCAATAAAAACAATCGTCGTGGAATCAAAAAAATTCAGGATACCGTCACAATCCGCAACCGTTATTGTTGGGACACAGTTCGGTGATGAAGGCAAAGGAAAGCTTGTTGACTACCTTTCGGACAAGTACGATATTGTTGTCCGTTATCAGGGAGGGGCGAATGCCGGTCATACGATCTGTTTTGATAATAAAACCGTCGTTTTACACCTTATACCTTCTGGAATATTTCACAAAGGGTGTATTTGTGTTATCGGCAACGGAGTTGTGATTGATCCCGCAGCTTTGCTTGATGAAATCAGAAAGGTTGAGGAACTTGGTTACGAAGTGACGGGCAGGCTTTTTATCAGCCACAATGCTCATCTCATCATGCCGTACCATAAACTGCTCGACACTCTTCACGAATCAGCTCAGGGCGACCAGAAGATCGGGACGACCGGCAGAGGCATCGGCCCGAGTTATGAAGACAAGTTTGCCCGAAAGGGAATCAGGGTTGTTGATCTTCTCAGTCCTGAATTGCTCCAGGAGAAGCTCCGTGAAAATCTTGCAGCGAAGAACAAGCTTTTCAAAAATATATATGAGAAGGAAGAGATCGATGTTGAGACCATGGTGCGCGAGTACGAAGAGTTCGACAAGATTATCGATCCTTATGTGACCAATACTCAGCTCTTTCTGAACCGTCAGCTTCAGGAGGGAAAAACCGTTCTGCTTGAGGGAGCCCAGGGCTGCCTGCTGGATGTTGATCATGGCACTTATCCTTATGTGACCTCTTCCAACCCCACCTCCGGCGGCGCCTGTACAGGATCGGGGATTGCTCCTAACTATATCGGCAAGGTGATTGGCGTCAGCAAGGCTTACATGACCAGAGTCGGCAACGGCGCTTTCCCTTCGGAACTTCTTGATGAGACCGGAGAGCTTCTTGGCAAGATCGGCCACGAGTTCGGCGCCACAACAGGCAGAAAACGGCGGTGTGGCTGGATTGACCTTGTTGCTCTCCGTTATTCACTGACAGTCAATGGTGTGACGGAAATTGCCCTTACCAAACTCGACGTGCTTGACACCTTTAAAGAGATAAAGGTTTGTACTTCCTATTTGCTTGATGGCAAAGAGATTCACGATTTCCCTACCGATCACCAGACGCTTGCCAGAGTGACCCCGGTCTATACCACCATGAAAGGGTGGATGGCCTCGAACGCTCATGCCAGAACATTTAACGAGATGCAACCCGAAGCACAGAACTATGTCACCTTCCTTGAAGATGAACTCCAGGTGCCGGTTACCTTTATCTCGGTTGGTCCCGGGCGTGAAGAGACTGTTTTCAGATAAACTTCAAGGGTGTTATTGCTATGGCTTTGATGGATATTGCTGTTGTGCCTCTCGATGGCAAAGAGGGGAGTCTGAGTAGTTTTGTCGCGGGGTTGCAGGAACTTTTGGCAGGAAGCGGCTGCAGTTACCGGCTTCATGATATGGGTACGACAGTTGAAGGACCAGCGACTCTGCTTTTTGAGCTTGCGTTGAAACTTCATGAGTATTCGTTCAGCCAGGGTGGCAAGCGCGTTTATACCGTCATGAAAATTGATGACCGTCGCGATCGGGCTGTCCGTCTCGGCGAAAAAACAGCATCTGTTAAAGCCAAAATAGCCCAGACAAGCGAGTCGGGAGAGTAGGGGGATTACCGAAAATATTTTATCTTCACATTCTTTATCTCTGACCGTCGTAACGCGGGTTAATCGCGGCCAGTAACTCTCAATAGAAAAAAGTAATGATGCAGGTTCCCGGTGATATTCAGATAATCAAGGAAGATAACGTCACGCACAGTTTTTGTGGTCT
>JBAXFV010000217.1:0-2476 GCA_037139755.1 Chlorobiaceae bacterium
ATGGCTTGCTTGACCACCTGATGGAAAGCGTGAACATTTTCCACAAACTGGGAGAGAATGCCAAGGCTCCCTTCCGCCGCTTCATAGAGCAGGATATTGGGGGCTTCCGGGTCGCCGACTGTTACCACACCAATCTCTCGTGGTTCCACCTGAAAGACAAGCTCGATGGCTCTCTTCAGGGCGTGCTGGAGCGTAATCACCCCATCCGGTTTTAACCCAAGCGGCTGAATCGGCTCGATATACAAGGCATCAGCGAGGTTTGAGGTCATCAATTTCACTCGCCGGAACTGCTCATTGCTCTGGCTCTCCTGCTCAGGAAGAGAGCTGCGCCAGTCGCCCGAAACCATGCCGATGGGAAATCCTTCGGCCTCCTGGGCCTTCCATTTGAAGTTGATATGGACAAGCCGGGCTGCCGGAATATAACGCACATTCAGCAGGCTACCTTCACTGCTTGAGACGATGGCCTTACGTACCCGCTCAACCTGGCCGCCGTCAACAGTAAAGAAGGTTCGGATATCAAAGCCTTTGGAGAGCCGTTCCTCCTCTTCGCAAGAGATGCGGTCAACTTCTTCAGCGCGTGACTCCGACATTTCGAGCAGGTCATGGATATGCAGCTTGTTGGCATTGTCGCCAAGATTCAGCCCCGAAAAAGGGCAAATTTCCAGATCTTTCTGATCAGCAGGCAGAAAGTATCCTGACCGGGTGCTGATTTTTGCCTCGGTAAGAGAGGATTCGGTATCCTGCATAATCAACTGGCACACCCGGTACTTCCGCCCGCTGTGATAGATGATATTCTGGGGCCCGAACTCCCTGAGAGCCAGTGAGCGGGGGCGGGAGACAAAGAGCCCGGCAGAATCACCGTCGGGTAAAAAGACACGAAGAGGAAGTCGTGTAAAGTTGTAGCCGGGCAGGAACCCTTGGGAAGCAAGATAGCGGTAGGGGTAAAACTCGGAGAGTTCCGATGCCTTGCCGGAAAGATGATTGCGAAGCAGGTCCAGTTGACGGGTGGCCTGATCCTGATGGCGTTTGTATTTACGATACTCTTCGCTGCCAAGGCTCAGCGTGCCGCTTTCGATCTTCTGGGTCGCCTTTGTCAGAATTGCCCTTGCCGAACGGTAGATGAGCCTCCAGCGATCGAGGGCTGCATCGAGGGTTTTAATAATCTCAGAAAGGTTTTGTCCTATCCATTGATCGGAATACCATGCGGCTTTTGCTTCCAGTTCCGGTTCAAAATCGCGGATTACCCTCCTGAAATTGGCTTTTATCCGATCAAACTGTACCGGAGAGAGCTGAAGCCCGGCCCGAACGCTCTCGGCAAGAGGCATCTTGTTATTGTCATCGGTCACAAGATGCATGATTGAGGGTCTTGAGCCGTTACCCTCATCAAGGCCGGGAATGCCAACCTCTGAGGCCACCAGAGCGTGCAAATGGGCACGTAGCAGTTCCTCATTATTCAGATCGAGACGCGGCGCCATGACCGTACCGGCAACCAGTTCGCGCTGATTGTTAAAGTAGTGGCGATCATGCGGGGCATAACTTGAGCAGTAGGTAAAGATGAGGGCCCCCTGACCGCTCCGGCCTGCCCTGCCTGAACGCTGGGCATAGTTGGAGGGGTTTGGAGGAGCGTTGCGCATGTGCACAACATTGAGTGAGCCGATATCGACGCCAAGCTCCATTGTGGGGGAACAGAAGAGCACACTGATCGATTCAGCCCTTATCTTCTGCTGGTCAGCCACTCGCTTGCCTTCGTCGGTGAACCAGTCGGCCCGGAAACGCTCTTCACGCTCCAGCCGTGTTTCATTATTCAACTGTCCGGTATGATCTTCACTCCGCAGCCGTTTCATGGTTGAAAAATCACGACAATAGAGCGTTTTGAAAAAGAGATTGGGCTCGGGTCTCTGCTTTTTATAGGTGCGTCGTTTGATAATGTCTGCCTTGACCGTCAGCCCCTCCCCCGCTTTCCAGATAACCTTTTCGAGTCGTAAACGGTAGATGCTGACCTCTTCATTCTGCTCGCTCCGGGCAGGAAATGATTTCAGATAGTCGGCCTGTTCCAGCATCTCCATCGTCTGCATGATCAGGTTTTTGTACCCCTCTTTTTTCAGGTCGATCCCAAGGTTTTGCCGTTTGACATAATCCCTGATGAACTTCCCCAGAGAGCTGGCGGGCCCCATGCTTTTGGTGTAGAGTTTAGCGGTTTTGCTGAGCTTCTGATAGCGGATGTAGTAGGGTTCCTGAAGCTTCTCATTACGATCAAGAGTCCAGGGCTGTTTTAACGACTCGCGGAACTGCCGCTCGGATTCCTGTATGCGTGACTGGGTCAGAAAGTTTTCACTGTGTATGGCATATTCAAGCCGGAAAAAGTCGAGAATGGTGGTCACCAGCTCTTTACGATCTGAATGATTCAGCGTTCCAAAGAGGGGCGATACGGCCCAGAATGCATCGGTAGCGATAATTTCATCCAGATCCTCGTACT
>JBAXFV010000218.1:0-2472 GCA_037139755.1 Chlorobiaceae bacterium
ATCGGTGATGACTTGCAGCAAATCACAAAAAAGGCAAGTGATGACGGTAAAATTCCGGAAGGCAAATATGTGATTTATGCCAGCACTCCGAGCTTTGTGGGCTCGCATGTCACGGGCTACTCAAACATGGTTGCTGGCATAGCGACACAATTTGCGGAGTCAACCGGAGTCAAAAAGAACCAGTTCAACATTATTGCCGGATGGATGGAGCCTTCGGATATGCGCGAAATCAAACGACTGGCGAAGGTGATGGGCATCAACATTGTGCTCTTTCCTGACACTTCAGACGTTCTTGATGCACCGCAAACAGGCAAGCATGTTTTTTACCCGAAAGGCGGCACAACGGTGGATGAACTGAAGAGCAGCGGCGACAGCCTTGCTTCACTGGCGCTTGGAAGCATCAGTGCCGAGCCTGCGGCAATAGCGCTTGAAAAGAAGTGTAAAGTGCCGTTTGAAACGCTCGACATACCGATCGGCCTCACAGCAACTGACCGTTTCATTATGGGAATCAGCAAAGTTGCCGGAGTAACGGTGCCTGATGAGATTACGGCTGACAGAGGACGACTGGTTGATGTGATGTGCGACATGGAGCAGTATCTGCACGGCAAGAGGGTTGCGCTTTTTGGTGACCCGGATCAGATTTTGCCGCTCACCGAGTTCCTGCTTGACCTGGGCATGAAGCCATTACATATCGTCAGCGGCACACCTGGACAGAAATTTGAGAAGCAGATGCGCCAGCTTCTTGACGAGAGGTCACCGGAAACAAACTTCAAGAGCGGGCTTCAGGCCGATATGTTCCTGCTGCACCAGTGGATGAAGAACGAACCCGTAGACCTTTTGATTGGAAACACGTATGGCAAGTACATGGCTCGTGACGAAGATATTCCGTTCATCAGGTTTGGCTTCCCGATCCTTGACCGCATAGGCCACAGCTATTTCCCGAATGTCGGGTACAGCGGCAGCCTGAGACTGCTTGAAAAGATTTTGAATGCGATAATGGATCGCCAGGATCGTGATGCGCTGGAAGAGAAGTTTGAGCTGGTGATGTAAGAGAAAAGAAAGAGATGAAAACTGCTGCACCTGCGGGGCATGTAAACAATTGTTCTTCATCCCCGGAGGAGCAGCATAAGGGTAGCAAGGGGAAACAGATCCCACAACAATATTTTAAGGGTAAGGCTATGGAACAGATTGGTATTCTTGAGGGAAGAGAGAAGCAGGTCCTCGAAAAGAACAGTGGTGTAGCTCAAGCTGATATCGCTTGTGACACCTCCAGCCTTTCGGGATCAGTGAGCCAGCGTGCCTGCGTCTTCTGCGGTTCAAGGGTTGTACTTTACCCGGTAGCCGATGCCATTCATCTGGTTCACGGGCCTATCGGATGTGCCGCATACACCTGGGACATTCGTGGAGCAGTCTCATCGGGGCCAGAACTGCACCGCTTGAGTTTTTCTACCGACCTGCAGGAGATGGATGTTATATACGGCGGAGAAAAAAAGCTCTACAAGTCACTGATTGAGCTGATTGAGCAGTACAAACCAAAAGCGGCCTTTATCTACTCAACCTGTATTGTCGGCCTTATCGGCGACGACATTGAGGCTGTCTGTAAAAAGGTAGCACGGGAGACCGGAATTCCGGTGCTTCCGGTTCACTCTGAGGGTTTTAAGGGCACCAAAAAAGATGGCTACAAAGCCGCCTGCCATGCTCTGATGAAGCTGATCGGTACAGGATCAACTGAGGATATCAGCAAATACAGCATCAACATTCTCGGCGAATTCAACCTTGCCGGTGAAGCGTGGATTATCCGGCAATACTATGAAAAAATGGGCATCGAGGTGGTTGCGACCCTGACTGGCGACGGTCGTATCGACGCAGTCCGACGCGCTCATGGCGCAACGCTCAATGTGGTACAGTGTTCAGGCTCAATGACCTGGCTTGCCAAAGAGATGGAGGAGAAATACGGGATTCCCTACATTCGTGTCTCCTATTTCGGCATTGAGGATATGTCGAAATCGCTCTATGATGTGGCCGTCAAATTTCCTGACCGGCCAGATATCATGGAGGCAGCAAAACAAATTGTCAGTGAAGAGGTAAAAACACTCTATCCTTCGCTCCAGAAATTCAAAAAAGCGCTGACGGGCAAGAAGGCAGCTATCTACGTTGGTGGCGCATTCAAAACCTTTTCGCTCATCAAAGCTCTTCGTTCAATCGGCATGTCAGTCGTGCTGGCTGGTTCACAGACCGGCAACAAGGACGATTATGCCAGACTCAAGGAGATGTGCGATGAGGGAACCATAATTGTGGATGATTCCAACCCCGTCGAGCTCTCGAAATTTATCCTTGAAAAAGGGGCCGATCTGCTTATCGGCGGCGTCAAGGAGCGACCGATAGCTTTCAAACTTGGTATCGGGTTCTGTGATCATAACCATGAGAGGAAGATCCCTCTCGCCGGATTTATCGGCATGTACAATTTTGCAC
>JBAXFV010000219.1:0-2472 GCA_037139755.1 Chlorobiaceae bacterium
CCGCAGAGAAAGCTCCACATAACCGGAATCCAGGTAACCGGTTTGAGAAATCGTATAACCAATGCAAGCCTGGAGAGATTTTCGGGAGGCATCGGCCGGGAATGAACCAGCTTACGGACACTTAATGGCGTACTGAACTCACCGTTATCCGGCTGCTGTTCTGAATCCTTGATGGAACGAAAATCACTCACCCTTACTTGCTTATGTTGTATAACCTCTGCGTCAGGTCACGATGAAATCTGCAGCCGTAACCGGTTGTCCTATCGCCTCACCACAAACATCCATAACTTTACCATATTCTTCAATATATATCAAGTAAGGGTACCTCAATCAAGTGATATTTGATTCTTTTGTCAATTTCGATTCGTATCCAATGACCTTCAAGACCGGCAAGTAAATTGATGCAGTGGACAAGTTATAACGATACCTGCTGAGTTGCTAATTTCATAACTAGTTTTTTAGGCTTACCTTGTGGTTAAGAAAAGAAAGATTGCTCTTTTTTTTATACTGTCGGTTATGACGTTGCTCAATATATAACGGCGGCAAGCTTTCTGCCCGCTCAACAACAGACAAAAACAATATGCTTTCATGATTGACAGTAATGTATTGCTTGCATTTTTTTCAACATCAGTCATTCTTGCTCTCTCTCCAGGCCCCGACAACCTTTTCGTTATGGCACAGTCAGCCCAGAATGGAAGGAAGGCAGGTCTCTATGTAACCCTCGGTCTGGCTACAGGGCTTATAGGACATACTGTTGCCGTTGCTTTTGGACTTGCCGCCATAGTGCACTCGTCTGTGCTTGCTTTTGGTCTTATGAAATTAGCGGGAGCAGGATATCTGCTTTATCTTGCATGGCAGGCGCTCAGGGCAACTCCAACAACTGATCAGCAGCGTTCACTTCAAGTGCTCTCCAGTGGAAGTCTTTACCGTAGAGGGATTATCATGAATTTGACCAATCCCAAGGTATCGTTCTTTTTTATGGCTTTTTTGCCCCAGTTTGCCGATCCCCATCATGGATCCATGATTTTGCAGTTTTTTCAACTCGGGGCTGTTTTCATCATGGCCACATTACTGGTATTTGGGCTTATCAGCCTGTTTGCCGGTGGAGTTGGCGACAGATTCCGCAAATCCGCCCTGGTACAGAAAACTGTCAACAGGATCGCAGCGTTCGTGTTTATAGGGCTTGCGGTGAAACTGGCATTATCTGAACGTTAACGAGGCTATGCTCGAAGTTGAAAAACCGTGGCAGGAAATAATTTTTTTAAAAAAGATTAAGAAAGGTTTCGATTTGTTCCTTTGGATTCCTTTATTGAGAATGAGGTAACTCGTTATCTTATATCTTGAAAACAAAGAACGGTTATATTTCACTCATGCCACATCAAATCCTGATATCAGCGATTTCCCGTTCACGGAAACAGGCCTTCCGTACAAACTGGAAGCTCTCTGACTTGATTATGCATAAATCAACGGTCATTGCTGTTCTTGTCTTCATTACAGCCATGATTGTTCCACTCTTGCTGCATGCGCAAACAAAAGATGATTCATTGCAGTCTCAGGTTCAAATAAATTCCTATATCGTCAAGGAAACAGGAAGTTCCAAAGTATTGATGGCTAAAGATATTGACCGGCCGGTTTCTCCGGCCAGCCTGACCAAGATACTGACCTGTATCATGGCGATAGAAAGTGGGCGGCTGGAGCAGGATGTGCTTATTTCAAAAGAGTCGACGATGGTTGAGCCATCGAAAGCAGGATTCAGACAGGGTGATAAAATCAAGCTTATCGATCTGGTTAAGGCGGCTATGGTCAATTCAAGCAACGATGCAGCTTTTGCTATTGCGATATACCTTTCAGGTAATATTGATTCGTTTGTTGCCTCCATGAACTATAAGGCAAAGATGATTGGAATGAAAAATTCCCGCTTTACCAACCCGGCCGGTTTTGATAAAGGTATTTATGCAGGCAATATATCGACAGCAGAGGATCTTTTGCGACTTACGGAATATGCAGTAAGGAATCCAGTGTTTAACCAGGTGGCCCGTCTTGAGAAAGCCGTTTTTATGGAACAGACGACTCATAAAGTGTATTGTCTGAGAACACACAACAAGCTTCTTGACAAATATCCCTATGCTGTCGGGATCAAGACCGGTTATACAACCAAGGCGGGCGGGTGTTTGATTGCAAGAGCTATAAAGGACAACAAGGATATTCTGCTTGTGATGCTGAATGCTAAAATGGACCGATGGAATGTCGCAGCCAACTTGTTCGACATGGCATTTATGGACAGAATACCGAATCCTGATACAGCTCTGTTCGGGCGTTTTGTTGTTCAGGGACATAGTAGGCCGGAGGCAGTCGCTCCGCCAAAGGCACTTCATAAGTCGAAGAAGCAGATTATTGCCGAGCAGAAGAGCATCAAGAAGTCGAAGAAGCAGATTATTGCCGAGCAGAAGAGCATCAAGAAGTCGAAGAAGC
>JBAXFV010000220.1:0-2452 GCA_037139755.1 Chlorobiaceae bacterium
GGTTCAAAAAGTGAACAAGTGGATTAACCGCCCGGAAAACTTCAGTCACCTCTCCCACAAATCCAGGATCAGTGACTTCATGATCCGCAAAAAATCGCTGGGTGTAGTATCCTTTAAACTTGAGATACTCTACAGCAGGATTGGAACTCTCATACCCTTTCGGCGGCCGTTTCAATTTCCCTGAAGGCAGGATGCCCTCCGGAAACTGGAGAGCAAACGAGTTCTCCGCAATAATCGATTGCCATTCATCGAAATGGGCATCAATTTCACGCCTTGTCTGTTCCAGAACGGCAGGCTCCGGCATGTAGATTCCCCCACCGGCAAACGATCCCCCCGGCTCAAGATGAAGATAATAGCCGCCCCAGGGGCTCTTTCTGCCTCCCTTGTTGATAAAGGCAAAAAAATTCGTCTTGTAGGGCGACTTCTCCTTTGAAAAACGGATATCGCGGTTTATCCGCATGATGCAGCTTTTCGGATCAAGATGAGAGACCGCAATATCTCCGTCGAACGCGGAAATTGCCGCAAGAAGCTGAATCACCGTCTCAAGCATATCGGCGTATGCCTCCTGGTACTCTGCTTTATGTTCCCCGAACCAGAGTCGATCATTATTGGCTTTCAGGTTACGGAGAAAGGTGAGAGTTGCATCGGTAATCATGGGGCGCATGGTCTGTGTTGTGAAAAACATAGCTATCAATAAAGTTACGCTGTATTTATTATTTCTGAAAGAGGTGTGTCTGAAACAGGCGGCTCGATTCCGCAAAAGTCATATTTCGGGAGCGTTTTCTTCTGTTTATGTGTTCTTTATCTTGCATCCTGATTCTATGAGGTGGTATGTTTGTGGCACACTCGGGCTTCATTTTTTTTAGTTGATAATTTTATAATTGAAAAACATGAAACGAGAACTCCAGGGTTATTATACCAGGGTATCAACAGTGGGTGAGAGTATGATGGCATTTGTTCCTGCTTCACTGCCACCGGATCCCCCAATCTACTGGACATCAGAACTCCTCAGCAAATTCGACCAGGCCCTGCTGGCTCTTGGTCGTTTAGACTCGGTTTTGATGCTTTTGCCTGATACCTCTCTTTTTGTTTACCTGTATATCCGCAAGGAGGCTCTTCTTTCCTCCATGATTGAGGGAACACAGTCTTCGCTTTCAGATCTGCTGCTGTTTGAGCTTGATGAGGAACCAGGAGTGCCCCTGCATGACGTTCAGGAGGTCAGTCGTTATGTCGCAGCGCTTTCCCATGGATTGAAACGTCTGGATGAGGGTTTTTCGCCATCTTTGCGCTTGATACAAGAGGTTCATGCAGTTCTCCTGAAAACGGGGGAATTCCGGAAAAGCCAGAACTGGATTGGAGGAACGAGATCGGGGAATAGGGCTTACCTTCCGCCACCGCCTGACAAGGTGCCGGAGTGCCTGGAAAAACTCGAACTGTTTTTGCACGATAAGCCGGAGCCAACACCAATTCTACTCAAGACAGCGCTGGCGTATGTGCAGTTTGAGACCATACATCCATTCTGTTATGGGAATGGGCGCCTTGGACGTCTTCTGATGACGCTGCTTCTTTGCTCAGAGAGGGTGCTTCGGGAGCCGATGCTCTTTCTGAGCCTCTATTTCAAGACCCATCGCCACGCTTATTTCGAATTGCTGAATAATGTTTACGTGAATGGCGACTGGGAAGCATGGCTTGAATTCTTTGCCGACGCCGTTATTGCCACAGCAACCCAGGCGGTAGAGACTGCAAAGCAACTGCTCGATCTCTCCAGCAGGGATCGTCTGAAAATCATGGAGCTTGGCCGACACGAAGCATCCATTTTGCAGGTACACCGGGTGTTGACAGAGCGTCCGATCGTTACATTAGAATTACTCTCGGAGAAAACGGGCATAAGCCATGCAACAATCAACAAGGCGCTTGAGCATCTTGCACGTCTTGGAATGGTGACGGAGCTGCCTAACATGAAGCAAAACCGCCTGTTCAGTTACAGCAACTGCCTTGCTATCATGAATCAAGGCATGGAGCTGCCGGATTCGGAGTAGATGAATCCTTTCAGGCCGACTGGAGCGTATCATTGACCCATTTGTTCAGACTTTTCCCCGCTTTGACGGCCTTGAGATGAATGGCGTGATGCAGTTCAGGGTTCATTCGCAGCACAAATTTGCCGGAAAATGGCTTATCCGGTTTTTCTCCCCGCTCTGCACAAAAGTCAAGATAATCATCGACAGAGTCCCTGAAGGCTTGCACGATTTCATCAACACTCCGTCCCTGAAAAGTGACAACATCTTTTGTGTCAAGAACTTCGCCATGAAACAGTCCCGCTTCATCATCAAATTCAATATGCCCGGTGTAACCTTTATAGTTCAGCATTGTAGTCCACTCCAGCTTCTTCTAAAAAACGTCTCATCGATTTAAGAGCACCTTTATCGCTGATGCTGGATGAGCCGCTTTCGCT
>JBAXFV010000221.1:0-2431 GCA_037139755.1 Chlorobiaceae bacterium
TCGCCTGGGGGGTTTTGGCTGTTTTTGGCCAGTAACCGACAGCATCGAGGCGAACAAAAGTCTGGTTGTAGTCCTGAGAGCCTGAAGCATCAATAACCTCAATCTGCTTGACAAGGCGCAGGTCGTAGGCGCGAACAGGATCAAGCTGGTAGAGGAGGTTGTACGGGTTGCTGTGGGTTGCCGAATAGCGCAGGCAAAAGAGCGGCTGGAGATTGCGAATCGCCTTCTGTGACTTTTCGGTATTGTCCACGCTTTGGGGCTCGTCGATAATCAGAATCGGCCGGGTGGCCTGAACGTACTCAATGGGACGGCGGCCCGACATTCTGTCCTGCTCCTGATGGATGACATTGAGCCGTTTTTTCTGTTCGTCGGTGAGGGACGCATAATCAACATTCTCCCCTGCATCTTTCTGGAATGCCTGAATGTTGATGACCATGATCTGAATTTCATTATTCACGGCAAACTGGCGAACCCGGCTCAGATCTTTTGACTGGTAGACGAAGTGATCGAAGGCGACGTTGTTGTAGAGACCACGGAAGTGGTCGCGCATCAGCTTGATGGAGCTGGTCACCCCTTCGCGGATAGCTACTGAAGGCACTACAATGATGAACTTTTTGAATCCGTAGAGCTTGTTCAGCTCAAAGATGGAGCGCAGATAAACGTAGGTTTTGCCTGTTCCGGTCTCCATTTCAACGGAGAAGTTTGGAAAGTCGTAGGCGGCGCCCCCTTCCTGAAGCAGCCGCGATTTCGGCACATTGTTGCGGGATTGAACCGCGTGCAGGTTTTGAACTATCAGCTCACCTGAAAGTGCCAGGTCGTTGCCGATGCCGAGGTCATTGTACATGCTGCCCCCTTTGCCGAAATCAATCTGAAAGCCGGAGCTGCTGGCTGGCTGGCCTTCAAAGAGGTCGGTGACACTTTTTATGGCTTCGAGCTGGTAACTAAGGGTTGAATCGAATTTCAGTTTCATAACTCTTCCTGTATAGCATTCAAGAGCCTTAGTTTCAGCTCTTCATTTTCATCAAAGTTCTTATTGATAACAGCCTCAATCAGGTCGCGAAGAAACTCTTTATCTATTTTGCCTGCGGCCAGGTGATAGCTGATGTTTTCCATCTCCCTCATGAAATCAGAGATACAGTACATGTAGCCATTGAATAACAGGAATTGCGCAGAGAGCGTAATGGCAATCCGTTTGTTGCCGTCCTGAAAACAATGGAACTTGTTCGCGCAGAAAAAGAGGTGCGTGATTTTGTCAAGAAAGGTTGGGTAGTAGCTGTCGTTCTGGATGTGTTCAAGGACGCTTTCAAGACGGCCCTTGTCGAGCATACCATGCGAACCACCCCCCGACACCTCAACAGTTTTTGCATGGATTTTAACAGCCTGATCTATTGTGATATAAATGAGTTGCATTATTCACGCTCCTTGAGGCGTTTCATGGCATCTTTGGCTTCGACAAGGCGTTGTTCCAGCTCCAGACTCTTTTCGCCGATAAATTTTTCAAATTCATCAACCTTGAGCGGGGACATGTATTCTGTCAACTGATGGTGAAATGCATCACGAAAGGCAAGATCGCGACTGGCCATTTTAACCCTTGCTTTTTCAATCAATGGTTTCCAGTGAGCCTGAGATTCAAACTGCTTAAAAAGAACATCAACCTCAAAAAAGCTGAGTTTTCTGCCCTTTTGCTGAAGCTTCTGCTGAAGCTGATCGGCAAAACCACATTCATAAGATGCAATCAGGTCAAGTATTTCACTGTAAAAAGTATCTCTAACCTTCTCTTTTTCATTCAGTTGAAGAATTTTTCGGTACTCCCTTGCATTCTCTTTAAAAATGCTCACATAAATTTTGTCGATATACATGGGGTACTTGAAATTCCCCATATCGACGCAGTCCCGCAGTGCATCAGTGAATTGTTTGCGATAGTCCTCTTCCTTAAAGTAGGAGAGAAGAAAATCTTCATCTCGTTGGTTGATATACTTTGTTCCTCCACCAGTCCGGCTGTTGATGGTGTCAATGACAATATCAAGCATGACCTGACGAAGAACACGAGCCTTCTCGCTTTCTGCAATCAGCATTGCCAGATTGAGGAATGCGCGGAAGTCAAAAATTCCCAGCGCAGTTGTTTTGGTAATGAAATCTGTTTCGCTATCACCCCGTTCTTCAAAAGTTAACTTAAAGCTCTTCAAAGAGTTACCGCGCAAAACCTCGTAACCGTTTTCCTTGAGTTCCGGCTCGTATTTCGACAGATAATTGTCTATTGTCCTTGGGGTAACTTCAAAAAAAGCGGCTACTTGCTCTTTACGCAGTACTACCTTGCCATTGAATTCGATTCCCGTTATGCCTATGCTTTTCTGGATTTCAGCAACGGCGTAGGGATTGTTGAGGATGTTCTGCCGGTCTATATTGGAAACTGTTAAATCTTTTGCCATGG
>JBAXFV010000222.1:0-2401 GCA_037139755.1 Chlorobiaceae bacterium
TGCAGCTTGTTGCCCAGAACTGCCATTACGAAAATGATGGAGCCTATACTGGCGAGGTATCAGCCAGAATGCTCAATGCTGCAGGTTGTTCCTCAGTTATTATCGGTCACTCCGAGCGCCGCCAGTATTTTGGTGAAACTAATGCGACGGTCAATCTTAGAACCAAAAAGGCATTGGCGGAAGGGCTTAACGTTATTCTCTGCGTCGGTGAAACACTTGCTGAGCGCGAAAGCGGAGTAACCGAAGCCATCATCTCATCTCAGGTACGCGAAGGGTTGGCTGGTATCAGTGATATCAGTGCCATTGTTGTTGCCTACGAACCAGTTTGGGCAATTGGTACAGGAAAAACCGCCTCCTCCGCACAGGCTGAAGAGGTGCATCTCCAGATCCGTACCCTTGTTACTGAACTCTATGGTGATACTGCCGCCCAAGGACTTCGGATTCAGTACGGCGGAAGTGTCAAGCCATCCAATGCAGTAGAACTTTTTGCCATGCCGAACATTGACGGTGGCCTGATTGGCGGAGCCAGTCTTAACGCAGCCGATTTTGCAGCAATAGTCAAAGCCGCATCGCTTTAAATCCTCCTCATTCGATCAATTGAGAGTGGGCAACAACCTTGTCCACTCTCAATGATCTATTGTCAATTGACCGACGCCGCTTCCTTCGACTTTTTCATTGAACAGAAATCAGGCCCGCACATGGTGCAGAAATCGGGATTCTTGCCGGTGTGGCCGCTTTGTGCCATGCTTTGTGAATGGACAGCACGTGTTTTTTCGGGGTCAAGAGAGAGATTAAACTGGTCTTCCCAGGCAAACGCATAGCGTGCGCGGCTCATCAGCTCGTCGCGCAGCCAGGCTACCGGGCTTCCTTTGGCCAGATCCGCGCCATGGGCGGCAACCTTGTGGGCAATAACTCCTTCACGGACATCATTTTTGTCGGGCAGTCCGAGATGCTCTTTCGGGGTCACATAGCAGAGCATCGAACAGCCATAGCTTGCAATAATTGCGCCTCCGATTGCTGAATTAATGTGGTCATAGCCAGCCGCAATATCGGTAATCAGTGGCCCAAGGGTGTAAAACGGAGCTTCATGGCAATACTCAAGCTGCTTCTGCATATTCTCCTCTATCAGGTGAAGCGGAACATGGCCCGGCCCCTCAATCATCACCTGCACATCGTATCTCCAGGCCACTTTGGTCAGCTCGCCGAGTACCTTGAGCTCACCGAATTGAGCCTCATCGTTGGCATCAAGTATTGAGCCGGGCCGCAGGGCATCACCAAGTGAAACGGCAATATCGTAAGCCTGCAGGATTTCACAGATCTCTTCAAAATGGGAGTAGAGAAAATTCTCTGTCTTGTGGAATTTGCACCATTTGGCCATAATGGAGCCACCTCTTGAAACAATGCCGGTCAGACGCTTTTCAGCATAGGGAAGATGTTCCTGCAGAATGCCGGCATGGATGGTAAAATAGTCAACACCCTGCTCAGCCTGCTCAATCAGCGTCTCGCGATAGAGTTCCCAGGTCAGATCTTCAGCCTTGCCACCTGCTTTTTCCAGTGACTGATACATAGGCACCGTCCCGATAGGTACCGGCGAATTTCTCAGAATCCACTGACGGGTCTGATGAATATTGGTGCCGGTGCTGAGATCCATGACCGTATCAGCACCCCAGCGGCATGACCAGACAGCCTTTTCAACCTCTTCATCAATGGAAGAGCCAAGTGCCGAGTTGCCGATATTGGAGTTTATCTTGACACGGAAGTTGCGTCCGATAATCATCGGTTCCAGCTCAGGATGGTTGATGTTGGCAGGAATGATGGCACGTCCCTCTGCAATCTCTTTCCTGACAAATTCCGGTGTTATTGGTTCAACCCTGGCCTTGCCTCGGGAAAAAGAGGTAATCCAACCCTCAAGTTGCTGGTTTTCGCGGAGAGCAACATACTCCATCTCCGGAGTAATGATTCCCTTGCGGGCGAAGTACATCTGCGTGACAGCAGAACCCATCTGCACCTTGCGGGGAAAATTCCAGGAGTTTCGAATTGGAGGCAGTCCCATTTCAGGATTAATCTTTAGAGAGTAGTCAGAGTAGGGGCCGCTGGTATCGTAAAGCGGGAGCGAAGCAAACTCCTGCCCGTTGCAGAGGTATGTTCTGCTCAGTTTCAGGCTTCTCATGCCCACTTCAATCGGATAAAGGGATCCCTTTATGTAAATCTTTTCGGATGAAAGCACCTCCTGAGAACGCTCAGGGCAGCCATTACTTTTAATTACATTGGTCATAGCATAGGGTTAAACAGTCAGGCTGTGCAGGAGAAGCGGGAAGAGTGGAAAAATCGAAAAACACAGAGCCAGCTTCATCTTTTCTTGCGTCAGCATTACCTGCATCAAGTTACAAGGGTCTACTCT
>JBAXFV010000223.1:0-2395 GCA_037139755.1 Chlorobiaceae bacterium
CAGACACTCAGAAACCTCTGGGAAGCCAGCAGAAAGAGCATTTGAAAAGCCTTATAGAGAAGATGAAGAAGTTTGAATAGCAAAGCGATCACGGCTTTTATTGCATCCATGAACCGACTTTTTTGTATGTTCAGTGAAAGGTTTTTCTGCTTTTTTGTGATCCGTCTCCGGCAGATAATCCGTAACCCGTTATAAATTATTGTTCTTCTCTCAACACCATCAAACTTACAGGTAACGTGGCAGACAAAATAACTTCACGAAGCGAGGATTATTCTCAATGGTACATTGACCTTGTGCGATCGGCAAAGCTTGCCGATTATGCTGATGTCAAAGGCTGCATGGTCATACGTCCGAATGGCTATGCAATATGGGAAAAAATGCAGGCCGCCCTCGACCGCATGTTCAAGGAAACCGGCCATGTCAACGCATACTTCCCTCTGTTTATTCCTGAAAGTTTTATCGCAAAAGAGGCTGAACATATTGAGGGATTTGCACCGGAATGCGCCGTGGTCACCCACGGCGGAGGACAGGAGCTGACCGAGAAGCTCTATGTCCGCCCGACGTCGGAGACCATCATCTGGTCATCCTACAAGAAGTGGATTCAGTCCTATCGTGACTTGCCCCTTCTGATCAACCAGTGGGCCAATGTTGTACGCTGGGAGATGAGAACCCGCCTCTTTCTGAGAACCACGGAATTTCTCTGGCAGGAGGGCCATACGGCCCATGCCACCCCTGAAGAATCGCAGGAGGAGGTGCTTCGCATGATTAATGTCTACAAGACCTTTGCCGAAGAGTATATGGCAATGCCGGTCATTATGGGCAAGAAGAGCGACAGTGAAAAGTTTGCCGGAGCAGTGGAGACCTACTGTATTGAGGCGATGATGCAGGATACCAAAGCGCTTCAGGCTGGCACCTCGCATAACCTTGGTCAGAATTTCGCCAAAGCATTCGACTGCCAGTTCCAGACAAAGGAGAGTACTCTTGATTACGTCTGGGCCACAAGCTGGGGTGTTTCGACAAGGCTGATCGGCGCCCTCATCATGGCCCATTCGGACGATCGCGGTCTGGTGCTGCCTCCGAAACTTGCCACTCGTCAGGTGGTTATCATTCCGATTCTCAAGGGCGACAAAGCCGCCGTTATTGAACGCTCCAATCTCCTTGCTGATACGCTGAACAAAAGCGGTATTACAGCCTTTGTTGACAGCAGCGAACAGAACTCTCCCGGATGGAAGTTTGCCGAATATGAACTGCAGGGCATTCCGATCCGTATTGAGCTTGGGCCAAGAGATATTGAGAAAAATATCTGCATAGCCGCACGCAGGGATACGCTTGAAAAAACCGAAGTTGCGCTTGACGATACCATGACACTGCATATCAGCGAAATTCTGAACACCATTCAGCAGAGCATGTTCGACAAGGCGTTGCAGTTCCGCAATGACAACACGTATGAAGTACAAAGTTATGAAGAGTTCAAGAAAGTTGTTGAAAAGGGATTTGTGATCGCTCACTGGGATGGCACAGCAGAAACCGAAGCGAAAATCAAGGAAGAGACAAAAGCCACAATAAGGGTTATCCCTGAAGAGGCTGATTATATTGCACAGTACCGGATGGATGAGCCTGGCACCTGTATCTATTCAGGTAACCCTGGTTCACGCAAAGTTGTGTTTGCCAAAGCGTATTGAGGACTGACTGAGCTGCCCCCCTTCTCACCGGCAAATTAAGATGGGGGGGCGGCTTCTTGATCCGCTTTTTCTGAGATTCAGAGGAACTATCTGTTGGCAGATCAGGTCTCTTTGAAAAATTCTTTCAGCCCCTCTTCATCAGGCCTCATTGATTTATCGCCTTTGTGCCAGTTGGCCGGGCAGACCTCTCCACACTCCTCGGTAAACTGAAGAGCATCAACCAGACGGAGCGCCTCATCCACATTACGTCCAAGCGGTAAATTGTTGACCACCTGGTGCTGTACAACACCCTCTTTATCGATAAGGAACAACCCTCTCAGCGCAATTCCCGCACCCTCAATCAATACATCATAATCGGTAGAAACAGTCTTGTTGAGATCCGATAGCAGGGTATAGGTGACACCTTCAATGCCCCCCTGGTTTTTCGGAGTATTAAGCCAGGCGTAATGAGAAAACTTTGAATCAACCGAACAGCCAATCAACTCAACATTTCTGCTGCGGAACTCCTCAAGCTTTTCCTGAAACGCATGAAGCTCTGTCGGGCAGACAAAGGTGAAGTCAAGGGGATAAAAAAACAGCACCACATACTTTCCGCTGAAATCAGAAAGTTTGCATGAATCAACAAACTGCGAGCCGTTAACAACGGCAGCAACATCAAAATCCGGCGCCTTGCGGCCTACAAGTACACTCATGGTATTTTCCTTTTTTTTGTT
>JBAXFV010000224.1:0-2384 GCA_037139755.1 Chlorobiaceae bacterium
GTGACAAACATGTGACTGGTTTTTTCGACCATGACCACAAAATCAGTAAGCGCAGGGGAGTAGACCGCACCGCCCGCACAGGGACCGAAAATGGCCGATATCTGGGGAATGACCCCTGATGCCATAACGTTTCTCTGGAAAATACTTGCATAGCCGGAAAGACTGCGAACGCCTTCCTGGATTCTTGCGCCGCCGCTGTCGTTGATGCCGATGAAGGGGGCACCGACTTTCATCGCCTGGTCCATCACCTTGCAGATTTTCAGGGCGTTGGTTTCTGAAAGTGAACCGCCAAGAACGGTAAAATCCTGGGAGAAAAGATAGACAAGACGACCGTCAATGGTTCCGTGACCGGTAATGACTCCATCGGAAAGAAAGTTTTGCTTGTCAAGGCCGAAATCAGTTGTCCGATGTGTGACAAACATGTCATACTCTTCAAAACTGCCTTCGTCAAGCAGCAAATTGAGGCGTTCGCGAGCCGTAAATTTGCCTTTTTTATGTTGAGAATCTATGCGCTTTTGTCCGCCTCCGAGGCGAGCTTTGTCGCGTTCCGCAATCAAGCGTTTCATTGTTTTTTTGCGATAGTGATTAACTAACTTGCCGGGCGAAAGAGTCTTGTCTGAACAGCTTTTTTAGTGAGCCATTGTGCTGTCCCGGTTATGCAGGAATGCGGTCTATGCTACTTTTATGCTTAATCTCTGAGGCTTTTTTCCCTGTTTCGCTTTTTGTTTTGCTGAATATTGGAAAAAAAAAGGGAATAACCGCGGTTGTCGGTATTCTGTTCTGAATTATGTTATATTTAGTTCCTTTATAACGTCAAAAGAAAGTAAAATATTGATGAATCCTGATCTTCAGCTTGCCGTTGAAATGGCCGAACAGGCTGGCCAGTTAACCCTTACCTATTTTTCCCGTAAATCCCTGCAAATCTTCACCAAACGAGATGCTACTCCGGTTACCGAAGCGGACAGGAAAGCTGAAGAGCTTATCCGCAGTGCCATCACGTTACATAATCCGGCAGATGGAGTGCTTGGCGAAGAATTTGAAGAGCGCCCCTCCATGAATGGCCGCCGATGGATTATCGATCCCATTGATGGAACCAAGGCTTTTATTCATGGTGTTCCGCTGTATGGCGTTATGATTGCGCTTGAGGTTGACGGGATTTTGCGGCTTGGAGTTGTCAATTTTCCGGCACTCGGTGATCTCTATTATGCAGAAAAGGGATGTGGAGCTTTTCTCAACAGTTCGCCGATAACTGTTTCTTCCGTTGCAAACATTGCAGATGCAACAGTGCTCTATACTGAAAAGGAGTACCTGCTTGATTCAGCCTCTCGTCATCCTGTGGATTCGCTGCGCCATGAAGCGTGCCTTGTCCGTGGCTGGGGTGACTGTTATGGCCACATGCTGGTTGCCTCAGGCCGAGCCGAAGTCTCAATTGATAAAATCATGAGTCCGTGGGATTGTGCCGCTCTCATACCTATAGTGACTGAAGCTGGTGGTTGTTGTTTCGACTACAGGGGAGTGACGACAATATCAGGTCAAGGACTGATCAGTGCAAACAAGGCAATTGGCACAGCGCTGCTTGCATCAATTGACAATAAATAATTATCAATTGATCATCGCTTCCGCTATTGCTTTTGCGAAGCCTGGAGCATCGAATGATTCGGGGATGATGTCAACCTGAAGACCAAGTTTTTTCAGGGCGGCAGCTGTCGTTGTTCCGATAGCGGCAACTTTTACTCCTTCAGGAATCGAGGTTGTTCCCATGGCTTCAAAAAAATTGACAGCCGTCGAAGGACTGGTAAATGAGAGGCAGGAGAGTCCGCCACTTTCAAGCAGTGCTTTAATTTTTACGGTATCTTCAAGCGATGGCGGCAGGTTTTCGTAAACGGTCAATTCATTACATTTTCCACCCCGTTTGTTGATCACCTCAGGAATGGTTCCCAATGAAAGGCTTCCTCTCAGAAAAAGGAAGCTACGACCACTTATGGTGTCGGCGTCGATCTCCTCCATGAGGGTGACGGCATCAGCAATTTTGGGTATTGGTTCGGTTGTTACGCCGTGTGCCGCAAGATCAGAGGAGGTTGTTTTTCCAACGGCCCAAACCTTCATTTTTTTAAGGTTTTTCAGTTCATCAGGGCTCTCTTTCAGCAGCCTCTCCATGAAAAAGCTGACGCTGTTGGGGCTTGTAAAAAAAACACCGTCAAAAAGGCTAAGGTCGGGCACCTTCCAGCCGGAAACCGGTCTGATCTCGATTGTCGGAAAAACAATCGAGATCAGACCATACTCTTCCAGTTTTTTCACAAATGATGCTGCCTGATCTTTCGGGCGGGTCACAAGAACGGTTTTCATCAGCGGGTTTTGCGGATTTCCGACAGAATTTTTTCTGC
>JBAXFV010000225.1:0-2382 GCA_037139755.1 Chlorobiaceae bacterium
TATGCCAATCTTGGACTGGTGATCATTGATGAACAGCATCGCTTCGGGGTGCTGCAGCGCAAGGCGCTCCAGGAAAAGTCGGTCAATCCTCATGTGCTGCTGATGACAGCCACACCGATCCCGAGAACCCTTGCCATGGGTGTGTTTGGTGATCTCGATGTCTCGGTTATTCGCGACAAGCCTGTGGGAAGAAGGCCGATCAAGACCATCCTGAGGTCGGAACAGGAGAAGCGGAAGGTCTATGATCTTCTCCGCTCACAGATCGCGGAAGGAAGACAGGGGTATATTGTCTATCCGCTTGTTGAGGAGTCTGAAAAGATGGATCTGAAAGCTGCGGTTGAAAGTTATCACGAACTCTCTGCCGCCGTGTTTCCTGATCTCCGCCTGGGATTAATTCACGGGCAGATGAGCCCGGATGAGAAAGAGAGGGTGATGGAGCAGTTCAGGGGAGGGGAGATTGATCTGCTTGTTGGAACGACAGTGATTGAGGTCGGGGTGGATGTTCCCAATGCCACGGTGATGGTTATTGAACATGCGGAGCGGTTTGGGCTTGCCCAGTTGCATCAGCTCAGGGGACGGGTTGGCCGTGGAGAGCACCCATCCTCATGCTTTCTGCTCTATGCAAAAATGAGTGCGGATGCCCGTGAACGGCTTGCGGCTATGGAGTCAACCAATGATGGCTTTGTTATCTCGGAAATTGATGCGAAAATAAGGGGGGCGGGCAATATTCTCGGAAAAGAGCAGTCCGGCACCTTGAGCGGGTTGAGAATTGCCGATCTGAACACGGATTATACTATCATGCAGTCGGCCAGGTCTGCCGCGTTTGCTCTTGTTGAACGGGACGGGCAGTTGCGGGCAGCGGAACATGCCATGATACGGGAGTGTTATCTGCGTCACTACCATGACCGTTTCTCTCTGGCTGATATAGGATAGTCTTGTGTGAATTTCGAATACAAACGAAGTATTGAGTGTTGCAACAGTCTATGAACAGAGATCAAGAAGGAGTGCCTGGAGGGATGGTCATGGAGGTATCCGGCGCCTCTTATATCGTTATATCCGATGACGGAACAGAGTATCGGTGCCGTACCTTCCCGGGAACGAAAACCGGAAATGGAGACTCGACGCTTGTTGCAGTTGGTGACCGCGTTGAGCTGAAAATGATTGAAACGGGAACCGCGTTATACGAAGCGGCAATTACCCTCGTGCTGCCTCGCCACAGTGCGCTGACCAGAAAAAGGGATGTTCGCCGGAACAGGAGCAAGGAGAAGGTACAGGTGATAGCAGCCAATATTGATCAGTTGGTGGTTGTCGTTTCAGCCTTTGATCCTCCTCTCAGTACCCGATTGATAGACCGTTACCTCGTCTTTGCGGAATCCGAAGAGATGGAGATTGTGATTGTGGTGAACAAGATGGATCTCGAGGATTCGAAGGAGACTCGTCAGTTGATGAAGCCCTATAAGGCGCTTGGTTACAGGGTTGTCTATACCAGCGCTGAAGAGAATCGTGGTATGGGTCTCCTGAAAAAGACGCTGGCAGGCAAACTTTCAGCGTTCAGCGGCCATTCTGGTGTCGGGAAGTCAACGTTGATCAATCAGCTCTCTGGTCAAGAAGATCGGCTTCGTACCGGCGAGACCAATATGAAGACCGGAAAAGGGCTCCATACGACCACAAATGCTGTTATGCTTGCTCTGCCAAAGGGTGGATATATCATCGATACACCGGGGATCAGGGAGTTTAATCTTTCAGGGATTACCCGCGACAATCTGCGTTTTTATTTCAGGGAGTTTCTTTCCTGTATGCAGGAGTGCGCCTACTCTTCATGCTCCCATACGGTAGAGCCTGAGTGTGGTATTGTGAAAGCGGTGGCGGCTGGACGTATTGATCCAAACCGTTATGAGAGTTATCTTGCAGTCTATCAAAGCATCGATTAATTTTATTTCATCATTAATCAGTTATAACCAATGATTATTACGATTAATCCTGCGACAGAAGAGCCAATTGCCGAGTATCAGGCCATGACACCTCTTAAGATCGAAGGGATTCTGCAGGCCTCACGTCGCGATGCTCTGTCATGGAAAAAGGTCTCATTGGAGGATCGAAGTGTGCTGATGAGAGCTCTGGCTGAACTTATGCGTCAACAGAAAGAGCGTCATGCAGCGCTGATAACGCTTGAAATGGGCAAGCCACTTGCGCAGGCTGTCGCTGAAGTGGTCAAGTCAGCATGGGTCTGCGATTATTATGCAGATCATGCCGAAGAGTTTTTAATGCAGGAAGAGAGTCAGCTTGATGGTGGTGTTCGAGGACTGGTTACCTTTGAACCTATCGGCCTTGTGCTGGGTATCATGCCCTGGAATTTTCCCTTCTGGCAGGTGTTTCGATTTG
>JBAXFV010000226.1:0-2380 GCA_037139755.1 Chlorobiaceae bacterium
GCTTTTGTGTTTCTGCATTATTTACCACCACTTTCACCACTTTGATTCTGTAAAAAACTCTGGACTTAACAAGTCTTATAAGCCAGCTAAAATCCACAACTCCTGCATTGTTTTTCACCCTCCACTGTGTTATTTTGAATCCATCCAGAATTTGAAGGATATCCCTGTCGCACACTGTAACAAAACAATGTAATCGCCTGCCCTAATGTTCCTGCACGCATATCACTTTACCGCTGAGATGAGTGTTCGCGATTATGAGTGCGATATGCAGGGTATTGTCAATAACAGTGTTTACCAGAACTACCTCGAACATGTCCGGCATCTCTATCTAAAGCAGGTCGGTATTGATTTCAGCGAATATACCCGGCAGGGAGTCAACCTTGTGGTCGTGCGTGCCGAGCTTGACTATAAATATCCACTTGTTTCCGGCGACACCTTTGTGGTTGCCCTTACCATCCATCGAGAATCAGCGCTGAAATTTGCGTTTTATCAGGATATATTCCGTTTGCCCGATAACAAACCTGTTCTTAAGGCAAAAATTATTGGAACCGCCCTGAACCAGCGCGGACGCCCTCAAATTCCTGAAGCGCTTGATGCGCTGTTGAATCCTGGCCGATAAGGTGATCTTATCCATTTTTTAAAAAGGAAACAAATGAAGCCATTGATACAGGTTGGTCACTCCTACCTCGCACTCAGTCAGGGAGAGCAACAACTTCGTGACGCACTCTATGAAGAGGCGTCAGAAAGCTACAGACGGGCATTGGAGGTTTCGAGGAGCATTCCTCAAGAGGAGGCGTTTGACTATGACGGGTTTGATGCTTTATGCCATACAGGCCTCTCGGGCGCTTATGTCAAGCTTGGTCGTTATGCGGAAGCTCTTCATTCTGCTGAGATCGGGCTTCGCTACTTTAACCGCAGGGGTGAACTGCACCAGGATGAGGGTAAACAGTGGATTGCCGCTGTGCTCAATCGCGCACAAGCTCTCGACGGCACAGGACAAAGGGAAGAGGCGTTGAAAGCGTATAGAATTGCCAGTGAGATGATTGCAGAACGGAAGGGTGAGCTGCCTGACAAGGAGGAGTTGCAACGGTCGATTAAGGAGCAGGTTGCCAGGCTTCAGCCTCTCATGGCAGATAAAAAACCAGCCGGTTACAAAGCCTGGTGGGAGTTTTGGTCGTAACTATCAATGCTGCCCATCAAAAAAATACTGGTCATAAGACTTAGTTCCATAGGAGATATAGTCCTTACTACCCCGTTGCTCAGGAGTCTGCAGAGTGCCTGGCCGGAAGCCAGGATCGACTATTGCACCAAGGCGCAATTTACCTCTCTCCTTGCTGCTAATCCCCGCATCTCATCGATATATACCCTGGAAGTTCCCCCTACCGACAGTTATGATCTTGTGGTTGACTTGCAGAATAATCGCCGTTCGCACGCCATTGTCCGTTCGCTGGATAACCGGCATCTTGTATACTACCGAAAAGCCAACTGGAAAAAATGGCTGCTTGTGCAAGGCAAACTAAATTTCTACGGGTCCTATCGCAGTGTGGTTGACCGCTATCGTGATGCTATGAAAAAGTTTGCGTTCTCTGGTGATTCTCTTGGGTGCGAACTCTACCCATCCTCAAGCGAAAGAGTCTTTGCCTGTACATTAGTTGATGAAGGCAAAAAAAATCTTGCACTCTGTTTTGGAGCAAAACATTTTACAAAGCGTTTTCCTCCCGGCAGATTTGCCGCACTGATCACCCTTCTGCTCGGAGAAGAGCCGCTACAGATTCTTCTTCTGGGAGGAAAAGAGGATGCACCCCAAGCAGCAGAAATCATGGACGCATTGCCTGATCTGTTCAAACCAATGGTGCTCAACCTTGCCGGAAACTGCTCGATCATGCAAACCGCAGCGATCCTTGAGCGTTGTGATGCCGTGCTGTGTAACGATACCGGACTGATGCATATAGCCTCTGCGTTCGGTAAAAAGCTTTTTGTGCTCTTCGGTTCTTCATCCTCAGCATTTGGATTTCTTCCCTATCACGTGCCGTACGATCTGTTTCAGGTCGAAGGACTTCCCTGCAGACCCTGTTCGCATATTGGGAGGGATCATTGCCCGAAAGGTCACTTTAGATGTATGAAAGATATCCCTGTTACTCTTATTGCGGAACATATTCTTGACCATTTCAAATGTGGCTGTTAAAATCATAATAATCGAGTATCAGGCTTCAAAAAAAACCTCCTTCCCGGGATTATTCCGCATGGTTGGAAAATTGGCCCGAATAGCTTACCTTTAACGTTCAAATTTGCAAGATGGTGTTCACAGGGAAACCTTGAAGCCGTGGGGCTGGTCTGCGCAATGCCGGACCCTCGCCATATTGCAAGCAACTGAGGAGTA
>JBAXFV010000227.1:0-2343 GCA_037139755.1 Chlorobiaceae bacterium
AAACTTTTATGGCACAAAATGTCACAAACGTTTCCCAAACCGAAGAGGTATCCAGCACCAGGCGGGTTATCGCCGCTTCTTCGGTAGGAACGCTCATCGAGTGGTATGATTTTTATATTTTCGGTACTCTTGCGAAAATCATTTCCGAGCAGTTTTTTCCAAAAGACAACCCCACTGCAGCACTGCTTGCTACACTGGCAACCTTTGCCGCCGGCTTTGTTATCAGGCCGTTCGGCGCACTCTTCTTTGGCCGCCTGGGCGATCTTATCGGAAGGAAGTACACCTTCCTTGTCACTCTGGTGATCATGGGTGGTTCCACCTTTGCTATCGGTCTTGTTCCCGGCTATAAAACTATCGGATTCTTTGCACCGGCCATAGTCTTTGCCCTCCGGCTGCTGCAGGGTCTTGCTCTTGGAGGTGAGTACGGCGGAGCCGCCACTTATGTCGCCGAACACTCTCCGGCCGGACAGCGAGGCTTCTGGACCAGCTTTATCCAGACAACGGCAACCCTTGGCCTCTTTCTTGCGCTCGGTGTTATTCTCATCGTCCGTCAGACACTTGGTGTTGAAACCTTCTCTGACTGGGGATGGCGCATTCCCTTCATCCTTTCGTCACTTCTTGTCGGAGTTTCGGTCTTTATCCGCATGAAGATGTCGGAATCACCGATGTTTGTGAAGATGAAAAAAGAGGGAAAAACCTCCACGAACCCTCTGGCTGAAAGCTTCAAGCAGAAGGATAATCTGAAAATGGTGCTGATCGCCCTTCTTGGCGCAACCGCCGGTCAGGGTGTTGTCTGGTATACCGGTCAGTTCTATGCACTCTCCTTCCTGCAGAATGCCTGCAACGTTGAGTTTGTGCAGAGTAACATGATTATCTCTATTGCGTTGCTTATCGGTACTCCCTTCTTTATTGTCTTCGGTGCACTCTCCGACAAAATCGGACGCAAGTACATCATGATGGCTGGTATGCTTATTGCAGTTGTTTCCTACAAGCCTATTTACCAGATGATGTACGATTCAGCCAACCTGAAAAACAAAATTGAGGTTGTAGAGAAAACAACGGTTGAAACCAAAGAGGCGGTAAAAGGCACTGATACGGTCACCACAACTGTGACGAAGAAGACCTTCGCCGATGGCACAACCTACAAAGAGACGAAAAAATTGACCATCCCGCTTGATGAAGCAAAAAAAGCTGAGCTTGCGGCTAAAGACAAACTGAAACCTGAAACCAAAAAGGAAGTTACCCTGCCTCAGGAGCTCTACTACAAGATGATTGGTTATGTCTTGATTCAGGTTATTTTTGTTACTATGGTCTACGGTCCGATTGCTGCGTTCCTGGTTGAGATTTTCCCGACCCGTATCCGCTACACCTCGATGTCTTTGCCTTACCATATCGGCAACGGCGTCTTCGGCGGTCTGGTTCCGCTTATCTCAACCCGTCTTGTTGAAGCAACCCGTCCTGCACCTGGTCTTCCACCAGCAGATCCGCTTGCCGGCCTTATGTACCCGATACTGATTGCCAGTGTAAGCTTCGTTATCGGCATGCTGTACATCTCCAACAAAACCAACAACATGGACGTTGAGTAACCAAGAACCTTTTAATTTCATTTATTATGTCAGCAATTAAAAAGCTTTTCGGGATTGTGTGGTCACTCATGGGAATAGGAATCATCCCGCTTGTGATCATGCAAGCCATGAAAGAAATCGCAGCAAAGCCCAGTGAAGAAAACTGGATTTTCTGGTCAATCGTGATCGTTGTCCTTATGCCTATCATCGCGTTCAGTCTGATTACGTTCGGGGTGTTTGCGCTCAAGGGCGAGTACGATGTTCTCGAGTAAGTATCAAGAGAGCACGAATTGTTCTTTTTTTCAGAGAAAAGCCGCATCTTTGGTGCGGCTTTTCCTTTTTCTGAAAGTGAGCAATAAAACAGGATAACCGATGCGTACTCCGGACAAGCTCGATGAAAAACTTGCCACGCTGCCCACCTCCCCAGGTGTTTACCAGTTCAAAAATGCCGGTGGACGGGTAATCTATGTCGGCAAGGCAAAAAATCTTCGCAACAGGGTTCGTTCCTATTTCAGAAATTCACAGCAGCTCTTCGGCAAAACCCTGGTTCTTGTCACGCACATTGACGATTTTGAGGTCATTATCACTTCGTCGGAAGTAGAGGCGCTTATTCTTGAAAACAATCTCATCAAGGAGCTGAAGCCACGCTACAATATTAACCTGAAGGATGACAAGACGTATCCTTACCTGGTCATCACCAATGAACCATTCCCGCGAATAATCTTTTCCCGTCAACGAAGAAAAGATGGCTCCACCTGGTTCGGACCCTATACCGAAG
>JBAXFV010000228.1:0-2321 GCA_037139755.1 Chlorobiaceae bacterium
CATCGCCAACCATTCGATCAATCTGGTTGACCAGGTAAAACGGCAGATTGATCAGCCTGAACGGTTTTGCCGTTTTATTCACCTTTGCGACATGTTCCTGAAGTGATGGTTTTGCGGAACTGATTCTTATGGCTTGCTCTGCCTGCTTTTTCACCAAGTACGAGTGCAGCGATTTTATGGTGCCGCCAGTGCCGGATTTCACCTCAACCGGGTAGACCATATTGCCACTTTCGTACAGAAAATCGATCTCGGCCTGCCCTTCTGATTTTGGGGGCTGCCAGTAATAGAGTGTCGGATTGACGTATCCAGGTTTTGCGGCAAGCAGTTGTTGCCCCACGAACTGCTCCGCGATAATCCCGCGATTGGCAAGTTCCAGGGGTGAACTCATGATTGTTTGTGCAGGAATGCCCTGTGCTGCCAGCAGTAACCCGATATCCACAAATAAAAATTTGCTGATCCTTATTTTTATATCGCCACCAAGAGGAATACTCTCGGCGCCCGAGTGAAGGACGCGATAGAAGAGCCGGGCTTCGATAAATCGCTCAAGAGCATCGTTTAACTGGCGGTTATTGCCACTGCTGTTCAGCGCAATTTCATTGGCCTGTTTATGAGAAAACTGCAACCCGATCTGGCTGATAATGCCATTGAAAAAAGCGTTAAGTTTCAATGCCGATTGTGAACCTGCATACTTTGAAAAATCATCTTTATATGCTTGAAGAAGCTCAGTTTGATATTTAACTATTTCAGCATGGTTGAAATTCGTGTCAATGGCGGTCTGCACACAAGAGGGCATTCCTCCGGTCAGGGTGTAGCGCCGAACCTGAGCCATCAGCTCATCATGCACGCTGTCGGGAAGAAGATGGATGTTGCCAGGCATGAGCATCTCGATGGTGTTGAGCGCCTTTGAGGCATTGGTGGCAGCAAGAAATTCATCGAACGTTAATGGAGCCATAAAGAGGTACTCAACACGCCCGACCGGAGTCGAAAACCTGTCATCATGCAGCACCTGATCGAGTAATGATCCGGTTAAAATAACGGCAAGGTCCGGCATCTCCTCCCAAAAGTATCGCAAGCACGAATAGGCTGCGGGAGTTGCCTGGGCCTCATCCAGAAACAGGATACCTTTGCTCTCCCGACTGATGGTTTTGCCGCTGATGAGCGACACGTTAAAGAGTAAATCATCCAACTTATAACTTTTGAATAACGGCTCAAGCTCTTGATGGCGTTCCAGATTGATCTCTATAATTTCAACCGAGAGCTGACTTGCCGCAAGCCGAACCGCAGTTGTTTTGCCAACCTGTCGCGCACCTCGTATCACCAGCGGCTTGCGTTTGATCTGGTTGTACCATGCCTTTATCTCCTCTATTGCACGTCGGCTGAACATGTTAATCTTTTTTGCTTTGTATGGGGATATCTCGTTTCTTGCAACAAATCTACCACTTTTATTCATTATTAAAATAAAAATGTACCATTTTAAAGCGAAGCAAGGATCACTGAGCACTATCGAGGCAATTATCCATACAGAAGCTGAATGGCTATTCCGGCAACCGTGCTGATGGCAACGAGCAGAAGCAAAATTCGGATGGTGTCGCGAAGGTCGTGGTTCTCCCTGAGCAGCACCAGGCCGCCAAGTCCCGCACTGCTGCATAACCCGGCAATTGCAGAGCCATAACTCAGCCCGCCTTTCAGAAACAATTCAGCGATCGCAACTGAAGCGGCGCAGTTGGGGATAAGGCCAATCAATGCTGCGAGGAATGGCTGCAACAGATGCTGTTTGAGCAGAACACGCCCGAGATTCTCTTCACCGACATAAGCAATCAGCACATTGATGGCAAAGGTTACCGCCATGATAAAGAGGAATATCTTTGCCGTGTGGATAAGTGGATGCGTGAGCCACTGCCACTTGCCAATTCTCCCTGAAAGATCATGATTACAACAACCAGCGTCATGGGGTGCTTCGACAGGGTGTTGGTGAATATGAACCTCTTTTTTCCGTGACAAACGCCCAACAGCCAGATCAATCGCATATCCGGCTACCAGTCCAATGATAAGCTTGGTAACCAGAACAGTCACAACAAACTTACCCTTGCCTGGTTGCGCAAGAATCACCGGAATGGCTTCGTCCGAAGTTGCCAGAAACACGGCCAGCAAGGTACCTTTGGTAATCAGTCGGCGAGCATAGAGCGCGCTGGCCACCACCGAAAATCCGCACTGGGGAATGCAACCGAAGGCCGCACCCAGTGCCGGGCCAGCTTTTGCGCTCTTTTCCAATGCGTGCGTTATTGTTCCACTAAATCGCCGTTCGAACAATTCAACAAGAA
>JBAXFV010000229.1:0-2318 GCA_037139755.1 Chlorobiaceae bacterium
GAAAAACAGTCAAGTTCTTCTGCAATGTTATCGCTGTTGGTGGCGATAATATCCCTCCAGATCTCCCAGGAACTGCCGGCAAGCCTTGCAAAGGTTGCGAACCCAGGGCCGGATGTAGTGATTGAATCTCCGCAGTAGCCCACCAGCAACGTTGACAGCAGTTGGGGAAGATGGCTTATTCGGGCGATAACACGGTCATGCTCCTCCGGTGTCATCGATAGTGTTGTGCATCCTGCCGATTCGAGCAGCTTGACGAGAAAGATGCCTTTATTGCTTTCAAGCAGACCCTTGTCGTCACAGAGAATAACTCGCCGGCCACGCAGCAGCTCCTCATTGCTTTCACGATAACCGTTCTGCTCCTTGCCTGCCATGGGGTGCATGCCGATAAAAGGGAGGCCAAGTTCACGGGCTTTTTGGGCAATAAGTGATTTGGTGCTTGAGACATCGCTCACCAGCGTTGAGGGAGACGCGAACTGCTTTATCTCATCCAGAAGAGCGATATTGACCTCAACCGGGGCGGCGAGGATAATCAGCTCTGCGCTGTAAAGAGTGTTTTTATCTTCAATAAACCGGTCAAGCCCGAGTTCTTCGACGCATTGCCGGTCACTCTCGCTAAAGTTCGGATCAAACCCCTGAAAGAGAATTGAACTCTCTCGGGCAATGGGTGAGCGTTTTATAGCCTGCAAAAGGGACATGCCGATTAACCCAAGGCCGATAAAGGAGATGCTGCTGATAGGTGAATCCACCGTCATGCCGTTCAGTTTTGTTTGTTTGCCCGGCTTCCGGGGGCATCGATTGGCAACCCCTCCTTGCAGAGCGGACACTCTTCCGGAGTATAGCTGATCACCTCCATCGAAAGCACCGAAAAATGGTTGTCGGCGAGTTTCACCCTGCCTTTGCTGCGGTCTACAACCGAGCCGACTCCGACCAGCGATGCTCCGGCACTCTTGATGAGCGCAATCACCTCGGCAACCGAGCCGCCGGTGGTTATCACATCCTCAATCACAAGAACCCGCTCATCAGGTTCCAGGGTGAAGCCCCTGCGAATGCTCATCACTCCATCTTTGCGTTCAGCAAAAATGGTTTTGACTCCGAGCTGGCGGCCCACCTCCGTTCCGACCACGATACCTCCAATAGCCGGAGAGATGACGGTCTCTACGCCGCTACCAGCAAAATGTTCCGCAATTTTGCTGCAAACTGCCGTCAGATGTTCAGGATGTTGCAGTACCTTGGCGCACTGAAAATAGGCGTTGCTGTGTCTGCCGGACGTCAGCCTGAAATGACCATCAAGCAGGGCGCCGGTAGATTTAAAAACATCAAGCATTGCAGGAGTACTCATAAAAAAAGTGTTGCAGGTGAATGTGTTCTCTCAATGATGGTAAAGATAAAGAAGCCGCTCCCAAAAGCTAAAGGAAAAACGATTCGTTACCGGCAACTCCCCAGGTTTTCAAGATATTCGCTGAGCAGCACACACGCCGCTGCGCTGTCGAGTCGCCCTTTCTGCTGTCTTTTTTTTCTTGATCGTCCTGAGGCAATCAGAATCTGGCCTGCACTCTTCGACGAGTGATGCTCATCAACAGTTTCAATCTTCAGTTGCGGAAACTCTGCACGAAGCTCCTCAATAAATCGGTCAACCACTCCGGTCATGGCATTGCTCTCATCACCGTCACTCAGTGGATATCCAACAAGGAGCAGCGCAATATCGTCCTGCTTCACCATTGCCGCAAGGGCTCCAGAAAGCCCGGCCCGGTCAAAGGTACCTACAGGCTGGGCAAAGAGCCAGAGGGGATCACTCTGGGCCAGACCAATGCGCTTTGTGCCGTAGTCAATGGCAAGCACCCTCTTTTGGGGAGTCATAGCAAAAGCTGTTAGTTTTGTCTTTCCTTTTCTTTCATTCAATTGAATCGCTGTGGGGTAGATTCTCCGAAGCTCTGCTCCGCCAATACCCGATAGCTCTGGATCGGGGTAGTTTATTTTTTCCATCTTGATGGATGTCAACGTTCAATGTACATATTCTCAATGGCACGATGAGCGAATTTTTTCCTGGCCTTATTATTCTTACATTTTGGGAGGGCATGGATCACTTAATCAAACTCAGGGTATGAAGCCGCATTATTATTTCGTTGGAGCAACTGTTTCAATACTCCTTTCTATTTACCTCTTTCTTTTCGGTACAGGGGTAAATCATGAGCTGATTGCCATTTTTATCGGGTTATGGGCGCCGACAATTATCTGCGTTGGAATTTTTAACACCCTGCTCGGTATTCTTGATGAAATGTGTTGTGCACACAAGCGTATTGAGGATGCAACCAGCGGTC
>JBAXFV010000230.1:0-2269 GCA_037139755.1 Chlorobiaceae bacterium
GCCTCAAGACTCAACCCCTTGCCATGATGGGCATTTTCTCCGTTACAGATCACAAAATCAACATGATACTTGCTGATAAAACTTTTCAGCATCCGCGCCACCATCTGCAGACCCGGAGTACCGACAACATCGCCGATGAACATGACGTTCAGGGTTTTCTGTGCCATACCATTTCCTTAACGTATTGTGTTACTTGAAACTGACTGTCGGGAAGTTACACATTGCTCCGCACAATGAACAATCTTATTTACCCGGCCGCACAGCAGCTTGAACCACCTTTTTTTTGATGCGTAAATTATCATTAGATTAACTCGATAGACTCCTCGAAAACATCATCTGATCGGAGAAACTATGACCACAGCTCTTGGTAAACTTGACACCTTTGTTCAACACTGGACAGGACGCACAGGAGATTATATGATCACTCCGGAAGCTCTTGTCTGCAATAACATGGATGAAGAATCTGGTCGTGGCGGGTATTATCAGTGCAGGGCAAGCACCTCAGAGAGTCAGGTGATGATGTTGCGGGGATACCTCAGAGCATATCAGACAACAAAAGAGATCCACTACCTGACCTTTGCCCGCTCTCTTGCGGATGCACTTGTCAAGTATTTCTTTTTTGGCATGCTTCCTTCAGCAGGGTCTCAATGGCGATCTCACTGGATTGTCAATGGTGGCGCGGCATTCAACTCGAAAGAGAAAGGTCATGAATCGGAATTAATCGCTTACGGTGAAGCTTATGAGTGCTGGCCAACGTGGCGTAAATTGCGGCCAAATGAATTTGCAGCGGCTGGCGATTCCCTGCACTGGTTTATGGAGACATTCGACCTCTTTTCCCTTCTCGAAACAGGAGAGATGAAAACAAAATGGTTGAATGCAAGAAATTCTATGACTCGTGAATTTCAACTGATCACGTCTCCTCAAAAGAAAACCGTCTACAAGGGAGCCATCCCATTTGAGTACACCAACAAAGGACCGAACCTTTCAGTTCTTCCTGCAGCAATTGTTCGAGGGCCTTATTATGCAGGATACCAGAATCCTCTGCCCTGGCATTACATGAAAGATTACACCGCAGCGGCAAACATGTTGCAATTTTTGATAGATGCGCAGACCGCATATACCAAAAGCACGAAAATCAAAGGTCCGTTTGCTCCTGTGTATCATTATGACGACTCTTTGTTGGGCAGCGCAGTCAAAAACAGTTTTACCTGGAACGGCCCTGATCCAAACACCTTCTGGGGCGGATTTCAGTATCGTCCTTTTGCTGCGGTGGCGGATTTCTGGCAGCGATGCAACGCGTCTAAATTGAATAATTCTGCTGTTTCCAGTGCCGCAACCGTAAGCATCGCGTTTCTGAACTGGCTTGACCTTTGGCTCACCGCTCACCCCTCTGCAACGAATATTCCGAGTACCTTCAAAGAAGGAGTCGCTCCTGTGGCTGATTATAAAGAGCCACACATGACAGCTCTTGCGCTGAAGGGTTCACTCTTCTGCAAAAAGGCAGGTGCAAATCCGCAGATGGTTGGGCGCGTCCTATCCAGGCTTTATGCGATGCTGGCAAACGGCCTGGTCACAACCGGTGATATGGCCGGTTCTTATGCGCCTGACCCAAACAGCCATTCATTTAATGGATTCTGGGCTGGAGAGATCATGGATTCTCTGGCGCTCTACGCCATCGGATGATGAGACCAATATTCCGCCCCTGCAAGGCTTGTATTCAGAACGTTCAGCAACAATCAATTGAGATCGGAGATAAACACAAAAACCTGGAGTAACATCCAGGCTTTTGTGAAATCGAATAAATTATATTTATATCCTCAAAGTGCGTCAATGATCGCATTCAGCGTTGCACTGGGACGCATCGCTTTCGTTGTCAATGCTTCATCCGGGTTATAATAACCACCCATATCGACCGGTTTTCCCTGTGCGGCAATCAGCTCTTCATTGATTTTCGCCTCATTGTCACCGAGCTGCTGTGCAACTTTGGCAAAACGGGCCTGCAACTCCTGATCCTTGTTCTGTGCGGCAAGTGCCTGGGCCCAGTAGAGTGCAAGGTAGAAATGGCTTCCACGGTTGTCAATCTGCCCAACTTTTCGGGCAGGTGACTTGTCATTATCGAGGAATTTACCAATGGCCTGATCGAGAGTCTCGGCAAGAACAGCAGCTTTGTCATTCTTGAACACACGGGAAAGATGGTCAAGCGAAGCGGCAATAGCTGAAAACTCTCCGAGAGAATCCCATCTCAGGTAGCCCTCTTTCTGGAACTGCT
>JBAXFV010000231.1:0-2238 GCA_037139755.1 Chlorobiaceae bacterium
GTCTGGCAAAAAAGGAGTTCTTTCCCGATTTCAACATCTCGCTGGAATACATGTTCCGTGATCCTGTCTCCACGGGGATGGCAACCGATCCCGGCGACAACATGGTAAGCCTTGGGATAACGTTCAACCTCCCTATCCAGCAAGAAAAACGGCGGCAAATGCGCGCTGAATCATCCTTTGAAAGAACGATGGCAACCGAGGAGCTAAATGCCCTGAAAAACTCTATCTCTTCGACCATCACCGAAACCCTTGCCCAACTGGAACGTCGCCGCAAACTGACAGAACTCTACAAGGGTGGAATTATTCCCCAGGCTGAGCGTTCCCTCGAATCATCGCTTATCAGCTATCGGGTGAGCAAGGTGGATTTTTTGACCCTTCTCGACAGCAAAATGACCCTGTTCAACAATGAGCGGGAACTTTACGAATCACAGGCGGAATATATGATGAAACTTGCCCAGCTTGAAGCTGCCATCGGAACCGATCCAACCGCAGCATTGGTCAACGCCGGGCATCATGAGAATTAATAATTTATAGTCATGCAGAAGAAAACTCTCATTCCCCTGCTTCTTGTTCTGCTTGCGTTTGCTGTTGGCGGGGGCTGGTTGCTGTGGCAAAATCAACACTCCGTCAAGACAACCTCACAGAAAGCAATTCAGCGGAGGCAACTCTATACCTGTTCGATGCATCCCTTTATTATCAGGGAGAAACCCGGAGTCTGCCCAATTTGCGGCATGGAACTGATCAAAAAGATTGACGACAGCAGCGGCAGCAGCGCTCAGCCAATAAGCGTCGATCACCTCTCACTCTCGCAGAATCAGCGTGTCATGGCCAATGTTGCGACCGTTGACGCGACAATGGAGACGCTGAACAAGGAGATCAATGCTGTGGGGATTGTACAATATGACCAGTCACGACAGGCCAAAGTCACGGCTTGGGTGGCGGGACGTATCGAAAGATTGAATATCAACAGTGTGGGTGCCATCGTCAGTAAAGGGAAACCGGTAGCAGAAGTCTACTCCCCCGATCTTGTTGCCGCTCAGCAGGAGTACCTGCTGGCCATCAAAAGCCGCAATCAACTGAACAACTCATCATTCACCTCCATTGCTCAAAATGGAGAGGGGCTGGTGGCCGCGGCAAAAGAGCGACTGTTACTTTTGGGAGTCAAGGCAAGCCAAATCGAGGCTTTGGAAAGAAACGGCAACCCAACGATGAGGCTTCCCGTCTTTTCGCCGTTCTCGGGTGTGGTGATTGAAAAAATGGTGCAGCAGGGTCAGTACGTCAGCGCCGGAGAGGTACTGTTCAACATTGCTGATCTTTCATCGATCTGGGTCGAGCTGGAGATCTACGAAAATGAATCTCCTTATGTCCACGTTGGCCAGCAGGTCGAAATCCGCTCACAGTCTCTCTCTCAAAGCTCCTTCACCGGGCGGATATCCTTCATCTATCCCTTCCTTGATCCCAAGACAAGAACGCTCAAGGCGCGAGTGGAGATGGCCAATCCCGGCATAACACTCAAGCCGGATATGTTCGTCAACGCTATCATCAAGCAGCCTCTCGACTCTTCAATTGTGGTTCCTGTCACCGCTGTCATGGACACCGGCAAGCGACAGGTGGTTTGGGTCGAAAGCGCCCCTGGAAGCTTTGAATCGCGTGAGGTGAGGGTCGGGCAACGCAGCAACGACAAGATTCAGATATTGTCGGGCCTCAACCCCGGCGACAAGGTTGCGGTTTCAGGAGGTTATCTTATTGACTCCGAATCCCAACTGAAATGATTGAGAAGATTATAGAATACTCTGCCCGTAACCGGATCGTTGTGCTGATGGTTTTTGGGTTGATCATTGCCTGGGGCGGGTGGTCGCTCTATAAAACACCGGTCGATGCCATTCCTGATCTGTCCGACAATCAGGTGATCGTCTTTACCGACTATCCTGGCCGTTCGCCTCAAGTGGTCGAAGATCAGGTCACCTACCCGCTTGCGGCTAACCTGCAGGGGCTTCCCCAGGTTCGTGCTGTGCGTGCATCGAGCGCCTTCGGGTTCTCCATGATCTATGTCATCTTCGACGACAAGGCTGACATCTACTGGGCCAGAACCCGCGTTCTTGAGCGATTGAACTATGCGGCTTCGCTGTTGCCTCAGGGAGTGGTTCCTACCCTCGGCCCTGATGGCACGGGCGTTGGCCATGTGTTCTGGTATACCGTTGAGGGAAAAGGGTACGACCTGGAACAGCTCAGAACCCT
>JBAXFV010000232.1:0-2218 GCA_037139755.1 Chlorobiaceae bacterium
TTACGATTGGTCGCCGTAATAACATCTCCGGGATAACGCTCTTTGTTGAGAGTAATATGGCCGGCATCATAAAACACGCTGGCCTGTAAATCTCCCCAGTGAGCGGGAGCGGGAATCTTATAACTGAAATCAGTTTTTATAAGGACGCCCTCATCACCGGAACCCTCTCCTAACGGATACGCTCTAAGAGTGCTCGGCCCACCAAGATAGAATTTTTCGCTGCTATCAAGATTGTTAAGAGCTTTCTGGGAAGAAAGAGAAATATCAAAGGTGACCCGCTCCAACACTCGCTGCAACCGTGAAAGCATGAGATTGAATCGAGTATAACGGCCCTCTGTTTTGGTAAGACTTATATCTTTGATGGATTCATGAAGATTTCCTGTGGTAACCCCAAGTTTCCATAGGGTATACCCGCTATGAAGGAAAGTATCCTGAAAATCACCCCTGGCACTGAACGTGACTCGGTTGATCTCCCTGTCACGAATGTCCTGATTGGAGGCGGTATCGGTAAGTGTCTTGTAGTCATAATTGACTGCTGTCGTTATATTGCGCTTGCGGCTGCGGATAACGGGGTAACTCAGACCGGCATCAACGATATAACTCTTGCCTTCGTAATTCAAGGCCGAAAACTCTTCAAGCAAGTCGTAATGCATGCCTGTAAAGCTCAAATTCCCGGTCAAGCCTGGATTGACACAGAGAGGGAAGATATAGTCAATGCCACCCTGAACCAACCCTTCGGAACGATTCAACGTCAGCGAAATCTCATCGCCATACTGAAACGGGTCGTTAACTGAAAGAATGGTATTCTCTCCCCAACTTCCAGTATATCGATTGCCCTGATTGTCGCCCCAGACAACTCCGGTAAACAACGAACCTTCTTTAACACGATACTCCAATTTCGAACTTCCAGATTCATTGCCGGGTGCCAGACTGGCTTGAGCAGCAATCCCGGGAAGATCATTCATGAGAAGGACAGAGCGTTCAATATCTTTTTCATTAAGAGGATCACCTGGGCGACAGGATTTCTCGGCAATCCGGCTAAGAAGATTTTCACAGATTCGTACCGATTTATCTCCGTTTATTGAAGGAGAACCGAAACTTGTACCCTGGCTGATGTTGATTTCAATGATGCCGGAGGATGCATCCTGTGCAGGAAGATAGACATAGGCCAGTAACCAGCCCCTGTCTTTCAGATAAAGCGTCAGCTTGTCTGCTATCGCCTCCAAATCACTTAACGAAAGACTCTTGCCATAATATTCGGAAACAAGAGACTGAAGATCTTTCTCAGACGCCAAACTCTCAAATCCAGAAAACTTGAAACCCTTGACTGACACCCGGACAATATTTCCAACTTTGGGATGTTGCTTTCCCTTGGACGGCTTTGACAACTCCTGTTGCCGGGAATCGGATTTCAATCGATCCTGAAGCTGGGCTGGCAGGGGCCGCTGCTGAAGAAGAATACTGCCTGCATCGGGGATAGTTTGAGCCTCCAGGCATACCCCCCAAAACACACTACCTAATACAACAAATGTTATAATCCTTGGAAACATGCCCTTTTTCTCCCGTTCGAGTTAATTCTTCCTGTTACTCAATTACCTTTTGTATTCAATGCTTTTCTATACACAATTAACTTTAAATATACTTCTCTTCACTATCTTAATCAAACAAAAGCAATTATCTTTTTTTCCCCGGTACCTTAAGAAAAAGAAAAATCCTTCGAATCTGCCTGAAAAACGAATTGACTTACCTCAAAAACAGCAAATGATACGAGCCGAATAAACCGTTCCGATAATCCAGACAAACACTTCAGTTACTTCGCTTCCGGCCCCGAGCACATCACCAGTAACACCACCGATTTTCCGGTAACTCAACACTCCAGTCAATAATCCTGCAGCAAGTGCGGCTGCGATCACTGCTAAAAGCGCATAGTGATCCTCATGAAAAAGAAAGAGCAGAAAAAAAAGCGTCACCACGGAGGTAACCACGATGTGGAAGCGACCAGCCCCGTTCACGAAGGAGTGAGCGGTTCCAACCTCACTGCGTGCGTAAGGCAGAGATGAGGCAAGGAGAACCTGCACCAAACGTGCAAGCAGCACACCAGCAACAATGACTTCAAAAGCCCTGAACTCAAGAAGCTTCAGCACAGCAATCCACTTGAGCAGGATCATGCCGGAAAGAGCGATAGCCCCAAAAGAACCAACATTCGGATCCTTCATAA
>JBAXFV010000233.1:0-2207 GCA_037139755.1 Chlorobiaceae bacterium
GATCTCGAACGGGGCAATCCTTACTTGATAACCTCGTTCCCCACTCCGGACTCTGCCAAAAGGAAATGCCGATCGTGAATGGCTAAAACTCATCACGCCGCATCGGACAAAATGTTGAGAAACTCATTCACATGTGCCCAACGCGAAATTGTTGACTCGACCAAACAATGAGATAAAACTCAATTCTTTCAGCTCTTCGGGGAACTGTGATGCAGATCATGCCAGAAAATCTGCAACATCATCAGTTATGAACTTAACTTATCTCAAAAGCTGTGAAGAGGTGATCAAGATTTGAAAAAGCTTTAACCGTGATGTCATTATGGCAGGGAATAAAGAAGGTGAGAAGAAGCAGAAACAAATCAGCGCCAAATATCATGCATCCGATTCTGGCGAGTATGAACCGGGATCGCATGGTCGTGTATTAAAGAATCTGCTCGGCTTGACAAAAAAAACAGCGATGGATGCTGAAGAGGTTAAAGGTTACGCCAAAGCATTACGGTTTGTGATTGAAAACATTACGTTGGATCAACAATTGACGGTTACTGATATCAACGCGATTCATAAACTCTTTTTTAGTGTTCTTTATTCATGGGCAGGAAAACCTCGGGAAGTGAATCTTACAAAAGAGGGCTTTACCTTTCCTGCGGCACAATTTTTGGAACAGACTCTCAATACGTTTGAGCAGGAGATTTTAAAACCCAACACGCCGTGTTTTGGCACTAAGGAGCAAGTTTTGAAAAAAATTGCCCAAGTGCATCTGGAGCTGCTGTTCATTCATCCTTACCGGGAGGGGAATGGCCGGACAGCACGAATCATTGCAACCATCATGGCTATGCAGGCGGGTTATAAAGGATTTAACTGGAATGTGTTGGAAGAGCGATTTGACGACTATATCAGATCCATCCAGAAGTTAAACGGGGAGCTTATGGCTACGCTTCTTCGGGATGCGCTGGTTCAGTGAGCTTTCGGCTTTGTACAATTTTGTAAGAACAGCCTTGGCATTTTTTATCCCCTCAATTTTCGAGGAAGTAACAACTTCTCGAAATAGCATCTCCTTAACGCCTTCCATAGTTTGAAGTTGCGGTTGTGCTTGTGCAAGCGTACGACTTTTGTTCATGGACGATGTAGTTAATCGTTTTGCCTTCAATGTACGAATATTACCCTTGGCAGACAATGTGTGAGTCTGGGGAAAATATGGGACAGGAATAATGCCCTCACCCCACCTCCGTCAAAATATTGACAAACTCATCCGGGCGTGACCAACGCGAAATTGTTGACAATGGCTCTACCAGCTTGAAGTCTTCATCTGTCCAGACATCAGAGGTGTCGTCAAACAGCGATCTATTTTCATTGGCCGGGTAATAGGCAAGACCTGACAATTACTCCTTGCGGTGAGCCCAATAACCGGGACGTCGCGTATGATGAGCTACGGCAAGAATCCGTAATTCTTCAGGGGTGACTTGATAGATGATACTGTAGGGGAACCGGCGAAGGAGATATCGACGGCGATTGTTACGAAATTCCGAACCAAGGAGAGGGTTGGCCCAGTACGAGATTGGCAGCCCGTTCAAACTCTGCCACAAAGGTGATGCCTAATTTTGCATTCGCTTTCATCGTATAGAATGCGGCGGCATCGTGCAGTTCGGCGAGTGCCGCAGGTACAATGACGAGTTTCATTTCAGTGCGGCGCGAACCTGTGCAAGTGCATCAGCCAGAGGAATAACCCGGGTTGTGCCATTTTCAATCTCGGTCATCCTTCGTTCGGTTTCAAGTGCCCATGCATCCTCAATTTCGGCATCTTCATCAAGACTGGCGAGCAAAAGCTGGGCAAAAGCTGCACGTTCAGCGGCAGAAAGTTTCAGCGCTTCAGCTTCAAGCAATTCAAGTTGATTTTGCATGGTGCTCATGCCTCTCTGTAGTGATCATAGAACTCTTATCTCTCCAAATATATAAGAGTTTGTTGCAAAATTCACAATCGGTTTGATCCGAAATGCCATGCTGGGTGAAAAGCCTGAACTGACGGTATTGGTTTTAAAAATATACGAATCCTTATTCCGGAACTGTTCTGTTGTCGGAACAGGGAGTTTTACAATGCCGTAACGGTTGTGTCGATTCTTACGTGCAGCGCCCTTTTTATTGTGGCTAAAATTGCCGACAGATTGTCCATTGTCGGATTTCCGGATACTGAAAGCATCCGATGGAGGCTT
>JBAXFV010000234.1:0-2199 GCA_037139755.1 Chlorobiaceae bacterium
TAAACCGCACACCGCCATGGTAGCCAGAATTCAAAATCTTTACCTGTTTCTTGCCGGTTTGCTTGCTGTAGCGAGCATGTTTTTCCCTTTCTGGAGTTTCAGCGCCGGCCATCTCTTGCTCGTCTCCGATTTTTGTGTATCGGAGTTTGCTGACTTACAGTATTCGATCGCATCTTCTGCCGGCGGGATCTTTTCGATCATGACCGCCATCATCTCAGTTGCGGCCATTTTTCTCTATAAAAGCCGTACGCTGCAGAGCAAGTTCATTCTGTTGGCCATACTGCTCTTCATTGCTGATCTTTTCTCCGGCCTTACTGCGGCTCACCTGATGAACCAGCATTTCGAAAGCATTCACGCTCTCATAACACACCGGCCCGAAGCGGGATTCTTTATCATGCTGCCGGAACCCGTCCTGCTCATGCTGGCCCTGAAAGGGGTTAAAACGGATGATAAAATTGCCAATGCTTACAAAAGGCTCTGAAGATGCAGATTGTCTGGTCAATCGGTGACCCTCACGGCATCGGGCCGGAAATCATCCTGAAAAGTTTTCTGAAGCTTGAGCGCTCCGGTCATTCGTTTCTTGTGGCCGGGTCGTATACCGTGATGGAGTATTACAGAAAAGCGCTTGATCTGCCGGTAACACTGGAGCTGATCGAGAGTGTCGCCGGGATGATTCCGATGCGGAACGGCGTGCTGCCTGTTTTCAGTGTCGCTGAACCGGAGCACATCATGCCCGGCACGATATCGGCTGAAGCTGGTCAACTCGCGGTGAAGTCAATCAATGCCGCCGCTGAACTTTGTCGCAGTGGCCTCTGCGATGCGCTGGTCACCGCGCCGATCCACAAGGAAGCCATTGCAAGAGCGGGCTGTGCTGATACCGGCCATACGGGATTTCTCGGCAGGCTTTTCGGGATACCTTCACCGACCATGATGTTTTTTGATCCTGTCTCGGAACTCAGGGTAGCCCTTGCCACTATCCACGAACCTCTCGAAAAGGTGCCAGGATTGATCCGCTCGATGAACCTTGATGCCTTTCTCGAATCCCTCGCCAAGTCACTGAACACCGATTTTGCCATTACTTCGCCCCGCATTGCTGTGCTCGGGCTCAACCCCCACGCCTCCGATGGCGGGATTATGGGTAGTGAAGAAGAGGAGATTATCCGTCCCTGCATCGAAAGAGTCTCATCCCGCTTCAAAGTGGACGGCCCTTTTCCTGCAGACGGTTTTTTCGGCTCAAAAATGTACCGCAATTACGATATTGTGGTGGCTATGTATCACGACCAGGGGCTGCTGCCCTTCAAGGTGCTTGCCTTCGACACCGGGGTAAACGTCACCCTCGGGCTGCCGATTGTGCGAACCTCACCCGATCACGGCACCGGTTTTGATATTGCGGGTAAAGGAGTCGCCTCCGAAAGAAGTTGTTATGAAGCGACGCTGCTCGCCATAACCATTGCCCGGAACAGAAAAAAACAAACAGAACAACCATTATGATCTCCTTCAGCAACGTTGACCTCGAACTTGATAAAAAACCGATCTTCACCAATCTGAACCTTACCATTCAGCCCGGAGAGCTTGTCTATATTGTCGGAAAAAGCGGCACGGGCAAATCCACACTGCTCAAGTCGCTCTACATGGATATTCGTCCAAAAAAGGGGGAGATACGGATTGCCGGGTACAGCTCGCTCACCATCAAAAAGCGGCAAATCCCGCTGCTGCGACGGAAGCTTGGTATTGTTTTTCAGGATTTCCGCCTGCTTGAAGACCGTAACGTCTATGATAATCTGGCGTTTGTGCTGAAGGTGACCGGCACGAAGGAGAAGCTCGTCAAGGAGCTGGTGATGCACGCCCTCGAAAGCGTTGGGCTGGAACATGCCGCCAAAGTGATGCCCCTGCGCCTTTCAGGAGGGGAACAGCAGAGAATATCCATCGCCCGTGCGCTGGTGCGCGAGCCGCTCGTCATCCTCGCCGACGAGCCAACCGGCAACCTCGACCCCGATACGTCACTGGAAATTCTTGACTATCTGAAGCGAATCAACCAGAAGGGCATCATTGTGGTGATTGGAACCCACGACTATGAGCTGGTGCGCCACTCCCCTTTCAGAACCCTGCAAATTGCCGGGCACAACCTTGTGGAGAGCACCATGGAGCAGTCGGCAACAGGGTTTCGACCGGCAGTGGCATCAGGCACGCCAGCGTGAG
>JBAXFV010000235.1:0-2196 GCA_037139755.1 Chlorobiaceae bacterium
TACGATGCACCAGAAGTGGATAATGAGTGCATTCTCACCATCGAAAACTCACCAGTCACTGTCGGATCATTCTGTATGGCCACTATCAGTGATTCATCGGCTTATGAGCTGTATGGGAAAATTGAGAACATTGAATGAAGAGTCGCCCCCCAAAAACACCCTGACGTTACCTGCCCCTGACCTCTGAGGCTCATACCATATTTACGGTATTTTTATACTCCACACTTGGAAACATTAATAATATTGCGCTTTATTAACGATCGTTAACAAAGAGTCATAACAATGAGCACTGTATCATATAACCATACAACCAGTTGCTGCTGTCAACCGAGTGTCTGTGCTGACAAAGGAATTTCTGGCTGGTGTAGGTAGAACCATAGCTATTTTTTGCCATGGCCGGTTCCTGACACCACAGTGAACCGGTTTTTTTTTGCTGTTTTTTGCATTATTACACTAAAACACGTTACGGGGAGATAATACCATGAATTTTGAATGGACGAAAAAAATCACGCTTTTTGCATCGCTTGTTCTTGCTTCCGGCCTTCCGGGCAGCATCGCGGAGGCGGCTGGAGCTTCAACACTGCTTAATGTCTCTTACGACCCCACAAGAGAACTCTATCAGAGCGAAAATGCCGCTTTTATTCAGTACTGGCAGAAGAAAACCGGTCAGACCGTAAAAATTGACCAGTCACACGGCGGCTCGGGAAAACAGGCCCGTGCAGTCATTGATGGTCTGGAGGCTGATGTTGTCACGCTGGCGCTCGCTTATGACATTGACGCTATCTCCGACAGCAAACTCCTGCCCGCCAACTGGCAGACAAGGCTCGCCAATAACAGCACACCCTACACCTCAACGATCGTCTTTGTGGTGAGAAAAGGTAATCCGAAACAGATCAAGGGCTGGGATGATCTGACCAAAACAGGTGTTTCCGTCATCACTCCAAATCCCAAAACTTCTGGAGGCGCCCGCTGGAACTACCTCGCAGCATGGGGATACAAACAGAAACAGACCGGCTCTGCAGAAAAGGCCAAAGCTTTTATCAAAGCAATCTACAAGAATGTCCCGGTGCTTGATACTGGCGCACGCGGTTCAACTCTGACCTTCGCACAGAGAGGCCTGGGTGATGTGCTCCTTGCATGGGAAAATGAGGCTCACCTTATTCTCAAGGAGTTCGGATCAGACAAGTTTGAAATCATCTCTCCCGCGGTAAGCATTCTTGCAGAACCTCCGGTCGCCATCGTTGACAGCAACGTGAATAAACACGGCACCCGAAAACTTGCTGAAGCCTATCTGAACTTCCTGTACACTCCACAAGCCCAGGATATCATTGCCCAGAACTCGTATCGACCACGCAATGCTGCTGCACTGAAAAAATATGCTGCAAACTTCCCGAAGATCAAGCTTTTTACCATCAAAGAGGTGTTCGGAAACTGGCGTACAGCCCAGAAAACCCACTTTAACGATGGCGGCGTTTTTGATCAGATCTACGTTCCCTGATACAGAGAGATATTCACCACTGAATGAGCAGAGAAGTTAGTAATACTCTCTGCTCATTCACATCAAGAAAAACAGAACCGATGGGATTATTTCCGATAAAAAGACGCAACATTCTGCCGGGTTTTGGATTGTCGATGGGATACACCGTCTTCTACCTTTCGGCAATTGTAATTGTGCCGCTGAGCATGATATTTTTTAACACGGTTCCCATGGGATGGGAGCCATTTGTTCATGCCGTAACGGCTCCCCGCGTTCTTGCCTCATACCGACTGAGTTTTTCAACAGCGTTCTTCGCTGCCATTTTTGATGCTATGGCAGGGCTGCTGACCGCATGGGTTCTGGTGCGCTACCGTTTCCCCGGCAAGCAGTTTCTTGACGCTCTTGTTGACCTCCCGTTTGCACTGCCCACTGCCGTTGCCGGTATCTGTTTTGCTACCCTTTACTCTCCTGTTGGATGGCTCGGTGCAACGTTAATCAGATGGAACATTGAAATCATCAACTCGGCGACCGGCATTGTTGTCGCCCTTGTCTTCATCGGCTTTCCCTTTGTTGTCCGTACCATTCAGCCTGTTCTGGAAGAGGTTGAGCAGGAGATAGAAGAGGCGGCGCATTGCCTTGGCGCAACACGCTGGCAGACCTTCAGAAGAATTCTGCTGCCGCATCTCTTTCCCGCACTGCTCACCGGTTCAACCCTTGCC
>JBAXFV010000236.1:0-2196 GCA_037139755.1 Chlorobiaceae bacterium
CCGGAAGATCAATCTCCTTCACCTCAACTTTGGCAACCTTGACGCCCCAGGGCTCTGTGTCCTTGTCGAGAATTGTCTGGATACGATCATTGATTTCATCCCGTTCAGCAAGCAGATTGTCAAGTTCACCCTGTCCACAGACACTCCGCAACGTGGTCTGCGCCAACTGTGACGTTGCAAAATGAAAATCAGCCACCTCAACAATCGCCTTGATAGGATCAAGAACACGGAAATAAACCACGGCACTCACCTTCACCGAAACGTTGTCGCGGGTTATAATATCCTGCGGAGGAACATCAAGCGTCACCGTCCGAAGATCTACCTTGACCATTTTATCGATACCCGGAATAAGAATAATGAGCCCAGGCCCTTTTGCCGCAATAATCCGCCCCAGACGGAAAATAACCCCTCGCTCATACTCCCTGAGAATCTTCAGCGACGAAACCAAAAACGCGGCAATCAGAACCAGAACGGTCATTACATCAAATGTCATCATGACATTAACTCCTGTTATATCTTTACATCAATCATCCGCCCTATGGCAGAACCATCATATAACAACAAGATAAGAATAAATGAAGTAAAGCGATTACATTCCGTTGTATAACAAACCACAAAACAACGGCCTTGCAGCAAAACTGCAGGGCCATTTGTAATCAAGGTTCCCAACGAGGAGATCAACGGGCCAGCTTATAAATACACACGAATACCGAGAGCAAGATTGGTCAAGTTCAGGGCGCCATAATCAACAAGAGGGATGTTCTGCGTCTCACCACCAATCAACCTTATATAACCAGCCTGTGCAAACAGCGCAGCATTTTTTGAAATCTCCCGCTCAGCCTGAAGTTTCACCCGAAATGCAACATCATCATGCGTTAACGGTCGCAAACAGCCGCACGTTGTTGCGCCGGATGCATCAGGAAATTTGGTTTGCCCATATCCTATGCCCGCTCCAAGCCACCACCGCGTATAGGTCATATCAAAAAGACCAACCATCCCGTTAAGAAAAATCGCCCGAAATTTTACGGTATCATCAAGAACAATCGAGGAACCAGGCACATCAATATTTTTGCGATTAATACTCCCGGCCACACACTCAACCTCAAGGCGCACGTTTTGAGGAGTGCATGCACCTCTTGACAAGGCATCCTCATGCCCGACAGCAAGACTCCATGCCATATTGCCAACATAGTCACTTATTCCATCCACTACTGCAGGGTTCAGATTGATACGTGGCCCCAACCCGCTTGTATCAATAATACGCATGGCTGAGCCGGTGGCATACCAGTCATGCTTCCGGGACTCTTTTGCCTGTACAACTGAAGAGAGAATGCTCATTGCAGAAACAGCAAGTGCCATGACAAGCAGAGCTTTTTTTCGGAGATTATTCATTTTTTTCATGGTAGAGAGATCTTGATAATTATTCAGGATAAACATTTTACAACGCAAGCCAGGCAATAACCCCAAGCGCGGCAATACCGCCAAGCACCGTCCCGGTATCGCTGTGTGACGATCCTCCACCGGCATAAGGGTCAGCTCCCAAAGAATCTGTCCAGAAGTCGTAATTTGACATACCGGTATAGTTATTGCCAGCAAGATCAACTACCGATCCATCGTCAAGAGTTACATAGTAATGGGTGTTGTGGGCAAGATCGTCAGTTGGGTTGATGATGAGGGTTTTGCCTGATACCGTCACCGTTGCGCTTGCTGCATCATCAGAACTGGCAACCACCGGCCCGGTGGCGGAACCACTGTGGATAGCAATAATACCTGTCCTGCCTTTCGTGATATCCTCACTGAAAGTCAATATAACATCATCTTTGACTGGAACGGCAGTTGCGCCATCATTCGGGGTAAAGCTGGCAACCGCTGGAGCAACATGATCCAGTGTTGTTGCATTTGCCGAGGCAAACATAGCCCCCATATCATTATAACCCTTTGCAAGCAATCCAAGTGCGGCGGCAGCAGATTCTCCCATGATCTGCGTATCGCCGTCATGATTGAGATAGAGGTGCACATCAAACACACCGGTTCCCTTTGGCAGCACATACCCCAAGTCTGCCTGTTGAACATAACAGTCATAAGGCGGAAGCGTCCCTTCAGGTGCATAAAAGTAATCGCCGGTAATCGGATTGTACCAGGAGTGCAGCAGAGGTTTGCTGGTGTCGGTAACGCCGTAAAAATCAACCTTGCCTG
>JBAXFV010000237.1:0-2193 GCA_037139755.1 Chlorobiaceae bacterium
ACTCCAAAGAATTATACTGCCGAAACGGTAAGAGAGCAGTATACCAGAGATCTCAATATTTTCGGTTTTCTTATGCAGCAGTACAACATATTATTTAAATGGAGCTATGCAGGAAATGAACACAACATCTCGCGTCCTTTGCAAAGCCTTGCAAGGGAAAATCATGTCCGCGGAACAGGCCGCAGCCCTTATTTCATCCGGCGACAATGTTGGAATGAGCGGATTTACCGGATCCGGTTATCCCAAGGCAGTGCCGACAGCGCTCGCCAAACGCATTGAGGATGCCAACAGCAAGGGTCAGAAATTCAGGATTGGCGTCTGGACCGGAGCATCCACCGCACCGGAACTTGATGGCGCGCTGGCCAAGGTTGATGGTGTGGAAATGCGTCTTCCGTACCAATCCGACCCCATTTGCCGCAAACGCATCAACGCGGGAGAAATGGAGTATCTCGACATTCATCTCTCTCATGTAGCACAGTTTGTCTGGTTCGGATTTCTCGGAAAGTTGAATATCGCGGTTGTTGAAGTTGCAGGTATTCTCGAAGACGGGCGCCTGATTCCTTCGACGTCGATTGGCAACAACAAGACATGGCTGGATCAGGCGGACAAGGTCATTCTGGAAGTGAACTCCTGGCAGGACGCCCGTCTGGAAGGGATGCACGACATTTATTACGGCACAAGTCTGCCTCCAAACCGCCTGCCGATACCTCTGGTGCATCCACATGACCGAATCGGTGATCCTTACCTGCATTGCGATCCTGATAAAATTATTGCCATCATCGAAACTCATAGCCCGGACCGGAATTCAGAATTCTCCGAGCCTGATGAAAATTCCAGGATGATTGCCGGCCATATTCTCGAATTCCTCGAACACGAAGTAAAAAGAGGACGACTCCCGAAGAATCTGCTGCCTCTGCAATCAGGCGTTGGAAATATTGCCAATGCCGTCATGGCTGGTCTGGACCATGGCCCTTTCGAAAATCTGACAGCCTATACCGAAGTACTGCAGGATGGCATGCTTGATATGATCCACTCCGGCAAGCTGGTTTCGGCTTCGGCGACAGCCTTCTCTTTGAGCAACAAGGCGCTGGCGGAACTCTATGCCCATCTCGATGAATACAAGAGCAAGATTATTCTGCGCCCCCAGGAAATCAGTAATCATCCGGAAGTGATCCGTCGTCTGGGGGTTATTTCCATGAACGGCATGATCGAAGCCGATATGTATGGCAATGTCAATTCAACCCATGTCATGGGCAGCGCCATCATGAACGGTATTGGAGGCTCCGGTGATTTTGCACGCAATGCCTACATCTCGATATTCATGACCCCATCCCAGGCAAGGCATGGTCAAATCTCCTGTATTGTGCCTATGGTCTCCCATGTCGACCATACCGAACACGATGTTCAGGTTCTGGTTACCGAGCAGGGCCTTGCTGACCTCCGTGGTCTCTCCCCTAATCAGCGAGCCAAGGTAATCATCGAAAACTGTGCCCATCCGCACTTCAAGCCATTACTTCAGGATTATCACAAGCGAGCGTATGACCATTCTTTTGGAAAACACACACCCCATCTGCTCGACGAAGCATTAAGCTGGCATCAGCGCTTCCTTACTACCGGTTCCATGTAGGGTTGGGCAAGTTGAAAGACGCGAGTGGGAGAGTCTGTATCTCCCACTCGTTCTTCATTGCTTTCAGCACCGGGTTATATCATTTTGGCTTCAAGCCCCGGAGGGGCGGTCTGTTGGTAGAAAAGGCCACATGCTCCCCGAAGAAAGTAATCAGCAAAAGAGTGTCCAATTTTCAATAAGTAACCGATCCGGGACTTTGGTAAACGCTTTATCTCCCGTGACAAGAACGGCATTGACTGCCTGAGCATGAGCCGCAATCATAAGGTCAAGTGGTGAGAGCGTCACACCTGCGGTTTCGCACCTGGCTCGAAGATCACCATAGAAGACGGCAACCTCTTTATCCCAGGCCAATATTTTTACCCGGATCAAAAACTCATGGACTCGGGCTGCAAGACCCTTTGGATAGCCGCGTTTTGCCAAGCCATAGAGTAATTCAGCCTGTGTAACCGATGAAACCACAACACGTTGTATTGGTACAGCAACAAGCCTCTCACGAACAAGAGGAATGTCCCCTTTGATAATATGACTGGCAATATTCGTATCCAGCATGTAGAGGCTCATTCTGT
>JBAXFV010000238.1:0-2192 GCA_037139755.1 Chlorobiaceae bacterium
CGGTTCAGGGAAACAAACACCGTATCACCCTTGGCAAGTTCGAGATTGATGTACAGCTCTCTCGGTATTTCGGCGTCAATCGGGTGATCAAATCCTTCACAGGCAAGGTTCAAACCAATCTGTCCGCCCATGAGCCGTACCTCCTGGATAGTCCCGGTTAGATCTGTTTCATTGCTGCGTATTTTGCTGATGCCTATTTCGTGAGGTCTGACAAATGCCTGACTTGGTTTTTCTTCAGTATGTTTCAGCTCATCAGGAGCATCGACATGGTGTGAGCCAAGCGTTACTTTCCCGTTTTTGATTCGTCCATGAAAGACATTGACATTGCCAAGAAAATTGTAGACAAACGCATTTTTCGGATGATCATAGACCTCAAGGGGAGTTCCCTGTTGTTCAATCCGCCCTTTGTTGATGACCACAATTCGGTCTGCCAGTTCAAGGGCCTCCTCCTGGTCGTGAGTGACGAAAATGCTGGTGACTTGAATTTCATCATGAAGCTTTCTGAGCCAGCGGCGCAGCTCCTGCCGAACTTTGGCGTCGAGGGCTGAGAAGGGTTCATCCAGCAGGAGTACCTTCGGATTGACTGCCAGCGCGCGCGCAAGGGCCACACGCTGACGCTGCCCACCTGAAAGCTGGGATGGGTAGCGCTTGATAGCCCAGTCCATCTGCACCAGTTTCAGGAGATGTTCTACTCTGTCATGTATGGCACTGCGGGAGGGGCGTTCTTTTCGGGGAAGTACTTTCAGACCGAAGGCGACGTTGTCAAACACGTTCAGACGGCGGAACAGTGCGTAATGCTGAAAGACAAACCCGACATTTTTTTCCCTGGGAGGCAGGTTTGTTGTGTCTTTGTTTTCCAGAATGATTTTGCCAGCATCCGGCAGCTCAAGGCCGGCAATAATGCGAAGCAGGGTGGTTTTGCCGCAACCTGAAGGTCCGAGCAGCGCTACAAGCTCACCCGAAGCGACGTTCAGGCTGATATCGTCGAGTGCAGTGTAGATGTTAAATTTTTTGGTAATGTTCTGAAGTTCTATACCCATGTCGGTTCCTAATGGTGAAAGCTGTTTTTCTGAAATTGTTTTTCCATGGCCACTTTAAGTGTTACGGTGAGCAAGGCCAGGAAGACAAGGATTGATGCCACGGCGAAAGATGCCGCAAAATTGTATTCGCTGTAGAGAATTTCCACATGCAGCGGGATGGTATTCGTCTGGCCCCGGATATGGCCGGAGACGACCGAGACTGCACCGAATTCACCGATAGAGCGTGCACCGCAGAGGATCATGCCGTACAGAAGGCCCCAACTGATATTTGGAAGAGTAATTTTCCCAAAAATTTGCCATCCTCTTGCTCCAAGGGTCAGAGCGGCCTCCTCCTCATCCCGTCCCTGTGCCTCCATCAGCGGAATCAGTTCACGGACAACAAAGGGAAAGGTGACAAAAAGCGTGGCAATAACAATCCCTGGTGTTGAAAAAATTATCTTGATGCCATGTTCGCCGAGCCAGCCTCCAAACGGAGTTCGGCTTCCGACAAGCAGCACAAAAATAAGACCGGCAATGACCGGAGAGACGGCAAACGGGAGATCCAGCAGTGTTTTCAGCGCAGCTTTTCCTGCAAAATTGAATTTGGTGATAGCCCATGCTGCCGTTACACCGAAAAATGCGTTCAGCGGCACAACAAGCGCTACGGTTGTCAGCGTCAGCTTCACTGCCTCAAGAGCATAAGACTCTGTGATGGATTCAAGATAGAATGCCAGGCCTTTCTGGAACGCCTGTGCAAAGACCAGCCCAAGCGGGAGAAAGATGAACCCGATAAAAAAGAGCACCATCAGTCCAATCAGCACCATCTGTACCGGCAGAGGATCCGAAACTCTTTTTCTGACAATTGGTGCCGTTTCTGGTGTTGGTTGTTTCAGCATAATTGATTAACGGTATTCTTTCTGTTGCCACTCCTGAATCGCGTTCAGCATCAGGAGCATTGAAAAGGAGATAAGCAAAAGCACCAACGCGACAGCCGAGGCTCCGGCATAGTCGAACTGATCAAGTTTCGACATGATCATCAAGGGAGCAATTTCAGTCTTCATGGGAAGGTTCCCCGCGATGAAGATCACCGAACCATATTCTCCGATGCCACGCGCAAAGGCAAGGGTTGAACCGGTGAGCAGTGCGGGAAAGAGATGCGGCAGCAGAATTCTT
>JBAXFV010000239.1:0-2192 GCA_037139755.1 Chlorobiaceae bacterium
ACAACGATATCCCCATTTCCTCCAGTCGAAGGATCCGTGGCAATAGTGACGTCTGTTGTTGACAAACTACTGGAAAGGGTAGTGGCTCCAATACCGTTAGTGGTCAATGCTCCAGCTCCTGCACTGACGGTGAAATCAACCGGGTCGATAAGCCATGTGCCTGCACTGCCGAAGGGCGCCAGGGTGGTGATTGTGGCTCCATCGATAACCGTGAGTTCTCTGCCGGAGGTTTCAATAAAACCACCGTTTCCTCCGTTCGGAGCTGAAGCATCAAGTGTGCCGCTAACAGTTGTCTGGCCGTTCTCCATGTCGGAGATGAGCATAATGCGCCCACCCTGGTTCTGAATGGTATGAGCCTCGATGACACCGCTGTTGCTGACCGTCGCCATCTGCAGGAAGGCAGCGGCCTTTGCCGTCATAACAACCACTCCGCCGTCGGCCTTGATGAGCCCCTTGTTTTCCACAAGGGCGTCAATAGCGCCTTCATCCACCGTCAAACTGATCAGCCCGTCCCCGGTAAAATCAACCGAAACTTTATTGCCAGCTCCAAGAGCCACGCTCCCGCTCCTGGCGGTAATGGTACCTTCGTTGGTAACTTTTGGAGCAATCAGGGCGACCACACCACCCGAAGTAACGCTGATACTGCTCTGATTAAGAATTTTTCCGGCATTACCAGAAGTAAAGAACTTGTATCTGGCAGCAAGAAAATCGCTGTCAAGCATGTTGAGCGATGAGGCAACAAGCCCGCCGACATTGACCGTTGCGCTCTTGCCGAAGATTATGCCTGCCCGATTGAGCAGAAAAACCTGACCATTGGACGAGAGCGAACCCAGGATCTGCGAGGGGCTCTGGTCGCTGATTCGGTTCAGCGCTGCGGCGGAACTGTTCGGCTGGTTGAAGCGGACTGAGGCATTTTCTCCAATATTAAAGCTTTGCCAGTTGGCAATTATTTTCTGGCTGGACTGGTTCACAGTCATCTGCATGCCGTTGGTGGCGATGGTTGCGCTGCCTGAGGTTATCCGGGCGCCAGCGGGAAGTGCCCCGGGGTCAATGGCATAAACCTGCCCGGGGATGGCATACAATGCGGTTAGAAGAGCTATGCTCCGAAGGGGAGATGAGGGAACCTTTCCATTACCCTTTACCTTTTCGGAAACAACAATCCATCTTTCCTTTGTCTTGGACCAGATGATGTTGTATATCCTGTTCATAATTCAAATTCTTGCATATAAAAAAGCAGATACCTGATTGCTGATTGAGCATGTCAGGTTGCGCTTCAGAAAGAGAGCATTGGCTGTGCAACCAGGCCCGATGGATGATGCAACTGTTTCCATGAGTGTTGCTTGGGTTGCAATGGCCGTATAACCGCTGAAGATGAAATCTTTGACGGCATAAGAGCCTGATGAATCAATAAAAGCTGATCAAGGTAATAACATATAAAATACCTGTGTATAATGGCCAGTAGAGATACCTGTAAAATATTCCATGCTTGTAAGTAAACAGAAATCCGCTCTGCTTCGTAATGGCGACTACAAAAATCACATTAATCAGCATTGCGAAATAAATCATGAAATAGATTTTTTCGATATAAAGAATACCCTGGGGTATCACCTGTATCCTGACACTTTGTATTGTGACCACCAGGAACATCGTAAAGGCGGTTCCAATTGCTGTAGCCTCATTGGCGTCAAAGCTGAATGATTCTGCATCGGTTTCGTGAGTGATCATATAGACACCGGAAAACAGGATGACCATAATGATGAATATTGGAATCATCATGGAAACAACGCTGCTGAGCCAGTCGCGTTCTATGGTGATGTTCAAGGTCAGGTCTTTGACGCTGGGACTCTCCATAAGCGTACGGCGTCCAAAATCTATATTGTCCGGTTGTTCTGAAAAATTAAAATAGGTATTGTTAACGTTCCAGCCGGAAATGGAGAATCCGTCAGACACCATAGGGTTGGCTGTCGGGGAGGTGATTTTGTACGATGCGATATCGGGAACGAAAATAGTGGATCCGAACTTCTTGGGTTGACACATCCTGATTTTAATATTGTACCTGTCGAAAGGGTAATGGGAACTCTTTAAATCCTGCTGGAGCCGGGTACAGAAATTCCATCCAATAACCTGAAAACCATTTTCTTCCATTCGGAAACTTTCGTACATCTTGGTTTCAATCTGATCCGGAAACAGTA
>JBAXFV010000240.1:0-2191 GCA_037139755.1 Chlorobiaceae bacterium
TGTTTGTCGATACCGAGCGCTCATTCCAGATCTATAAGGAGTGGCTTGCCATGACCAGACCAGCGCCAGGGCCAGACGGCCTTCGTCGTCCTCTGTGGTTGGGTCGCCCATTCAGGCCTGATGAAAAGACATACTACCTGAAGTAACTATTGATGCAGACCGGGGTGAAAGCTACCACATTGTACCCCGGTTTGTTTCCAAAAACGTCCTGAGGTTTACGTGTGATACCGTTTTTTTAAATCAGTTATTTTTCCCCCATGAGTTCAGCAACAAGAAAGATATTGGTGAGCTGTGCTGCAACGAGTGGCGCTTTGGCTTTTCTCTTTATCGCTCCGAACATAGTTTGTGCGGTGCCGCCTCATGTGGCTGAGCAGACTGCTTGGTGGGTGTGGATGATACTGTTGTTTGCATTTTCGTTTGTTCTTGGGATTTTTTCAGTGCTTGCCGGTGTCGGGGGCGGGGTGCTGTTCGTTCCAATTGTCAGCGGCTTTTTCCCTTTTCATCTTGATTTTATTCGTGGGGCAGGATTGCTCGTTGCACTCTCTGGCGCACTTTCTGCAGGTCCCCCTCTTATGAGAAAAGGTCTTGCCGATCTGAAGCTGGGTCTTCCGATGGCGTTGGTCGGCTCTATCAGCTCAATTGCCGGTGCATTGGCCGGACTTGCCATGCCGGCCAATGTTGTGCAACTCCTCCTGGGAGTGGCCATCATGTTCATTGCAGCTCTTATGATAAAGTCCCGGGCCTACGGAACACCGGATCTTAAAGAGCCTGATGTGCTTTCAAAAATGTTGCAAATATCGGGAATCTATCATGAAGAATCGACCAAAAGTGATGTCTCATGGCAGATCCACCGTACCCCCCTCGGCCTCTTTTTGTTTATGATTATCGGCTTTATCGGCGGAATGTTCGGTATGGGTGCAGGCTGGGCAAACGTTCCTGTTTTCAACATGCTCATGGGTGTTCCGCTGAAAGTGGCTGTTGCGACAAGCGGGCTTGTTCTTTCCATTAATGGCGCTGCCGCCGCATGGGTTTACATCTTCAAGGGAGCTGTTGTGCCGCTCATAGCAGTTCCGGCAATCGGTGGAATTATGCTGGGCTCAAAAATCGGAGCTAAACTGCTCACGAAGGTGAATACCAGGTCCGTGCGAATGATTGTCATTGTCATGCTGGTTGTGGCGGGTTTACGTTCATTGTTAAAAGGTTTGGGAATATGAGCGATAAAGAGAAAATATCACAGAATATAGACAAGGTTCAACTTGTCTATGCCCGTGTACTTGAAATGGTCTCATACGTCGGAATTGCTTTTCTGGCCGCAGGCTATCTTGTTTATGTCCTGCAGTTACTTCCACTTTCCGTACCGATTGATGCCATTGCCGGTAACTGGCATCTTAAGGCTTCTGAAATGCAGCAAAAACTTCATACTCCGGCAGGATGGTCAATTGTAAGCAGCCCGGCAGAACTGTTCAAGGGGGATGTTGTCAGTAATTTGTCGATTTATTATCTCGCTATGGCTACACTTGCCTGTCTCGGATTTGCAAGCGTCACCTTTTATCGTGAAAAAAATTATCTCTACACCACAATTGCTGTATTACAGGTAGTCGTGCTTCTGGTCGCCGCAAGCGGGCTTATTCAATAAATCCTGCTTTTTTTATTGATTTAATAATTAAATAGTTATATAGTAGCTTTATCAAGCAGCATTATTCACTCTGCGTGGCTGCGACTATTTTATAGAACAGGACTTCCTTTTTCAGGAAGGCGACATTGAGGATAAAAACCATGTCTGATACAAAAAAACTTGCAATCATTGCCTCCCAGGGTACACTTGACTGGGGCTACCCTCCTTTCATTTTGGCGTCAACTGCCGCTGCGATGGATATGGAAGCGGTCATATTTTTTACTTTTTACGGCTTGCCATTGCTAAAAAAGGAACTTGATGCCAAAGTTTCTCCTCACAGCAATCCTGCAATGCCGATGAAAATGCCGTTCGGCAGCAAGGATTTTCAGTCCATTAACTGGCCGATTCCGAATGTCATTTCCGGCAATGTCCCCGGTTTCGACAACATGGCGACCATGTTGATGAAGGAGACCTTTAAAAAGAAAGGAGTGGCCACTATTGAACAACTCCGGAGCATGTGTCAGGAGTTCGGTGTTCGTTTCATTGCCTGCCAGATGACTATGGAGGTTTTTGGCT
>JBAXFV010000241.1:0-2189 GCA_037139755.1 Chlorobiaceae bacterium
GCCTGATGGGCCCCTATATGAGCCCGATGCCGATCGGTGCCACGCTGGCCATGATATTTTCGTTGCTCGTCGCGCTGATCGCCACCCCATGGCTCTCGTTCCGTCTTCTGAAAACTGAAGAGGGGCATCATGAAGAGTACGATATTACCAAAACAGGCTACTACAAGCTCTTCAACAACATTCTTTCGCCATTTATCGAGAGCCCTGTTAAAAGGTGGATAGCGTTTGGCGTGGTCGGCTTGATGCTGCTCGGCGCCATTGCGCTGGTACCGCTGAAAGCCGTACAGATGAAGATGCTTCCGTTCGACAACAAGAACGAGTTTCAGGTGATTATCGATATGCCTGACGGTACATCGCTTGAGCAGACCGCAAGAGTGGCCAAGGAGGCGGCCGCTTACCTGAAAACGGTTCCGGAGGTTGAGAGCTACCAGTACTATGTCGGCACCAATGCGCCGATCAATTTTAATGGTCTTGTCCGGCACTATTATCTGCGCCAGAAGGCCAACATGGCTGATATCCAGGTCAATCTTGTCCACAAGGGTGAACGCAAGGCCCAGAGTCACGATATAGCCAAACGGGTAAGGGCCGATGTCCAGAAGATTGCCCTTCGCTATAACGGCAACTCAAAGATTGTAGAAATTCCTCCGGGCCCTCCGGTGCTCTCGACCCTGGTGGCAGAAATTTACGGACCGTCGCAGGAGCAGCAGATAGCGCTTGCAAAACAGGTGAAGAGGGTCTTTGAAGAGACTCCCGGTGTGGTTGATGTGGACTTCCTGGTTGAAGAGGATCAGAAGGTCTATAACCTTGTTGTGAACAAGGAGCGTGCGGCTTTCCGCGGTGTCAGTGCTGAACAGATTGCCCAGACGCTGCGCATGTCGCTGGCAGGCATGGATGTCGGGGTGCTGCATACCGACAAGCAGATTGACCCTGTTGCCATTCAGGTAAGGCTGCCACAGTCGGGCAGAACATCTCTGCGGGATCTTTCAGGAATATTTGTGCAGTCGCAAGGAATGGGAACCCTGACGACGCGTCTGCGCGCCGGGCAGATGATTCCTCTTTCGGAACTGGTGAAGGTTGAAGAGAAAATTCAGGAGAAAAGTATTTACCGCAAGGATCTCCGTCGAGTGGTCTATGTGACTGCGGATGTTGCCGGTGCGACCGAGAGCCCGGTTTATGCCATGCTTGATATGGATAAAAAGATCCAGAAGCTCAAGGTTCCCGGTGGATACTCCGTCAATCCGCTCTATACGGCAACTCCAACCTCAGAGGATAAACTTTCCATGAAGTGGGACGGAGAGTGGCAGATTACCTACGAGGTTTTCAGGGATCTTGGTACGGCGTTTGCCGTGGTTCTTGTTATCATCTACCTTCTTATTATCGGCTGGTTCCAGTCCTTCAAGACTCCGCTGATCATGATGATTGCCATTCCGCTGAGCCTTGTCGGCATTATTCCAGGCCACTGGTTGCATGGTGCCTTCTTTACCGCGACAAGCATGATCGGCATGATTGCGCTTGCGGGCATTATGGTACGCAATTCGGTGCTTCTCATTGATTTCATTCAGATTCGCAGAGCGGAGGGAGCTGATCTCAAGCAGGCGGTCATTGAGTCTGCTGCAGTAAGAACACGCCCGATTATTCTGACTTCAGGGGCGGTTGTTATTGGTTCTGTGGTGATGCTTTTTGATCCGATTTTTCAGGGTCTGGCCATCTCGCTGATCTGGGGCGGTGTGCTTTCAACCATTCTGACGCTCGTTGTCGTTCCGCTTGTCTATTACATGGCAGAAAGGAAATCTGAAAAAATTAAAAAGGATAAGAGAGTATGAAAGACACCTGGAACAGTCCGGATAAATTTAATCGCGAAGCTTCGAAATGGGATGAAAATCCTCAACGCCGGGCGCTGGCACTGGGCGTTGCCCATGCGATCATAACCACCATAAATCCCGAAAAGCATATGAATGCCCTGGAGTTCGGTTGCGGCACAGGGTTGGTTACGCTTGAAATTGCTCCGCTGGTGAAGAAGCTGTCTGCGGTTGATACCTCCATAGAGATGCTTGCGGTGCTCCAGGATAAAATCAAGTCATCTGGAAGAAACAACATCGAAACACGCAGCCTGAATCTTGCATCAGCTTCCGAGGGTGATTTTTCCGAAAAGAGCTTTGATTTGATTTACAGCAGCATGACCCTTCACC
>JBAXFV010000242.1:0-2184 GCA_037139755.1 Chlorobiaceae bacterium
ATAGAGGTGATCGTCAATTGCGCGGCATATACGGCTGTGGACAAGGCTGAAACAGAGCCAGAAACAGCATTCAAAGTGAACAGGGATGGCCCTGCAGTACTTGCTGTGTGTGCCAAAGAGCGTCATGCACTACTGCTGCACCTTTCTACTGACTATGTTTTTGATGGTACCTCCGGTACCCCTTACCGGGAGAGTGATCCTGTGTCGCCACTGGGAGTGTACGGTCTCTCGAAATGGGAGGGTGAAGAGCGTATCCGTCAGATTGCACCTTCGTACATCATTATCAGAACGTCATGGCTTTACTCGATTTATGGTGTGAATTTTGTCAAAACAATGTTGCGCCTCGGTGCAGAACGCCCCGAGCTGCATGTTGTGGCCGACCAGATTGGAACGCCGACCTGGGCGGCAGATCTGGCAGCATCGATTATGATGATCATCGACCGGCATGACAGGGATACCTCCTATGGGGCAACTTTCCATTACTCCAACGAAGGAGTTGCCTCTTGGTACGATTTTGCCAGAGCCGTTATGGAGCTGGCCGGACGACCCTGCCAGGTTCTGCCGATCGAAAGCGCGCAGTATCCCCGGATTGCACCACGGCCACAGTATAGTGTCATGAACAAGTCGTCCATCAAAAAAGAGTGGGGGATCAACATTCCCTGGTGGCGCGATTCACTGGCTGCCATGATTCAACATTTGTAATAAATCATTACCATCAATGCATATTTTGATTACCGGAGGAGCTGGCTTTATCGGATCGCATGTTGTCCGTCATTTTCTGAATCGCTACCCCTCTTATACAATTACCAATCTCGATAATTTAGCGTATGCCGGAAACCTGGCTAATCTGAAGGATGTTGAGCATCTGCAGAACTACCGGTTTGTCAAGGGGGATATCAACGATGGCGATTTTCTTATGCGATTATTTCAGGAGTGCCATTTTGACGGAGTGATCCACTTGGCAGCCGAGTCGCATGTTGACCGCTCGATTGCCAACCCGACAGCATTTGTTGTCACCAATGTGCTTGGTACGGTCAATCTGCTCAATGCCGCCAAGGCTTCCTGGAACAGTGACTTTCAAGGCAAACGGTTCTACCATATTTCCACCGATGAGGTCTACGGTTCCCTCGGCAAAGAGGGGATGTTTACCGAAGAGACTCCTTACGATCCCCATAGCCCCTACTCTGCTTCAAAAGCCTCCTCCGACCATTTTGTCAGGGCCTGGCACGACACCTTCGGCTTGCCCGTGGTGATCAGCAACTGTTCAAACAACTATGGATCGTTTCAGTTTCCTGAAAAGCTCATTCCTCTTTTTATCAACAATATCATCAGGAACAAGCCGCTTCCTGTTTATGGTAAAGGGGAGAATATCCGCGACTGGCTCTGGGTTGTTGACCATGCCCAGGCGATAGATGTCATCTATCATCAGGGCAAAACAGGAGAGACCTACAATATTGGTGGTCATAATGAATGGAGTAACATCGATCTTATCAGGTTGCTTTGCCGTATCATGGACGCAAAGCTCAATCGGGTTGCCGGAGAATCAGAAAAACTGGTTACCTATGTGACTGACAGGGCAGGTCACGACCTTCGCTATGCTATCGATTCGTCAAAGTTACAGCAAGAACTTGGCTGGGTTCCTTCGATAACCTTTGAAAAAGGACTTGAGCTTACGGTTGAGTGGTATCTCTCAAATGGTGAGTGGCTCAACAATGTCACCTCGGGCAGCTACCAGCATTATTACGAAAAAATGTATGGCGTCGGGTGACAATAATTATTTAAAGAGAGGATCTATTTTATGAGAATTCTGGTTATCGGGGGCGCAGGCTATATTGGCAGCCATGTTACAAGAGCTTTTCTTGACAAAGGATACGAGGTGACTGTGTTTGATAATTTGCAGACTGGCTTCAGGGAAAATCTTTTTGAAAAGGCTCACTTTGTTCATGGCGACATCATGCGAACCGAACAATTGCAGGCAGTTATGGCAGGTGGTTACGATGGATGCATTCATCTTGCGGCATTGAAAGCTGCCGGGCAGTCGATGTTGCATCCTGAGGTATACTCACATGCCAATATTTCGGGTGCGATCAATGTTCTTAGTCACGCGTCTGCAGCCAGGATATCGCCGATTATTTTTTCCTCATCTGCCGCTGTTTACGGAAGTCCGCACTATCTGCCCATTGA
>JBAXFV010000243.1:0-2180 GCA_037139755.1 Chlorobiaceae bacterium
CTAAGTTCGTCAGGCAGTTTATGACTATTGCTTCGTGAGGAGAGAGATTTATCTTCATTACCTTTTCAGAATAATGAATGCTCGTTTTGGTTTTGTTTTGTGTGCTGAGTACGGTGAGCTTCTTGAGGGCGCCATTTTCAAGGGAAGGGTGACTGAATTCCAGTGGAATACCGTTTCCGCTGAAATTAGCCAGAACATAAGCGTTCTCCTTTGCGGTAAAACGGTGAAATCCCAGACAATGCGACTTGTATGGCGCATTCAGGTTGAGCCATTCGATCCGTCCATCCTGAAACACCTCTCTCTCTTGAAGTAAAAAAAGTTTTTTATAGAACTCAGCCAGCGTTTCATCTTTGTCTTCATTTGCTTGCCGAAGAAGTTGAACCGGAATTTGTTTTCTGAAGCCATCCATTTGGTCCTGATGGATAAGATGCATACCTGGAGATGTAAGCAGCACCAGAGCTGCAGCCTTGTTGTTCAGGCCGATTTTTTCAGCAGCTCTTGGCTCATCATGGTTTTCAAGGAACCTGCAGAGATGTTTCTGGTACTCCCAATTGCCAAGCAGGTGTCCTGTCAGTTTTTCAATGTTGCCGGACGCATTGCTGAGAAAGTCATAAAATGGTTTGTCGTAGGTATAGTCAAATCCCTGCTGCTGAAGTTCCCACTCCTTGTTCCAATATGATTCAGCCAGGAAAAGAAAGTTGGGATGACGGAGTTTTACTGCGGTAATTGCATTGCACCAGAACTCCTCCTCCATCATACCCGCAAGAGTGCTCCATGTAGTGTTAAAAACGCTCTTCAGAACCAGCATGGCGACATCGCACCTGACGGCATCACAGAGAGAACTTATCTTGAAGAGGTTCTCTATCATCATCTTGTGTGTTTCCTTGCGAGCGTAGTTGAGTTGCAACGTGTCCGTCCATGGTTCAAAGTAAGGGTCTTTGCCATAAGCCAGGTATGTTCCTTTCATATATTCAAATCCAGCTCCGGGATCCTGGCACTGTTCTTCACGGCACATCGGGATAAAATATTCCGGGTGCTCGGGCAGGAACGCGTTGTCGAGAGCAAGATGGTTTGGAACAAAATCGAGCATGAGTTTAATGCCGCATGCATGAAGTTTTTCACGAAAGGTAAGCAGCTCGGTCTCCCCGCCAAGAGTTTCATTGACGGTATAGGAGGGGATGGAATAGGGTGATGAAGCTATATCCTCTGGTGTGACTGTTGTCACATGTCGCAGAAAGGCCTCCCGAAGCCCCCTGTGTGAAGTTGCAATGGCCTTGCTGTACTGACTTGGTTTCCACACCCCCATAAGCCACACAATATCAAAACCACAGCTTGAGAAGAAGGCAAACTCTTCATCAGGAATGTTGCCGAGGGTTACGGCACGGTTATGCTCTATGCTCAGTTTTTGCAGCCAGATCCTGGTATTGATTTCGTAAACAAGAGGAAACATGGATTTTGATTCTTTATTTGTGTATTTGTAAGCAAAAACTCATCGCTAAATATAATAACTCTGGAGGCCAAAAATGAGTATGCCGGGCATTAAATAAATTCAAGAATTAATGGCAGATGATTTGTTTTAGAGTAATTTGTAAAAAGGGTAAAGTTATACGAAATTCAACAGAAGATTTTGGCGCAGCCTGATTGAGTCGAGAGAGCCGGGTTGTGTTCTAACTGTAAACAGGTGCAAGTGAGTATTGACCGATTTTTTAAACGATCTCAATGATGTTCAGCGCAGTGCCGTAATTGCTACATCCGGTCCTGTTATGGTGCTGGCGGGCGCAGGTTCAGGCAAGACAAGGGTGATAACCTATCGTATTGCATATCTTATCAACAATGAGAGAGTTTCTCCCCGGAATATTCTTGCGCTCACCTTTACCAACAAGGCCGCTGGTGAGATGCGCCACCGCGTCGACACTCTGCTTCATCAGGGCAGCTCTCGAGGTCTTTGGATAGGGACGTTTCATTCTATTTTTGCCCGGCTTCTCCGCAATTATATCGATTTGATCGGTTACAACCGGAATTTTTCAATTTTTGATTCAGATGACAGTAAAAGCCTGATCCGCCAGTCGATGACAGAACTCAATATTTCCGTCGAGTCAGTGCCTGTTAATACCATCCAGGGGATGATCAGCAGGGCAAAAAACAGTTTTATTCTTCCTGCCGAGTTTCATCGAAATGCC
>JBAXFV010000244.1:0-2147 GCA_037139755.1 Chlorobiaceae bacterium
ATAACCGTGATAATCGCAATGACAGGAATCCTCGCTTTGACAACAATAACCGCGACAATCGCAATGACAGGGATCCCCGTTTTGACAACAATAACCGCGACAATCGCAATGACAGGGGTTCTCGTTTTGACAACAATAACCGCGATCAGCGTAACAACGATAATCGCAGTCTAAACAATCCTTCTCCTGACAATCGACCAAAAGAAGGAAACAAAAACAATCCGCCCTCTGACAATCGACCAAATGATGGCGGCAAAAGAAACTGATTGATTTTTTGTTACGGTTTACGCAAGGGGGAGATGCAACTATCTCCCCTTGCTGTTATCAACATCAGGCGAAAGGAATTCTCAATCCGCACTCTTTGTCTCTCTCCAGAATTTTCAGTAAACTCTCTATTTAATCAACAGAGATCGTTATGTTTAAATATATTTTGGTAATAGCCGCTCTATCCGCATCACTGTCTGGATGCTCAGAATACAAATACCAGATTGTCGGTGCTGGAAGCGCCTGTGCGTACAAGCTTGATCGAGAAACTGGCCATGTATGGTTTATTTCACCGGATGGGGAGCGGAAGCTTGCTAATGTTCCATAGGAATTGCCGGGTTAAATCAGCTCAACAGCAGCATCACTCTCTGACAAGTTCCGTTGCCCATGTTATGGTGCACCCTGATCTTCTGAGCATGGCGGCAACGCTGCAATACGTTTCCATCGAAAGACGGGCGGCTTTTTCCAGTTCAGCCTGACTGCAATCGGGACTTTCCAGACGATAGTTGAGATGAATCGAGGTAAAAACCTTCGGGTGCTCTTCTGACCTGTTGGCATCAAGGGCTACATTGAGGATAACAGGCTCTTTCTTCATTTTGCGAAGAATGCTGATAATATCCATCATAGAACAGGCACCAAGCGATTCGAGCACCGTCTCCATCGGCGAGGCTGCTGAATCGGTACCTGAAAATGCGACAGAGGCATCAAACATGGTTGCATGGCCCTTGTCATTGATGCCGGAAATCGGCATTTTCCTGTCAAATATCACTGTAGCGTGCATGGGTTGAGATATGTAATTGAAATGTGTTAGCGTTATTGCTGCTTTTTTGGCTCCCAGTAACAACGTCTCGGAGAGACAATCAGCTCTTCATCTTTCAAAGCTTTCATGGCCTTGTCAACCTCTTTACGATCCAGCCCGGTGAGCTCGGTAATTCTGCCTGCGTTCAGTGGTTCGTTCTCTTTTTTCAGTACCTCAAGAATGATATCTTTTGCTCCCATCTCTCCTCCATTGGTTTAAAATAGTAATGTTCGTCGTTTACTCCAGTAAAATCGCTTATAAGAGCACAAGTTATTTGTACATTAATGGTTGTTTTGATCAGCTAAAAAACCATGGACAAACACTTGCAGTACAAAATAGCTCAAAGCACTGAAGGAAGCAAGAGAGGGCCCTGGTGAAACCGTGAAATTCTGCATGATGAAGGGGGATATCCCGTGAAAGATCTTTGGAACCACATCCTTGCCGGGTCAGAAGGGAAAACACTTGAATTCAAAAGGGATAGTGCTTCACCGACACTGTTGATGAAAACGCTTGTGGCTTTTGCCAATACAGCGGGTGGACACCTGGTCATCGGCATCGGTGACGACAGGCAGATTACAGGCGTCAAAGCTCCTCTCGATGAAGAGGAGAGGCTTCGGAGCCTCATTGCCGATTCGATTACCCCTCATCTGATTCCCAATATAGAGCTTGTCACCATCCACGACAAAACCCTGCTGGTAATAGAGGTATTTGTGAGCGCTTTGAGGCCCCACTGGCTGAAAGCCGAAGGTCATGAGCGGGGCGTCTATGTCCGCATTGGCGACTCCAATTATGCTGCTGACACAGCCTTGATTGCTGAACTGGGACGGTCGGCAGAGGGGATATCCTATGATGAAATGCCCATGCCCGAATTGAGCAAAGATGATCTTGATCTGGCGGCAGTCCAGAAATGTTTTGCAGGCGACTGGAAACTGGACGAACAGGCGCTGGTCACCATCAAGCTCCTCACCTCTTACCAGCGAAGACTGGTTCCTACAAGAGGCGCTGTATTGCTTTTTGGTAAAGAGCGTGCACTCCACTTTTCCGATGCATGGATACAATGCGCTCGATTCACTGGAGCCGACAG
>JBAXFV010000245.1:0-2135 GCA_037139755.1 Chlorobiaceae bacterium
TGTAGATGACTTTGTAGAGAGCTTCGCGCTCGACTTCAGAAATAGTTGTGTTCATAAGTTTTTTAAGAATTCAGAATGATGAATGGCGATGCTTACACGATTTTATAAGAGAAACTTCACCGAAAAAAACTCAAAATCCCCCTGACAACAAACACGCTCAAAAAGTAACCTTCACGCCAGCGTAAGCCGACCTGCCCGGCGTGGCGCAGCTCCATACCTCTTCGTAATACTTGTCGAACACATTGTCGATTCTGCCATAGAGTTCAACATTCGGTTTTAACTTGTACGAAGCAGAAACATTCGCCAAAAAGTAACTGTCAAGTGACGTAACAGGATTACCATTCAGGTCAAATGCATAAACCTCCTTGCGCTTTCCGACCCAATCCATCTTTGTGTTCAGGGTAACCTTCGGTGTAACTTTCCATGAACCCGATATCCCGATTTTGTGTTTCGGACGCCTGGCCTCCGACACCGGACTAATGGCATCTATCTCGGTATAAGTATGTGAAAGGGTCAGAAACGCCGAAGATGCTGGATTCCATTCGATAAAGCTTTCGACACCACAGGTCTTTGTGATGCCGGAAACCTGAAAATATTTACCGTCATAGGTCGCGGGATCAGTCAAAACCCAAGAAATAAGATCCGTATAATCTGTACGGAAATAGGTCGAACCGAGTTTGAAATTATCAGAAAGACGCTGTTCGAGCCCTGCATCCCATCCTTTGCTCGTTTCGGGATTGAGCATACTGTTCCCAGACACAGGATTATAGAGCTCATACAGTGAAGGTGCCCTGAATCCTGTGCCGTAACTGAATTTCAGCAGCGTATCGCCAAACTTGAAGGAGGGCGCCACACGGTATGTTGTCTTGCCCCCGAACAGCTGGTGATCGTCGTAGCGCAACCCGGCTACCAGGTTAAAGTCAGAAACATGCCATTGATCCTGGACAAACACGCTCTTGAGATCGGCACTCTTGTTAATTGCCGAAGCTGGGGCGTAGATGGAAGCCGCGCTCCAGTTATCCATCTTTTCATTCTGGATATCGGCACCGACGGTGACGGTGTTGTTCGATGTCAAGGCGGCATCTGCCTGCCAACCTACCTCGTTCACGTATCCCTTGTAGGTCGCCGTCTTGAGGGCGCTATTATCGTAATACTGGCGATCCTTGCTTGAATAGTTGTAATAGAGGGTATTCGTCACCGGGTCGGTATTGACTCGCAGGGCAACCCGTCCTGCCAGCTCTTTCGAATCGGTATATTTATAGGAACCATCGAGATCAGCAGATGCATCGGCATACCTCAGAACATTCGAAAGGTCAACGTTTTTGCTGAGCTGGTAACCAAGATTCGTCGAGAGAGTGGTATTCCTGTATCCATCTTTGTCAGCAGTGATGGCTGGATGCATGATCAAAGGGTTCCTCTGGTCCACATTTGAGAATCCATCCGATTTCAGCCTTGCGAGGTTCACGGAGTACCGGAAAGCGTCGATCTTCCCCATAGCATTACCATAGGCTTTCCAGGTTCCGTATGCGCCTCCTTCTGCGCCAATGGTGAATTCGGGCTTCCCTTTCCCCTGTTTCGTGATGATGTTGATGATGCCCGCTGTTGCGTGGCTACCGTAGAGGACGCTGACCGGGCCTCTGACGATCTCAATCCGCTCGATATTGTCCACGGTGAGGTTGGCTATATTGGCGGCTCCGTTTGGATCGGATGGATCATTGAAGGGAACTCCGTCCACCAGCACGAGCACATTTTTCGCATCAGCTCCTCGCATGAAAATGCTGGTCTGCGTTCCCAATCCGCCATTCGATACGACATCGATGCCGAGCGTTCCCGTGATGACCTCTTCGACAGTCGATTTTCCTGATTTCCTGATCTCTTCCGCTGTAACAACCGTCACCGAACTGCCTCCGGCATCGACAATTGAATTGAGCGTTTTTGTGGCTGAAACCACGACTTCTTCCCCCACAAAGCTCCTTGGCTGCTCTTCAGCCAGAAGCCCTTTGCTGCACAGCAAACCTGCCATGACAACAAGAATTACTTTTTTGTTCATTGAAAATAACCTGTTTTCAGTTTGAGAAATAGATCAACTGACAGGGGTAAGCAAAAGGCATGCGTAACAGTATGAGCATCAAACA
>JBAXFV010000246.1:0-2124 GCA_037139755.1 Chlorobiaceae bacterium
GCGGTTTGTGCCGATAACAGTTTTACCACGCAAAGCCCCAGCAGGGCGGCGTTGAAGATGCTGCTTTTCTTTGCGGCCCTCATGGCGCTGCTTGCTCTCTCCATGCTTCTTGGCCCTTCGGGAATCGGTATTCCTGATATGGATTCGCCTTCGGGCAGCGCCATTCTCTCGCTTCGGTTCAGTCGTCTCCTGATGGGGATGATGACCGGTGCGGCGCTTTCTGCGTCCGGGGTGGTTTTTCAGGCGCTGCTGCGCAATCCGCTGGCTGAACCTTATGTGCTCGGAGTGAGTGGCGGGGCTGGTCTTGGCGCTACCCTGACGATACTTGCCGGGACGGGAGTGGTTGCCTCGTTCAGCCTGCCGGTTGTGGCTTTTCTTTCAGCGGTGGTGACGCTGATGGTGGTGTATGGCATCGCAAGCCAGGGGTCAAGTGGTCAGCCATCGGTCTATAGCCTTATTCTCAGCGGTGTTATTGTCAGCTCAATCTGCTCAAGCATTATTATGTTTCTGGTCTCGACCGCCAGCGTTGAGGGTATGCACAATGTGATCTGGTGGATGCTTGGCAGTCTTCAGCCAGTCTCGGCAGGCCAGCAGCTTCTCTCTGCCGCACTGCTTTTCGGGGCGCTTGCTGGAATATGGATCCTCTCCCCACGCCTCAATGCGCTTGCGCTTGGGCGTGAGATGGCCCATTATCAGGGACTTCATGCCGATCTGGTGATTGTTGTCGGTCTGCTTTTTGCGACGCTGCTTGCCGCCATTGCGGTCTCTCTTTCAGGGATGATCGGCTTTGTCGGGCTCATTGTGCCTCACGTCATGCGTGCCATCTTCGGGCCTGACCACCGAAAGCTTGTCCCTCTTGCCGCGCTTGGGGGAGGCGTTTTTCTGGTTGTTTGTGATGCCGTGGCTCGAACCCTGCTTGCTCCGGTTGAGATACCGGTCGGTGTGGTGACCGCCCTTGCTGGCGGGCCGTTTTTTCTCATTATTCTCCAGCGGAGAATGAAACAGGCATGGATAGCATGATGCAGCACGATGCGATGACCTTCAGGAACGTCTCTGCCGGGTACAAGCAGCGAAAGGTGCTCGACAATGTCAGCTTTACCGTCAGGGAGGGGGAGTTTGTCTCTCTTATTGGCCCGAATGGCTGCGGAAAAAGCACTCTGCTGAAAACTGCCGCTGCTCTTCTCAAGCCACTCTCAGGCAGGGTTGAACTCTTTGGTCAGGATGTGCAGCATATCAAACCGGCTTTGCGCGCATCACTGCTGGGCGTGGTGCCGCAGAAAATCGAGTCGCCGATGGCTTTTACGGTCGATCAAATTGTGATGAACGGCAGAATCAGCTCTATGGGGCGGTGGGGAACACCCTCTTCGGTTGACTACGATCTTGTCGAACGCTCCATGATCTACACCGATGTGCTCGATTTGCGGGAGCGTTTTTTTACGGAGTTGAGCGGCGGCGAGCAGCAGCGGGTTGCCCTGGCGATGGTGCTCGCGCAGGATCCGAAAATCATCATGCTCGACGAGTCCATCTCACACCTCGATATCAACCACCGCCAGGAGGTGCTTCAGATTCTGATGAACCTCAACCGCGAAAAACAGATGACCATCTTGCTGGTGAGCCACGACCTCACCCTTTCGGCAGGTATCTCCGACCGTTTTCTGCTGATGGAGGCTGGTCGCCTGGTAAAGGCCGGAACGCCAGTTGAAGTGCTGGAGCCAGAGGTGCTGAGCCGCGTCTACAACTGTGATCTCCATGTGCAGCAGGATCCCTACACCGGCTATCTGCAGGTGACAGGGGCGATTGACAGCCTGCGGCGACGTCAGAAGCTGAACCGGAGTGTTCATGTCATTGCAGGAGGGGGAAGTGGCATTGAGCTCTATCGCAGACTGCTGATTGAGGGGTACGAGGTGACCACCGGTGTCCTCAACCGTCTCGATTCCGATGCTGAAGCAGCAAGGGCGCTTAATATTCCGGCGGTGCTGGCGCAGCCCTTTTCGCCGGTTGGCTCTGACGCTATTGCACAGGCGCTGAAGATGGTGGGTGATGCCGATGCTGTTATTCTCAGTCAGGTGCCGTTTGGCTCAGGCAACCTTGTCAACCTGACGCTTGCCGAAGCGGCGCTCAACA
>JBAXFV010000247.1:0-2123 GCA_037139755.1 Chlorobiaceae bacterium
CCGCTTTCATCAAATCCTGAAAAGAGAAGGTACTCTTCACGTTCGTAAGATTCAACCACCAGACGAGTAAGGATAAGAAAGCCCTTCTTGCCTCGAAGCGCCTCAACGGCATGGATGCGGGCTGAATGTTCTGATAGGTCAAACACAATTTCAGCAGGAACAGTTGGAAGAGCTTTGGCACAGTCCAAAACATGCTCACCGAGTGGATGAGAGAGTCGGTAAAGAAACTGGCTTTGTTCCTCACTGACAGCATCACCTCTATCCTGCATTGCTTTGGGTGTCGATTTTGAGATCAGATGATAACGACCAGTGAGAATTTCGGGGCTTGGAGTTTGATGGAGGTCAAAGGCCAAAGCGTCATCGTCAAAACGGGCAAGATCATCAAGCATGAAACGGGTCAGCGACCAGAAACGCTGACTGAAACGGTCGAGTTGGGCTTTTGCGTCATAGAGCTGCATCCGAAGACGCTGATGCACATCTTCATCGAAATTTTCAAAGAGCGTTCGGCGGGTGTCGGCCATACGGTTACGGATCTGCTCATCCATTTCGGATTGCAGAGCATGAAATGCTGCATCAATCTCCTCGGGGGTTCGGCACTCCTGATAAATTGCAAGAATGCGCTTTTCAAAGTCAACACCAGATTCAATGGTGCCAAGCACTTCATCGGAAGCGCCGAATACACCACTGAAAAGGTTGAACTTTTCACCAAGCAGTTCCAGCACTCGCCGGTCAGCCTCGTTGCGCTCGTTCAGAAAGTTGATGACCACAACATCGTGCTGCTGGCCGTAGCGATGGCAGCGACCGATCCGCTGTTCAATTCGTTGCGGGTTCCAGGGGAGGTCGTAGTTGATGACAAGAGAGCAGAACTGGAGGTTTATCCCTTCCGAAGCGGCTTCAGTTGCGATCATTATGGAGCCTTCATCCCGAAAATACTCTATCAGTGCTGTTCGGACATCAACGGCACGTGAACCCGATACACGACCGATCTCCCGGTTCTTTTCAACCCATTGTTGATAAATTTCAGTGGCTTCAGCTCCACCGTTGTTACCGTTGAAAAGCACTACTTTCCCGCTGTAGCCATGAGAGTCAAGAAAGCTCTTCAAATACTCTTGTGTACGTCGCGATTCAGTGAAAATCAATGCCTTGCGCAGGGCTCCGGTGGCTTGCATTTGCTCGAAACCAACATCGAGAGCCGTAAGCAGGCTCTGTGTTTTCGTATCAGTACCTATAGTGCGTGCCCAGGTTGCAAGTCGTTGCAAAATATCAATCTCTTCACGCAGTTTTTTGCGGTCAAAAGCAAGTGGCGGAGTATCTGTTTCAGTTGCTTGAGGCTCCGCCAGGATCTCATCAAGCAACTCACTCTCCATCTCTTCCGCCTCGAGGAGTGCCTCGGTGAACTCCGTATCGTTCAGAGACTTCTCGTCACGAAGCGTTTCAAGCCGGATTCTCAAGGTGTCGAGTGTGGCAGCAATGGCCTGGGACGATGACGCGAGAAGTTTGCGCAGAATAAGTGCAGTCAGGTGGCGCTGCCGTCTGGGAAGCGCATAACTCTCTTCCCGCCGCAGAAACCCGGATACCGCTTCATAAAGCGCGTGCTCGTTATCGCTTGGTAAGAAGGGAAGGGTAATCGGATGGCGCTCGGTATAACGGATATATTCGGTAACCTGATTACGCAAGGTGCGTTTGCAAAAACCAGAAAGACGCAGGCGCAGTGCTTCGAGATCGCTGCCCACACAGGCATATTGTGACCGGAAAGAGTCAACATCACCGAACAATTGTTCGTCAATGAGGGTCGAAAGCCCGTACAGTTCGACAAGAGAGTTCTGGAGTGGCGTTGCGGTCAAAAGAAGTTTGCGACAATCCTCAGTCGCCCAGCGTATGCCTTGACCAACTTTGTTGCTTGGACGGTAGGCATTCCGCAGTTTGTGGGCTTCGTCAATAACAACAAGATCCCACGCAACGCTCTTCAACTCCTGCCGCAAAGCATTTGCGTAGTTCATAAAGATAATAAGAACGCTTTTTTCGTTTAACGGAGCGCGACCGTTCCGTTGTGCCTCACGCCATGATTTGGCATCAAGCACCAGCGTAGAGAGGTTGAACTTCTCCTGTAACTCAAGTGCCCA
>JBAXFV010000248.1:0-2122 GCA_037139755.1 Chlorobiaceae bacterium
TTCGGTATTAATCGTAATGCGTTTTTGCCAATCAGTCATAATTCAGAGCTTTTGTGTTCTGCTTGCAATGTAATATGAAAAATTACTTGATCGGGAAAGGGGAGAGCTCCAACGGCATAATCTGTGCCGCGACAGCACATTCGGGCAATAGGCCAAAGGGGTGTTAAAGCAGTCTTTTCAGTAACCCGGATTCACCTGTACCAACCGGGGTTTAGCTTCGTTGCGTTCCAGATGCTGCTTTCAGCATGGACCAGAGGGAAAGAACTTTATAAATTCCCGAAAATAGCACCCAACGGCACTTTTCCAGGAAAATGCAGCCAAAATATCAAAGCCTCTCGCGCTGAATTGGGCAAGAGGCTTTGATCAATGATGGTGTTCGTGTTTACTTTTTCGGGGTAATAGCTGTTGTAACGGCAGTTGAGACGCCCTGGATGAGCTGAATGGCCGTGTTTGCCGTAGTTGTTACAATTGTTGCACAGAGATCGAGGCATGTCTGGACGATCGAAGTTGCTGTAGTGACACCGTTACCCAAGGTGTCAGCAATATTCTGTGCCAGAGTGCCGAATGCATTAAAGAGGTCGGAAAAGACGCCGCTGTTTTCGTTTGCCATAGCTGTATGTGTGTTTAAGTGACAGGAAAAGTTGTACTTGAAAAATATCTGTTCCTCCAATCATACCAATACTTATCCAAATATAACATAATTGATCGAAGAAATACGTTTACCGTGTTCAATCAATCAGATCATTACGGTTAATTGGACATTACTTTTGGAGTGAGTGACCATGTCCCCATATTGCATTGACAAAATCCGAATGAAGGAGCAAGCTTCTGTGCTCTACAATCCGGATTCTGTTGCAACCTCTTCTTCTCCTGCGATGAGGGAAGGAGTGGACTTGAAGAGTTCGATATTGACACGATGTTCGTCATCGAAATGGTTGGTATGCAGATCGCAGAAGTAGTTGTGGTAACCGGCAACCCATGCATATTTTGCCCAGATTTCGGGATTGGAGGTGTGTTCAGAAAGTTTTTTTTCAACAGCAATCTTGTGCTGCATAAATTCGTTGTAGAGGGGCCCACGTTTGTCTTCCGCTATGAGTACCGATTCCAGATAGTTTAAAAACCACTGCCCGTCGGCATCTTTGAGAATATCCCTGACGTGTGGTGCGTTTGCCGCATGGGAATAGTACTTCAGGTGCCGTTCAACTGCGCGCACGGCAGAATCCGTGAAAATGATTCGAGGATCTCGTGCAAGAATGCTCTCACCTTTGTAGGCTTGAGCCAGTGCATCTCCAAAAACAACAACCTCATCCACGTAGGCAGGAGCCACAGATATGGCGCCTCTGACAAAGTAACCGCGAATAGCCATGTTGAATTGAAATTCAGCAAGACGTGGAAAGGCTATACCAAACTCGGCCTGTGCGTCTGAGTGTACCGGCCAGCCAATGACAATGTTGTCGGTAAAGGATTTGAGTGCATAGAAATCTTTCCTGCTAATGGAAAATAATGTCTGAGACTCAAGACGCTTGCGGCTTGCTGACAATGCACTGTGAAGGTCGCGAAGTGCTGGTTGTTCCTGATTGGCACTCTGTGATTGCAGCATCAGATCGGAGTAGCCAAGAATGTCCATAAATACAAAAACAGATTCGCACAGAGTAGGCTCCTGGTCATCGATGATGTAAGGATTTCTTGACATAACAGTTTTATGTTGTTTTGCAGGACAACTCATGGTTCCGTTTCGGGAAATTCAGGAGAATCTCGTTTTCTCCCCGTCAGTATTCCTGTAACCCCAGAACATTGTCGCGGTCAATGTAAGATTTTATTCCAAATTTCAAGCGTCACTCTTTGAGAGCTTTGCGTCAACGTTTCCTTCGTTGGTTCTTTCTGAAAAGTCCTGTATTTTCCGCTGTTTCCTTTTTTACTATTGCTACTTATGTAGAGCTGTCGATCTGCAGTGAAAAGGGGATGAAGACCGTCACTATTGAAACTGTAACTATCTCTTCAGTGAAGAAACGTGTTTTTGTTGTCGGCGCTACCGGATATATCGGCAAGTTTGTTGTCCGTGAACTGGTTGGCAGAGGATATGATGTGGTAAGTTTTGTCCGTGAACGTTCGGGTATTGGCT
>JBAXFV010000249.1:0-2096 GCA_037139755.1 Chlorobiaceae bacterium
TCATCAGGCCAAACACTCAATGGCTCAGAAATATTTTTTGAATGTCTGCGACGTGAACATGTTGAATATATTTTCGGGTATCCGGGTGGATCCCTGCTGAAAGTGTACGAAACTCTTCATGAGGTCAAGGACATACAACATATTCTTGTTCGTCATGAACAGGGCGCAACCCACATGGCCGAAGGGTATGCCCGTGCTACCGGAAAGCCCGGTGTTGTTCTTGTCACCTCCGGGCCCGGCGCAACCAACACAGTCACCGGCATCGCCAACGCCTACATGGACTCCTCGCCGATGGTTGTCTTTACCGGACAGGTTCCAAGCTCACTGATCGGCAACGACGCCTTTCAGGAGGCCGATATTGTCGGAATCACCCGTCCGATAACCAAACACAATTTTCTGGTCAAGGATGTCAGGGAACTTGCCATAACCATCCGCAAGGCCTTTTTTCTTGCAACCACCGGCAGACCGGGACCGGTTCTGGTCGATATGCCGAAAGATATTCTGAATTCTTCGTGTGTGTTTGACTTTCCGGAAACTATTGACATTCGGGGATTCAAACCAACCTTCAAATGCCATATCAACCAGGTTGAAAAGGCCGCACAGAAAATTGCTGCGTCAAAACGCCCTCTCCTCTACATCGGCGGCGGAGTCATCAGCGCAGAAGCATCCGAAGAACTGCGAACACTGGCAATACAGCAAAATATACCGGTCACCATGACGTTGCAGGGACTTGGAGCCTTCCCCGGCAACCATCATCTCAGCATGGGTATGCTTGGGATGCACGGCACCTACTGGGCCAATCAGGCGGTCAATAAATGCGATCTTTTAATTGCTGTCGGTGCGCGCTTTGATGACCGGGTCACCGGAAAAGTTGAGACCTTTGCCCCGCAGGCATACAAAATCCATAACGACATTGATCCGACCAATGTCGATAAAAATATCAAGGTTGATCTGCCAATTGTCGGAGATGCAAAAAACTTTCTGTCAACGCTTCTTGAGGTGATGCCGGAGAAGAAAGAAAACCGTGAGCCATGGCTTGCCGAAATCAACGCCTGGCGCGAACAGTGCCCGTTGAGCTACAGCAGCGAAGACGACTTGCTGAGAACTGAATTTGTGATCGATGAGGTCTCCCGCCAAACTAGCGGCAATGCCGTTGTGGTCACCGACGTCGGACAGCACCAGATGTGGACATCACAGTTCTATACTTTCATCAATCCACGATCCATCATCACCAGTGGAGGACTCGGCACCATGGGCTTCGGCCTGCCCGCCGCTATCGGGGCCGCCTTCGGCATCAAGGATCGTCCGGTTGTGCTCTTTTGCGGAGACGGCGGGTTTATGATGAATGTTCAGGAGCTTGTTACGGCGGTTCACAATAAAATGCCGGTCAAAATATTCCTGATCAACAACAGTTTTCTCGGTATGGTCCGCCAGTGGCAGGAGCTTTTCCACCAGGAAAAGTACTCCTTTACCGATCTTGGCGACAGCAACCCCGACTTTGTGAAGGTTGCCGAAGCCTTCGGATGCAAGGCGCTCAAGGCCGAAAACCCCGAGAGCGCGCGGCAAGCCATTACAGAGGCGCTTGCGTACAACGACGGACCGATTCTGATTGATTTCAGGGTGGTCAAAAAAGATATGGTCTTCCCGATGGTGCCTGCCGGAGGCTCAATTTCCGACATGCTCCTTGCCCGATTAAACCCAAAAACAATGGTGTGAACGAATCCATGAAACACATTATATCCGTTCTGGTTGAAAACAAGTTCGGCTCCCTTAACCGGGTTGCCGCCATGTTCAGCGCACGAGGGTTCAACCTCGAAAGCATCTCCATCGGTGAAACCGAGGACACGGAAATCTCGCGTATGACCATTGTCACGAGGGGTGAAGACCAGATCATCAGCCAGGTACTCAAGCAATTGAACCGGCTGGTTGATACCATCAAAGTGACCGATCTGACCAGGCAGCCGCATGTAGAACGTGAGCTGCTTTTGATGACCCTGAAGCTCAGCAAGACAGTACAGCATGAGATTTTTGAGCTGATCACTGTTTTTAAAGGAAAAGTCGTGGATATAAAACAAAAATCCATTACTATTGAGGTC
>JBAXFV010000250.1:0-2085 GCA_037139755.1 Chlorobiaceae bacterium
GAGGAAGATTTCAAAAAAGTATACGACGCTCTCGAAGAGAAATTTGAGGTCGCCAAAAAGATTATCCACCTTCGCTTAACTGCCGCTATGAAACCAGACAACTTCAGCCTTTCGGCATATTTTTCCAGAATTGGTTTTGAGGGAGCCGCTTCTGCGGATTTTACGACACTGAAACGTATGATGCGTTGCCAGCTTTTTTCGGTGCCGTTCGAAAACCTCGATGTTCAGCAGGGGAAAATCGTCTCGCTTGTGCCGGAGGAGATTTATCGCAAAATCGTCGATCGGAATCGAGGGGGTTATTGTTACGAGGTCAATGGTCTTTTTGCCATGGCGCTTGAGGCGTTGGGAATTCCCTGGCAATTTGTTGCTGCCCGCCCGATGACCTACCCCGTCCGTCGTCCGAAGACGCATGCGGCGATTGTGGTGACGATTGATGGGGAACACTGGCTTTTCGACCTGGGGTTCGGCAGTTACGGCATACGGAAGCCGGTCAACCTGAACTGGCTCGACCGGGAAATCAGGCAGGATTATGAGACGTTCAAACTGACCATAAGCCTTGAGCGGGACTATCTTTTGCAGTCACTGAGTGATGGTGTCTGGACAAATCTCTACGAGTTCAATCTCTCCCCTCAGGAGTGGGTGGATTTCGAACCGGCCAACTATCTCAATTCGACGCATTCGGACTCTATTTTTGTTCGCAGCCTGATGGTTGTCATGCAGAACCCCTCGGGAAAGGATCTGCTTATCGGCGACCGCTTCAAGTCGGTTTCGGAAGGCAGAACAACGGGGTGGACGGTCAGGCGTGAAGATATCCCGAAGTTATTGCAACAGAAGTTTTCTCTCAGGAATCTCAATGAGTAATCGTGTTTACCTCACTTGGCTGGATATGCACACTATCACCCGGGACTCCTGGCAACCGGAAAGACTTATGGAGATTCGGCAGCTACAACCGCAGCAACCTTTTCTGCAAGAAAGTCGGCGAATGCCTCCGAATCATTGATACAAGGAAGAAACCTGATCGTTTTTACAGAACTTGCAGCGGCTTCTTTCTGTGCATGCAGAATCGTCTCCGTTCCATCAGAAAAATAACCGCAACTGAAAATATCGACATTTCTGATTCCCCTGGATGAGAGTGCGTTTAAAGACTCGAAAAGAGATGGCTTTGTCCAGCTTCCTCCCACGTCATGGTTGAGGTATGCTATTTCAATATTATCATATCCGTTGCGAGGATCAATAAGAATTGCATTACGAAGAGTAGTGCCCATTTCCTGCATCTCTTTCAGGCCAGTATGAAACATCGGTATCCCTCCTTTCGTATCCTTGACAAGAGTGCCATGAAACGTCAGAACTAAAGCCGATCCGTTGCCGGTTTTTCCATGGAAGAACAGGTGGTCGAGGTAGACTTTTCTGAGTTCCGCATTTTTCCAGAAACCGTGTACCACAACAGGATGTCGCTGACCGTTGATCGGCAAGCATTGGGCAGAGAGTTGCTGCAGGTTTCCGGAAGTCAGCCGATTATCAATGGGTGACATGGAGATCAAAAGCTGGAGGTCGTGACCGCTCGTTTGTTTAACGATATCCTTGACGAATGGAGGTGTTGCGTGGAAAGCCGAATAGACCTCAACGTCGGTCTGGTGAAGAATCATAACCCTGTTGAGCTTCTCCTGGAGTAGCGAAGCCTGCTGTCTGGTGATCTTGTTCTGAGGTGAGCGGTATTTTTGTGCACGAAACGTCACTTTGTTTTTCACCCCTCCAGCCAGCGATGCCAAGAGCTGTAAGGGACGGGGCAGCTTCATCACCTCACCAGCATGTGCGAGGGTATGGCGGATCATGGAAAAATTCTCAAAAAAGCTGTCTGTTTCAGCTTCTCCATGGGCAACCAGTATAACAGCTATTCTTTTCATCTGTAAGAGAGAATTGATATTCACAAATTTGATTCATCAGCATCAGTTCAAGGGTATTCACCGATCTTTTTCCAGGACAGTGACCATTGATGCCTTTATCTTAACGGTTCACGGATCAGGAGCGATGCAGTCTAATGTTTTGAAAGTTAGCAATTAAGTATTAAAATGGTGATATAAGTGC
>JBAXFV010000251.1:0-2082 GCA_037139755.1 Chlorobiaceae bacterium
AAGTGTTAATGGCATGGTCATCTATCCTGCATAGTATTTCTCAATGTCAAAACAAAACCCTCAGTAATAATACTCTTCCCGCTGGTTCTTCTTGTTCGCTTTAAGAAGAGAGTTGTGCAGCGCACTCAACAACTCATCAGCAGCAATATACTCAACGGTAGCACAGACATGTTCCGCAGAGCGGCGAAGTCCCGGCTCCACATTTTGAGCTGCTCGTCAGTTCCGCTCTCGTTTCAGCTTCATTCATCTGATGATATTATGTCTCATGAATGCAACATTACCTCATTTTCGTCTCACTTATCTCTTTTCATGAGACATATCAAATATTAAATCTCATAGACGAGACTCAAAAAACATCATTACCCTCTGCAATATTCAGCAATTCCCGGAACGCGTAAATACCTGGACGACGTCCTTTTCCATGTTGGATGGATCGTAATATCTCCGCATCCTTCAGAACCTTCAGAATGCGACTGGCTGTAGGTTTAGGGATTTCTGAATGGTTGATAAATAATGGAGCAGAAAAAATTGGTGCCTGAAACATGAAATCAACCACACGTATTGAGTGCTGGGAATGAGTTATATCAGCTACTTGATTTTTCACTCGATCATACAATGAAAGAATAGCTCGTGCTTTGCTTTCATTCTCAGCCGCTTGTTCACGAATTCCTTGAAGAAAAAATGCACACCATCCTGTCCAATCGCCATCACGAGACACCGCACGCAAGCGCTCCTGATACTCTTCACGCTTTGCCTCCAAGTAGCCACTCATATAAAAATCCGGACTGTTCAGCAGCTTGCACTGATAGAGAAAAAGCGGTATCAGCATTCTGCCTAAACGCCCATTACCATCTTTGAACGGATGCAATGCCTCAAATTCTACATGCAGAATGGCAAGCTGAACGAGCGCATCCGGCTCAGAAGTACTCCCAAAATATCGTTCCCACCCATCCATACCATGTTGGAGGTGATCGGGAGAGATTGGAACAAAACGAGCCTCCTCAATGGTACACCCTTTTGGTCCAATCCAATTCTGATCGCTCCTGTACAGACCAGGAGATTTGTCGCGACCACGAATACCCTGCATAAGCAAACTATGGGCAGTTCTCAAGATGTACTGGGAAAGCGGGCGATGCTTCATTTCTGCAATACAGGCTCGCATGGCTTTTCGATAATTCAGCACCTCTTCGGCATCATCACGTTTGGGCTGTGTTAACATATCGGATTCACCACCAGCTTCAATTTCAAGAACCTCACCAACGGTGACATGTGTCCCTTCGATTTTTGAAGAAAGCACTGCTTCCCTTGTTGTCAATGGTGAGAGAAGAATCTGTGCATTAGGAATTGCAGACAATAAACCATCGTAACGGGCAAGTCCGGCATTGGCTGGGCCAATCAAGGGAATAAGACGCGACCAGTCAATCTTTGTAGGAGGGAATTGCCCCAAATGATAATGTACAGGTGCAGTTGTTATCATGAGTATTCTATTCTTTATAATTCCCCGTTGAATGCCTGGTGCAGAATTGACTTTTTCAGAACATCCAATGCTTCATTTTTTTTCTGATAGATGGATTCAAGGTGCTGCGTCTCTTTGCGAAGCGCATCAAGTTTTGAGACGATTGATTGCTGTTCTCTTCGATCTGCCGGATATCCCACAGTGAAATCCTGAATCTGTGCCTTGGTGATTGCCTGTCTTGTTGCACCGCCTTCTGCACCTGTTTGCAGTAATTGATCCTTGTAGTACTTGGAAATTAACAAATAATGAAGAAAATCTGAATCCAGCTTGCTGGTAATCGGCCTGATGATGGAAACATGCTGGTTTACCCGAGCAGGTAACACGTCATCGGGCACAATGCAGCATCGTGCAACAGAGGCGCCTGTAATGTTTAACAAAACATCTCCAGGCTGAACTATGACGTTTGACAGTCCGTCAGCTTGGCCATCATCAAGAAAGGCAAGTTTGGAATACCTGAAACCCGGATCGTGTACGTTTAAACTGCGAATCAGAGAAGTGCCTTCCGTTTTATAGGATTCTCCACCGCCTCGAGGGGTTGCACCACTTCCTATTTTGGATGTTAACGA
>JBAXFV010000252.1:0-2080 GCA_037139755.1 Chlorobiaceae bacterium
CGCGCACCCTCCCCTGCTCATCAATAATCCGGCGAATCCCCGCCTGAAGAGCGCTCTCAAGCCAGAGCTGTATGGTAAAGTCATTGAGCAGCGGATAGACTTCGCGGTTGAGCGCCATAAACTTGCGCAACTGCACCGATGAAAAGAGGAGATGGAAAATATCCTGCAGCTCCTCCGTCTCCAGATAGCTCCCCAGCAGCTCCAGCTTTTTCAGCAGCGGGCGGGTGTCGGGCAGATAGGAGAAGGGAAGCGCTATCCTTTCCTGAAGCAGATTCCGCAACTCAAGCAGCCGCTCAAGCTCGGTGACAAGCACCTGCCGCTCCCGTTGCGGGACGGCTGCAAGAAGCTGGTCGCGCCCCATCGCCGAGAGGCAGAGCTGGGCGGCGTAGTGGGCGACTTTGTCGAATTCGAGCTTTTTGAGGGTGGTGGGGTTCATGGAGAATCGTTAGTATTCACAACACTCCCGCCGCAGAGCTGCATAACCAGCCCATCGCCGAGTACCATCAATGGCTGTCTGGGTATCGGTAACGATTGGAATGCTATCAGGCATAATTGTCGAAAAACAGATGTTGCTGTCGAAATATCATGCATAATAACGCTTCTTGTCGAATTTTGCTCATTGGATGGTGACAGTATTTGACGGGCTCACGCATGCCTTGCGTATTCGGGCTGATCTGGAACAGTCTGAACTTACAGCACTCGCATCCATCAGTGTTGGCGCACTGAAACCGATACCGTGGGAACGCCGAGATCCAGCTCGGCAAAAAACATGGATAATGTGAAAAGCCGGGGCACCTCGCTCCCATGCAGCTTCAACATACTCAATCATCGGCTTTGCTGTCCGTTATTTTTATTACTTTACTAGTACAACTTCATAGGTCGAATCGAATTGCTCCACCTGTGGAAAAGAGGCTTAAAAATTTTCAGATAAAGCGGATAGAATCCATGCAAAAACAACTGACCGTCATTATCACACATGAAGAAGATGGGTATGTTTCCCTCTGTCCCGAATTTAATATTGCAAGCCAGGGGGAGAGCATTGAAGAAGCTCGCGATAATCTTCGTGAAGCCTTGGAGTTATTCTTTGAGACCGCATCCAGTGAAGAGATCCAGACACGCTTGCATGAGGAGGTATACGTGACCCGCATGGAGGTTGCTGTTGGGTAAACTTCGCATTTTTTCGGGAAAAGAGGTTTGTGCAATTCTTGTGAGACACGGCTTTATTGAAGTGTGTCAGCGAGGCAGTCATATTGTCATGCAAAAACGGCTGCCTGATACAACAATTACCATACCGTTTCCAAACCCTACAGAACTACGTGCAGGAACCCATTCAACGTAAAGAATATTTCTTTTGATTGATACTCCGCTTCACAATAAGCCTCCCCCGCCACCCAGGCAAAAAGGATTCAGAGCGATTTTATAACAGACCCAGGCAGAGGTTATTGAATGTGAAGACCAGACAACAGGAGCACAAATAGTTAAAGCCGACTCAAGTTCTTTCGAATCATATCCATAACCTCATCAAAGGGCGGCTGCCCCTGATAATAAAGCGCTGCACGACGTTCATACTCTTTTTTGTACAGCATACGCCGAGCTTCGTCAGCCATAAGAAGTGCATCATTTTCACCGAGTGGATGCTGAAGGTCAATTGCCGGAAAACGACGCTTTTTATGCTCGTGATACTCGATAGTTCCAATAAATGCCTGTACCTGTTTATTCTGCAGCAGGCAAAAAACATCGTAGTAATGGCGCATAAAATTTAAAGGAAACTCATCGTTTAAATCCTGATGCCGACGATATTTCGTCACAATAGCTTGCAGCTTTTCCACAAAGGTATAGCCGGGATGATAACATTGAATGTGCATCGCTCTGTTATCAATAACATCAACATGCTTTGCCAAGGCGAAATCCAATGCCCATGAACTGATGTTCATCGGCTGATTGGGAATGATATCATCAAATCCGACTTCAAGCAGAACTCCCTCTTTGGCGCTGCCATCTGATGGAAATTTGGCATCATAATAGAGGCGAATACCTCCACTGAAATATTTCGGCAGACTATCAAACATGATATCCCGCT
>JBAXFV010000253.1:0-2065 GCA_037139755.1 Chlorobiaceae bacterium
AACCGTTATGCCACTGGAAATCTCTGCCAGAAGACGACGCATCATTTCAAGCTCTTCCTTCCCGGAGAACCGGCCCGCCGGGTTCAGGAGCAGAAGCGCATACTTTTTCGGCTTGATGCCTGGAACCACTGAGACGTCCTGGTCATTTGCCTGCTCCATCAAGCCCACAAGGCTGTCGACAATAAGGTTGCCTGCAAAAAAGACCTTTTCGTCGGCAACGCCTTCGTTGATCAGGTTGTATTCGCCGCTGTGTTCGCTGACAAAGTGGAAGTCTGCCATGGCATCAATGACGACACGGTTGACCTCATCCGCGTCTGAACGCTCATAGCTCCGCAGCCCGGCATCAACGGCGGCTACGGGCAGGCCGAGTTTTGCCGCAGTAATGGCTGCCCCTAAAGCGGCATTGTCGCAGCCGCAGACCAGAACAAGGTCGGGTTGTTCGCCCAGCATGATTTTTTCCGCACCGGTCATGACTGAAGCAAGCTGTTCAACCGGAGTACCTTTTGGAAGCATGATGGTATGATTCACTTCGCCAAGACCAAAGCGGACGGCGAGATCAGCACTGACTGGTTCAACTCCCTCCGGTGCAGCAAGCATCACTACCGGTTTGTAATTCCCGTTTTTTTTCAGTGCATCATAAAGGGGGGCAAGCAAAAGGGTGGCAGGCTTGCCGCCAGCGGTCAACAGTAATTTTTTCACAGTAAAAACAAAGCTTTGTTACATTAGGGGAACGCCATCTCCGGGAGACCGCCAATCATTATCTTTTACCAATGCAAAGATTTTTTTCATTGATGTTTTTGACCGCCTGCACAGTGATGCTTCAGACTATCGTGCTCCCGGTTGTGAACCATAATACACTACGGGCAGAAAAAAAGAAAATTATTCTCCAACATGCCGATACCATCGAAGGAGGCCAGTCAAAAGCGGGAAACTACCGTATGGTGACCGGCAATGTGGTGTTCCTCGACGGCACCATAACGTTGCGATGCGACCGTGCCACCGATTATGAACAGGAGAACAAAATCATGCTGGACGGTAATGTTTTTATGACCGACAATTCGGTTGAAATCTACGCGGAACATGGGGTCTACTTCTCTGACAGGGAGATCGGTGAATTAAGCGGAAACGTCCGAGGGCGAATGGTGGATAACTCTCTTGCCGGCAAGTCGCGGAGAGCTGTGGTCAATAAGGCAACCAGCCAAATCTCGCTCTACGACGATGTCCTTGTCTGGCATGGGCATCAGCAGATCAGCGGCGACACTATCCTGCTGCATCTCAAAGAGTCTGACGGGGGCGGAAAACGCAAACACGTTGATGAAATACAGGTCATAAACAATGCTTTTTTTGCCGCACAGGATACACTCTCCCTTTCGCCACTCGTCTATGACCAGTTCTGCGGCAGGAAAATGGTGATCCTGCTCAACGGCAAATCGAAAATAACAGGAATAACACTCAGCAGTCAGGCAGAAAGTCTCTATCACCTTTACAATGAGAACCGGAAACCTTCGGGAATCAACTATTCGAGCGGGGATATGATCCGCATGTATTTTACGGATGGCATCCTCGGCAGGGTAAAGGTAACGGGAAATGTTGAGGGAAAACAGTATCCCGAAAGTTTCAGGGGGGACAAGAAGATCAATCTTTCAACGTTTGCCTGGAGAGAAAAGGAGAACCCGTTCAAAAAGCAGAAAAGCCTCCCTTGAGAGAGGAAGGCTTAACTTGAGGCAGTGAAGCTGTGGGGTTCTATTTTGCCATTGGGCAAGAACCGCCCGCACAGGCGGCAGTGGCACAGGCGGGGGCGGCAGGTGCTGCTGCTGGTTTACCCTTGGCATAGTCCGTTTTATAAAACCCGGATCCCTTCAGCACAAATCCGCCTTCGGCAGTGATGACCCGCTCAAACGTCTCTTTTTCACATTTCGGACAGATGGTCAGAGAATTGTCGCTCATTTTCTGGACTATTTCAAGCTCATTTCCGCAGTTATTGCATCGATACTGATAGGTCGGCATCTCTATTTTCTCCTTGATTAATCGATTTCTTTACTCTTTAAAAATTCAGTTTGCCGCA
>JBAXFV010000254.1:0-2065 GCA_037139755.1 Chlorobiaceae bacterium
CGCTTCATCATACCATCATGCGATTTCAGGTGAAACTGACCTTCAGGGAGGCTTTTGCGCTCGGTTGCATGGCGGGTTTTGCTGGAGGTGTTGTCTCTGAGGTTGTTACCTCATTACTGATGGTTTTTTTACATTACAGGCCGGGGACAGAAAGTCTTGCCCTTGTCATCGACTGGGCGCTTGAGATGGCCCGGGAACGTCCCGAGCTTCAGCCGCAGGTGCAGGCGCTTGTGGCTGCCGAAAAGCTTGCCCTTGCTCCGGTTTCATTAAGCTTCACCGATATCCTGATGAATATGGCCTTTTCGGGTGTTTTTTATGCGCCGATAGCCGGTCTTGGCGGGGCGTATGCGGTGCGCAGGCTCAAGCGTCAGGCGGCAAGAGGCTGAGCTTTTTATAAAATTTCCGGTCAATTTTTTGCGATCCCGGCAACGTAGCCCACTCCTCTACCCGACAGTAACGTGTCGGGCTTTTCAGTCTTCCCGCAATGGAGTGCATGGCCCTGGTGAGAGTGAGTTCATCGGGTTTATTCTCTTCGATGGTTTTGATGAATGCCACCGGACGCTGGCCATATTCATCATCATTCACAGGGACAACAACTGCTTCAAGAATCCCGTCAATCATCATCAGCGCAGTTTCAATCTCTTCTGGATGGATATTTTCTCCCCCTGAAATGAACATGTTGTCTTTACGGCCTGCCACAGTGACGGTACCGTCATCGGTGACACTTCCGATATCCGAAGTATGGAACCAGCCGTCGTTATCGGTTTGAGGCTGGATTTTCCCATCCCGGAGGTAGCCCTGAAACAGGCAGGCTCCTTTAACCAGCAATTCTCCTTCTGTTGACGCCATGATCTCGCGCCAGGGAAGCCGCCTGCCGCTGTTCTCCTGAATGCCCTGTATCGGCGCAGGGGAGGTGGCAATCTGTGAACTCATCTCGGTCGAGCCGTAGCTCAGATAGATCGGAATATGCTGGCGAACAGCATCCTCAATCAGCGATTTTGGCGCTGAACTGCCCCCAAGCAGAACGGCTTTCATCGTTCGCAGCAGTGCAGCGCTCTCCTTGTCGGCAAGCAGACGGTAAAGCTGTGTCGGCACAACGGAGAGATGGGTCAGTGGAAAGTTTTGCAGAGATTTGCTTAGAGATTCATCCGATTTTCCTATAGCAAGTGAGCCTCCGGAGATGAGAGAGCGGAAGAGAAGGGAGTAACCGCCGATGTGGTAAAGCGGCAGCGAAAGAAGCCAGCAATCGCCAGCGCCGAAAGGAATATTTTCATTGGAGCCGAGAGCGCTGTACCAGTGGTTGCCAAAACTGTGCACGGCAGCTTTTGCCTCGCCCGAGCTTGCGGAGGTGTGGATGATGGTGACGGGCTGGTGCATTGCCTCCATGTTTTCCTCAACGGGAGCTGTGTCGGCAGGTATGCAGCCAATCGTATCATCAAGAACCGTACCTGACAGGTCAGGTTTTGCAATGGCGATGTTGTTCTGTAAGCTGATTGTGGGTGTTTGGAGAGCTGTGCCGGGCAAATCGCGGTCAAGCAATTCAGCAATACTGATGCTGCCCTTTAGAGCTGTGGTGCCGGAGGTTACGATCAGACTGGGCCGAAGCTTTTCAACCGTGTTGCCAAGCAGGTGTTCTGGAAAACGATAGTTCAGCGGCGCGGCAATCATGCCTGCTTTCAGGAGTCCGAGGAGCAGCATGACGAGTTCCGGGGTGTTTGGTGAAATGGTGGCGACAATATCGCCAGAGCGAATGCCTCTGCTGCTGAGACGGCTGGCAATGCCTTCTGCGACTGCGTTACACTCGTTGAACGACAGAGTTTTGTCGGCTATTTGCAGCGCTGGTGCGTTACCGAAAAGTTGGGCAGCGAGGGCTATAATGTCCATAAGGAAGTGCGCCGAAGGCTTCTCTGTTTGACCTTCCCCCCATCTCGATAGAGCTGATGAGGATCGAGCAGAGCATTCTCGGCTCCAAACGGAGTCTCAAGCAGGTCATGCTGGAGATACCGGTAAGTGTCGAGGCCACATGCGGCTGGTTTTGGGGCGGTTGAGGCAGCCAGCCAGGTGT
>JBAXFV010000255.1:0-2052 GCA_037139755.1 Chlorobiaceae bacterium
GTCGGTTTTTCAGATTGTTAATTTATTCAAAATAAAATGGATAGAATGGCTGGCGCAAATATAACTGATAAATTTGTTGTCGTTGGTGATAGAGTGTTAATCAAACCAAAATCTCTGGACGAACGGACAAAATCGGGAATTTATCTTCCTCCCGGCGTTCAGGAAAAAGAGAAAATCCAGACAGGTTATATCATTAAAACCGGACCGGGTTATCCTGTAGGTCCCCCTCCGGAGTCTGACGAACCATGGAAAGAGCGGGTTTCAACTGCCCAGTACATTCCTTTGCAGGCGAAGGTCGGTGATATGGCTATTTTTATTCAGAATAGCTCTTATGAGATCGAGTATGAAGCGGAACGATATATTATTGTTCCGAATTCGGCTATTCTGCTTTTAATCAGGGAAGATGACGATCTTGACTACTACCTCAGATAAGCATGCTGATATCCCTGTTTTTAACCCCATTCTAACTCAGATCATGACCATGCATTTTGCTTCAGAGAGTGCTGATAAAAACAATTATTCGCATGAAGAGCTGTTCGTGAGGATCAATGCGCTTAAAAAAGAGATGAACGCTCTTGTTCTTGCCCATTATTATACTGTTCCGGAAATACAGCAGGTTGCCGATATTGTTGGCGACAGTCTGGCTCTTGCCCGCGCGGCTGAAAAAAACGATGCCGATGTCATTGTGTTTGCCGGTGTCTATTTTATGGCAGAAACCGCCAAAATAATTAATCCTTCCAAACTGGTACTCATGCCTGATGCTCATGCCGGGTGTCCTCTTGCTGACAGTTGTCCGGCAGATGAGTTCAGGAGGTTCAAGGAGTTGCATCCGGGCGCTGTCGTCATTACCTATATCAATTCGACGGCTGAGATCAAGGCGCTTTCTGATATTACCTGTACCTCATCCAATGTTGAACATATTGTTCGCCAGATTCCTGAAAACCAGCCTATTATTTTTGGCCCGGACAGAAATCTCGGTGCTTATATAGCAAAAAAACTTGGCAGGGAGATGATTCTCTGGCAGGGGTACTGTTATGTTCACGAGGCTTTTTCTGAACACTCTGTTCTCAACGCTTGTGCTGGGCATCCTGATGCTGAACTTATTGCCCACCCTGAATGCCGTGAAGAGGTGCTTCGTCATGCGGCATTTATCGGTTCAACACAGGCGTTGCTGAACCATACCGTTTCAAGCTCTGCTAAAAAATTTATTGTTGCCACTGAACCGGGCATTCTTTATGAAATGCAGAAGCGTTCGCCGGAAAAAACCTTTATTCCTGCACCCAAAGATCCCGATAATCCCCGGAGTGTCTGCACCCAGATGAAGCAAAATACTCTTGAAAAGCTTTACCAGTGTATGCTGAACCGAAAACCTGAGATTGTTGTTGACGAAGCGCTTCGTCTTGCTGCTCTGGGCTCCATCAGGAGAATGCTCGAAATGTCTCCGGGATAACAGGATGGCTGATGCTCAACATTTGAAGCTCCTTCAAGAGGGAGTTCCCGCCTGGAACCTGTGGCGCAAGGAGCATGCAGATATCCGCCCGGATTTGCACAATGCTGTTCTCTCGGTTCTCGATTTGCGTGGTGCAAATCTTGCCGAGGCGGACCTTGGAGGATCAAACCTTGCAAAAGCAAATCTTGTGTCGGCGAATCTTGTCGAAGCGGATTTACGTGGCGCTGATCTGCGGGGAACTGATCTCAGCAGAGCCAACCTCAGCGGAGTCAATTTCAGTAAAAGCACCATTGATATTTTCACGCTCTATCGAGATGTTCAAGGGTGTGATATTGGTGTTAATGGACTTTATTCGCCCCTTACCGACTCAGCCGCACTGTTGAGGATTGATCCTCCAGGGAACTCCATGCAGGGAGCCAACGCCGATGCAGTTATCGAAAGCCTCCGCCATGCCCGCAAGCTCCACACCTTTTCCCTTTTGCTTGCAGGGATTGCCATGCTCTTTATCGTCATCAAACCAAAAACCATCACGCTGCCCTATCTTGCAGGATCGTTCAAGTTCGATGATATCAGCTACTCCTTTCTGGCCATGATTCTTTCCA
>JBAXFV010000256.1:0-2047 GCA_037139755.1 Chlorobiaceae bacterium
GCGCTTGCTTTCTACGGCAAAGGGATTGGCTCAATAGAATTAATGCCAGACGAAGTGGAGGAGATTGGCTGGTTTTCCCTTTCTGAAGCACTCACCCTCCCACATCAATGATGGTGGCTGAGAGTTCAACACCAGTTTGGAGGATCAATTACAGTGTACACTTTTACCTGCATGGCAAAATATTTCCTGCAAGCATTACAACTTCTCCCACTCAAACCTGCTGACGTTTCTTGCCTTGGGGTCAAAGACAATGCCAATCAGATAGCGCTCGCCACAATATTTCTCATAATATTTCATTCTTTTTATCTGCTCAAGCGGCTCCCCATCGCTCACCTTGAATTCAAAAAGAAAGGTTCTCCCCCCAGCCTTCAAGGTCAGGTCAATTCTGCCTTTGTTACTAACGTCTTCAGCGATGATCTCCACCCCGATACTGGCAAAACAGGCATAGAGCACGCTGGCGTAAAAGCCCTCGTACCTCTCGATATCATTGTTGGTGAAATTATTATAGGCGATGCTTGCAAAAAGGCGCTTGATGACGGGTTCCAATCTTTCAACATCACCAGTGTTCATGATAGCAAGCAGCTCACGGCGGATCAGTTCTTTATCCGAACCACTGGTCATCGAACGTAAAATATAATTGTTGAAACTGATCTGCACCTCCTTGTTGGGAAATCCTAACTCGTACACCACTCCCATCTCCTCCTGTATCAACCGCTTGATGGTCAAATAGCCAGTCTGAAACAGGAGAGCCTCCAGATCAAGATTTTCAATGTCAAAGCTGTTGACCAAACTTTTATCGACGTTGATATTCAAAAAATCGGGGATGAAATAGCTGTTTTTTTTGATCAACTCAACCAGAAAACGCGGCGTACCGGTTTCAAACCAGTAATTGTCGAACACATAATGGTTCTTGATAAAAAGCAGAATATCGAAAGGGTTATAGACCCTGTCACCCAAAAAGTTATAGCCATTGTACCACCGCTTGACTTGCTCCATATCCACCCCCTCAAGATATGGGGCAAAAGAACTCTCCAGATCAAGCTGGGTGTACCCGCAAACATTGCCATAGTCAGGGTTGAGGCTGATATCTTCAAGATTGTTCAGTCCGCTGAAAAGCGACACTTTGGAGAATTTGCTCACCCCGGTGAGAAAAGCAAAGCGCAGATACTCGTCATTCTCCTTGATTTTTGTGTAAAAGTCACGCATCCCATCACGAATAACCAGAGCTTCTGGAATATTTTCAATATTGTCCAGAATCGGTTTGTCATACTCATCAATCAGAACAACAACCTTTTGATGATACTTTTGAGTAGCCTTCTTTATGAGTTCTGCGAAACACTGATTGGGATCCTCTTTTTCCGCGCAAGTAATATCAAGCCGCTCCTGATTGTCATTCAGGATATAGAACAGGTTTTTGCGAAGCGTTTCCCGGCTGTGAATCCCTCCACTGAAACTGATTTTGATGACAGGATACGTCACCTCCCAGTTCCATTGCTCCTCAATCAGCAGCCCCCGAAAAAGCTCCCGTTTCCCCTCAAAAATATTTTTCAGCGTATCAAGAAACAGGCTCTTCCCGAATCGCCGGGGACGCGACAGAAAGACATATTGATATTTGTCAATCAGGCTACGAGCAATCTCCGTTTTATCAATGTAGAGATAATCACCTTCGATTATTTTACTGAACGTCTGTATCCCCACTGGAAGCTTTTTCATCGTCAACCTCATTTAAAACATTCGTCCATCTCAGAGATCCTCCCCTCAACACAACTCCACACTTTTTTTACTACGAAAAGAAATATAAAGCTTTTCGACAGAATAACAGATAGTCACATCAGATGTAACGAACAACGCTATGCATGGGTTCAGCCACCGAACCCTGTCAGCGGTTTTTCTCATTGCCACCCGCCTCCGAGGACTTTGTACAGGTCGATCATATTGGCAAGAGTCTGTTGATGGATCAGAATTTCGTTCTGCTGCGCCTCAAAGAGGGATCGTTGGGCATCAAGCAGGGCGAAATGGCTGTCGATGCCATAGTCGTAACGGGCTT
>JBAXFV010000257.1:0-2040 GCA_037139755.1 Chlorobiaceae bacterium
GTTGATTGCGTGTCAGGTTTCGGGCGGCATTGCAATGTACCTGTTCAAGTATGGCTGGATAACGGATTTTGCTTTGCTTGAGATTCCGCTTGGTGCTTTGTTCTTTGCGATAAAGCTGTTCAGCGTCCACAAGCTTGCCGAGCAGGGTGTCGGCCTCCGGCTGCTCGTGGACAGGCAGCATTGTAGCCGCTTCATAGGCTTGTGCCATGCCATAAAGGTTCATGGAGCGAAGCTGGTCAAGGGTCAGTTGTGTATTCATTGTCATGGTGAGGTTAAGGTTAATTGTAGACTTCTTTACCACGGATATTGGTATGCAGCGGAAGCATGGACACATGATTGTCTCTTACTGCTTCTGCTTTATCTCTATTGTTTTCAAGGATGTTATGGACAAGTCGGTAGCTGACGCTGGAGACTTGGAGAGCAACCCCACAAGCGGCTTCGAGTCGGTTTGTTCCATACTTTTTCTGAAGCCGAAGGATGCCAAGACAGGCATCAAAGCTTTGCTGTGCATAGGCTTTTGAACTCAAAATCCGACGAACGGCTTCTTCGGTACAGGGCCCAACAGCCGCCGCTTTACTGGTAAAGTCTGCCTCAGTCCATCCCTGTTGCTCATGGTATCGGCGATGGGATTCCGGCATGTGTTCCGGTACGGTGCTATAGATGCCCCGGCGACCGACGATGCGCTGATGCAGGGCAATGCGCTGAAAATCAAGAAAGACCTCAACCACCGCTTCGTCGTAGATCAGTTTGACCAGCTTGCCGATATACTCATGAGGCACACTGTATTGACAGCGGTCTTCACCCAAGATGACATGATAATTTTTCTTGACCGTGGCTGTAGTTTGACGCTTGTAAGCAAAATCGGTCGGCGGCAGTGGCAAAAGTAGCTCCTGTTCCAGCTCCATAAACCGCTCTCTGCGACTTTTGCCATAGTCAGTCATGAGCCGGTCATTGGCATCATCCAGCAGCTCCCGAACCCGGCACTTCAGGCCGTTGAGACTGGTAAATTCCTCATGGCGCAGTCGTGCGTAAATCTGGCTGTAAGCAAGGTGCACCGTGCCTTCAACAGACGGTTTGTCTTTCGGTTTTCTGGATCTGGTTGCCTGCATATTGGTCTGGTAGTGCAGGGCCCACTGCACCATAAGTTCATTGAAAAGAGGCTCATAGCGAGATGCTTTTGTCACCACCTGTTTCATGTTGTCGCTCAGGATGTTTTTCGGCACACCGCCAAAATAGGCAAGCGCCCTGTTGAGAGCAGGAATCAGATGCTCCTGCCGTCCTGAAGAGAGCGGTTCAACATAAAAGAAGCTGCTACAGGGCAGGGTGCAGACCAGAACCGGGCATTCGAGACGTTCTCTGGTAAGCGGGTCGATAGTGCAGAGGGTGTCTCCAGCAAAGTCAATCTGGAGGCGGTATCCCGGCTGACGCTGCTGGGGCATAGTGATGTCATGCTGTTGTGTGTATTGATCGAGGTAATAGCAAAACTGGGAGTACTGATATCCGGTGGGACTCTGCTGAAGATATTCTTCCCATAACACCTGTTTGGTCACATGAGAGCTGCCCTTCTTGGCGAGTTCATCGGCAAGACGTGGAAGCTGGTCGTTGAGAATAGAACAGCGCTTATCAGTGCTTTTGGCTGTGCGGGTTGGATGAACCAAAACCGAAAGATCGTGATCAGGCAAAGAAAACAACTCTGCAAATGATTGCCCGCTGCTCTGAAAACGATGCAAATAGTTCTTAACCGTGATCCGGTGAATACCGGTACTGCGATGGATTTCCCGTAGGGAACAACCCTCCATCAAGAGCTGGATAATACGTCGTGTCTGTAACATAGTCAAGGCTTTATTTGCCATGGTAATACCTCCGTTTTTTGCACGGAAGGTACTGTTTATGATGTTACAAATCTGACATGATTGGGTGGTACACTTTCGCCCGGAATACCTGGTACACTTTACTCCGGTACAGGTGGTACATATTGGCCCGGAATCGCTGGTACACTTTGCTCCGGTAGAGGTGGTACACTATACTCCGGTGTGCTCA
>JBAXFV010000258.1:0-2040 GCA_037139755.1 Chlorobiaceae bacterium
GGGATATTATCGCCACCAACAGCGATAACATTGCAGAAGAACTTGACTGTTTTTCCAAAGAACTATCCCTGCTTGCCAGTGAAGTAAGGCAACGGGAGCTGCAACAGCTTGAATCGCGCTTCAGTGAAGCCAATCGGCTCTATCAAACCCTTAAAGAGATGAACCGGTCATGAAATTTGCGATTGTTGTCAATGTTTTACGAGAGAATGCGCTTGTTCTTGCCCGCCAGCTTGCCGCATGGCTTGCCGAGCGGAAAATCGACTATGTTTTTGAAGCGCTCTCCGCAGAAAAACTGCATATCGAATCTTCAGCGCCGATTGAGGAGCTCAGCAAGCAGTGTGATGCCTTTATTTCACTTGGCGGCGATGGAACACTGCTCTTTACCTCGCATTACGCCGTCACCAAGCCGGTTATCGGTGTCAATGTCGGGTTTCTTGGTTTTCTCACAGAGTTTACGCAGGCTGAAATGTTCACGGCTGTCGAACAGGTCGTGAACGGAACCAACACCATTCATACCCGTTCGCAACTTGAGGCTGCTGTATGTATCGGTAATGAGGTGCATCAATTCAGAGCGCTCAATGATGTGGTCATCGAAAAAGGGGCCTATCCCCGTATTCCGACCTTTATCATCAAGCTGGACGGAGAGCTGCTCAGTTCGTACCGGGCAGACGGCATCATTATTGCAACATCGACCGGATCAACAGCATACTCCATGTCTGCCGGAGGCCCAATCATCGCACCAAAATCAAGCGTTTTTGTAATCACCCCTATATGCCCGCACATGCTCACCGTCAGGCCTATCGTTATCAGTGACGAGAAGGTTATTGAGGTGTCGGTTGATGCCCCGGACGGATTTTTCCCCATGAACTGCGACGGCAATCTTAAAAAAATGCTTAATCCGCAGGAGAGCATCACGGTAAGAAAGTCATCCGTGCTTATCAATCTTGTCGCCAATGAAAGCAGAAATTACAGCGAAATTCTGCGCACAAAACTCCTTTGGGGCCGCGAACATCATTTCGGCCTGTAACCGAGCGATTATCTTTCCGAAAATATCTGCCAGAAGATCTTCATGAGTAACAGTATCAGTTCCGACTCACTTCACGACCTGCTCGGGATTCCTCTGGATACTCCCCTGTCCATTGATGAGATGTGCCGCAGGATGAAGCCGGTCATCTATCCGGCGCCTCTTCTCTCCTTTCGGCTGGAGCAATTTTGCGATGCTCTTGTCAAGGCAATGCAGTCGCTCGGGATAACGGTTTTTTCAGAAGAGCAGGCATCCGGAGATGACGGACGGTTTCTGCCGGGAACGGTTATTCTTGCGCCGGGTTATTTTCCCGACAGTCTGCTGGCGATCAACCGAGTGACCACCCTCTACAACAATATCATTGTCGGTATTTACGACGAGGCGGCGCCGCTCACCCACGAATCACTCCCCCAGGAGCGCCTGGATGCCATTGTGGGCAGGCTGGCCCGCGATATGGTTCATATCCTTATTTTTGTAACCGACCACTCCTGGACCATCTGCACCATGAACGGCGGAGTCGTGACGTTTAATTCTCCGTATCCTTCTCAAAAGGATGTCCGTGACACGCTGGTACCAAAACTTACGGCGCAGGTTGTCCCGCCAAAAGCTGAAGAGCTTGACATTGAGCATGGAGAGCTGAAGACCGGAACGGCAGAGTTTGAAGCGGTTGCGGATGATTTTTTGCAGTGCAGCGCCCTGTGGAGCAGCAATGCGTCTCTGTTAACGCACACCTCAACTGAGGGGCTCGAATACCGCAGCGCCTTTTACAAACGAATAGTCGCCCGATATCTCGACCAGCGCAGCGGAATGAGCTATGGCTTTTTTGCCCGCCAGTTGCCGGTGACCGTGCAGCCCGCGCTCGCTGCCGCTTTCGACGATGCCGGGCTTCTTCGTATCCGTCTGCATGAAAAGAGCTTTTTTCTTCCTGTGCCGCACATCAGCGTTATCACCACAAGGTCAGGGTGCAAAAAACATCATCTTGACCCGAAAAAAGATCTTGTGGAAATCGGGCTCAT
>JBAXFV010000259.1:0-2029 GCA_037139755.1 Chlorobiaceae bacterium
AAAGCAACCCTTGAAGTCATTGAAGGCAAGCCCTACGGCTACTCAGTGAACATTGACAATTATGGAAACGAAGCAACAGGCGCCAATCACTTCGGGGGCTGTATGGAACTTTATTCTCCTCTTCATCTTGGTGATCAGTTAACCTTGCGCTTGCAGACATCCACAATCGGAGAGTTGCAGAATGTGCAAACAGGCTATACGATACCAATCACCCCATACGGAACAAAAATCGGATTTAACTACAACTACGTCAACTATCAGATGGGCGGATCATTCCAGGCATTGCATGCTTACGGCAATGCCCACAACCTGATTTTTTCCCTTACCCAGCCAATCATACGAAACAGAAATCTGATTTTGAATGCAACAGTTGCCGGAGAAGGAAAAATACTGGACGATCGAATTGAAAGTACACAATCCAGCAATCAACGACTTTCAGCATCGTGTCAGACAGGACTTACCGGCATACAGATGGATAACATGCTTGGAGGGGGTTCCACCGCACTCTCCCTTGGTTTTGTCAGAGGACAATTGAGCCTCAATGATGCCGAAACGCTTTCAAAAGACCAGGCGGAACAAGGATTGCGCACCAATGGCGGCTATGCCAAACTGAACATGAGTCTTGCCCGCACCCAGATGATATCTCAAGCTTTAACTCTTTATGCCGGCGCCTATGGTCAGTGGAGCAATAAAAACCTGAGCAGTTCAGAACAACTCTCACTGGCTGGGCCCGGTGCGGTTCGTGCCTGGCAGACAAGTGAGTCCTGCGCTGACCAGGGCGTTATTGCGACCGCTGAACTGCGCTATCTTTTTGACTCAACCGGGGAACTTCCGGGAAAACTGGAACTCTCAGCTTTTGTTGACCATGGTTATGCTGCTCTCCATAACACACCCCTTCCCGATGCAGGCAAGAATACCAGCAACCTGACAGGAGCTGGATTTGGGGTAAAATGGTTTGATGCCAAAAACTATAGCCTGCAATCGACAGCCGCATGGAAAATTTCAGGAGCAAGCTCTCCAAGCGAGAGCCCCATGGTCTATGCACAGGCTATAAAAAGTTTTTAGCGAAAACGTTGTTTGGGATTGAGCATCCAGGCCGCACTTTTAGAAGAAAACAGAAATTCGTGAAACAGTAATTTTTTGCGTACACTTTGCTTGCCACTGCCGACAAGGGAATCCGGTAACGACAATCATTGTAAACCCATGCGTATTTCACGAAAAATAGAGATCGATTACGGCCATACGCTTCCGAACAGCTTTTCTTTCTGTAATCAACTGCACGGCCATCGCGGAGTGGTTGTCGCCACCGTTGAAGGGGAACTGATCAAGCGCAAAGGTGACAGTGAAGAGGGAATGGTGATGGATTTCAAGTTTTTAAAAGAGATCATGGTGGAACACATTCACGACAAGCTTGATCACGGCTTCGCGGTGTGGAAAGATGATCATGAGGATCTTGACTTTATCACGAAACGCAATTCGAGGGTTCTGGTGACTGATGAACCTCCAACGGCTGAATGTCTTGCCAAATGGGCGTTTCACCAGATCAGCCCCCATTTGCCCGAAGGGGTATCGCTTAAACAGCTCCGCTGGTATGAGACGCCTAGCAATTGGGCTGAGTATGACTGCGACTAAAAAAACTTGCTCTCTTCTCACTCTTTTTTTGTAAACTCCTTTAATACGCTTTTATTGCAACAATAAAGCGCTTTTATTCGGCGGTTCCAACAAAAACAGAAGAAATGCGACTCCATGATTTTGACCCTGAAAACCGGCCGAGAGAGAGGTTTCTCAGCAGCGGACCAGCCTCACTCAGTCCTGCCGAGCTGCTGGCAATCATCCTGCGCTTTGGTTCAAGAAAACTCAATATTGTTGATACCTGCAACGAGATTATTGCAAGGTTCACTCTTGAAAAGCTTGTCAATATAACCATCGGGGAACTTCAGGAGATCAAGGGAATCGGAGAGACCAAAGCCATGCAAATTGTTGCGGTCTTTGAATTAAACAAGCGGTTGCACTATTCACGGAACAACAA
>JBAXFV010000260.1:0-2020 GCA_037139755.1 Chlorobiaceae bacterium
TTTTCATCTCCTTGACGATAGGACTCTCTCTGGTGGGAATTGTGCTCTTCGGCACGCTGACGGGTTCTATGCTCCCTCTGTTGCTGAAGCGTCTGGGTCTCGACCCGGCGGTCTCTTCAGCCCCTTTTGTGGCAACGCTTGTTGACGTCACGGGAATTGTGATCTACTTCAGCGTGGCGTCGGTGATTTTAGGCGGAATCCTTCTCTGAAAATCTCTGGAGTTTGACAATGGGTTATATCCTGGATTGATTCAGGCGGGCCTCCAGATCAGCTTTCCCTGCATCTAAATGAAAAAAATCTTTTATCTTGATTCCGGAACTTGCACAATAGCCGATCAATGATACCATGCGCTTGACAACAGACCAAATCAACACCATCGTCAAAACTTGCCGCGCCGTTGCAGGAGCGAGTGCGCTTGTCTGGCTCTATGGCTCAAGGCTCGACGACACGCGTCATGGTGGCGATATTGATCTGCTGATCGAACCGGAAGACTCGGTGAGTTTGCTGCTCCGTGCACGTATCAAAACCATTCTGGAACAAACTCTCAGTCTCCCTGTTGATTTGTTGGTCAAAAACCCCGGCGTTCCCGACAATCCATTTCTTTCCATCGCTCGCGCTCAAGCAAAACTACTGGAAATCACGCCATGAAATCAACAACATCAGAATTATTGTTTTCAGAAAAGCAGCATCTGGCGAACCTGCTTGAGGCGATCCAACGTTGCGTATATTTCCTTAACTCATCGCATAGAGCCGTTGAATGGCCACTCTCTGGTTCAGTGTTAACTCTGCGAAAAAAAGACAACGACCTTTTCGAAGCCCTATCCGCAATCAATGAACGCTTTGCCAAACTTCAGGATACGTTAGGTTCAGCAATGCGCCACAGCTTGTTGCTCTCGGGTGAGCAGGCTGACAGCTTCATTAAAGTGCTGGCTATCTTCGAAAAGAATCAGGTCATTCATTCCGTTGAAGAGTGGCAAGTGGCACGAACGGCAAGAAATCTGGCTGCCCATGACTACGAAATTAGCTATGACGACGTTGCCGACCACTTCAACACACTGCACACCCTGACCCACACTCTCTACCAGATCGCCCATCGTTTTATCATTTACTGTAAAAAGGAGCTGGGGATAAGCCCCAGCACTCCCGATTTTTCTGAAGAGTTTTACCTGATTACGGAATGAAACTGAAACGGGCACAGGAACCTCTCCTCTACCAGAATCACAACCGCCAGAATATGACCATGGAAGCCCCGACTCGTCTTGATCCCTGTCTTTCGACGGTTTGGGAGCTGGAGATTGTTAACTTGGTAACAGCACTCTCTCCGCCGATTCATTATTTCCCACCCTTTTTCCCGGATTCACCCCATGAGCGCACAGAAAAAAGTTCTTGTCGGTATTTCGGGCGGGGTTGACTCTGCTGTTACCGCCTGCCTGCTCCTGAAGCAGGGTTATGCTGTTACGGGGCTGAACATCAGGGTGCTCGACTCCCTTGATGAGAGTCCTTCGATTCAGCCTTCGCCACTCGTTATCAGCGACCATCCCGATTTTCAGATTCCGGTCTTTACCCTGAACCTCAGCCGAAAATTCAGGGACGATGTCATCAGCTATTTTCATGATGACTATCTTGGAGGAAGGACGCCAAACCCCTGCATGGTCTGCAATAAAAAAATCAAGTGGTTCGGACTTTTTGAGGGAGCAAAGATGCTTGATGCTGAGTTTGTCGCTACCGGCCACTTTGCCTCCACCTCTTTCAGCGACGGACGATACCGGCTCTTCAAGGGGGTTGATCCAGAGAAAGACCAGAGCTATTTTCTCTGGATGCTCTCCCAGAGCGACCTGGCAAAAACCATCCTGCCGCTTGGCGCACTGACCAAACCGGAGGTACGCAAGCTGGCTCATTCTTTTGGCGTCAGGGCGGCTGAAAAAAAGGAGAGCCAGGAGATCTGCTTTGTGCCGCAGGACGATTATTGCAGCTACCTTGCCGGAGCCATCCCCGGCCTTGCAGAAAAAGTGGCGAACGG
>JBAXFV010000261.1:0-2010 GCA_037139755.1 Chlorobiaceae bacterium
TCGGTATCCTCAAAATATTTCACCTTCATGGCTTAGCTCTCCTTGTATGATCGATCGAAAAAGGCATTATGAACAGTTTCGCCATCTTCCAGCAGAATGAGCCGTAAAACTTTCCCTGCATCTTGAATATGGGCCCATTTCTTGATTCTGCCATCAGATTGGACAACAGTTTTCTCTGGGTGTTCTACAACAAAACAGATCCATTCATCTCTTGGTTCTTCGCAGATTTTAGTGAGACGAAGTGAAATCAGAATACTTCGTCCCACTGTAGGAAGATTAGGTTGTGGTTGGGTATTGTATTGGTTCCGGTAGCTCTCGAAGCATCTAAAGCCCCTCGCCGAGGCCTTACGAAGCTTAAAGCTGTTGTATAGTATTCTGTTACAGTGTCTTGGCTGTTGCGTACTTTAATCGTTATGGCTGTTGGTCCTATGGCTTATCGACATGTACTTCACGTTCCTCAATGGTCGGTGTTCTAACTAATCCTGCGTGTCGATATTACTGCACCTATAATCTTTATTACTTCGTCTCACTAAAATATGCGGAGAGCCATTAAAAATTTATCTTTGTCTAACCTCATGCAATAATTCAACAATTTCATTTCTCGATAAATTTAAATCGATGCCTTTAACATCAAGTGGAGAATCGTTTATTGTGATCGGCTTGATGACAAAGATTGTCCCATCTTTACGTTTTATCAACACTTCGCCAACTTTCCCTGCTTTGTCAAGAACAGATGCAAAATTTTGTCTTGCTTCAGAATATGTATATACGATCATTTTAAACCTCTATAGACTTAATACCAATTTTAGATGCAGCTTCGATTAGTCCATGATCCAGCGAAAACAACGGTGATTTATAGGTTTGAGCGCACTCGATAAAATAAGCGTCATAGGCATATATTCCCAAGAGTTGAGCTAATTCCACTGATTTGTTTAGGTTGACATCACAAAGCTGAACAGGAATTTTTTCGAAGGCCTCAAGTGCATAAAGTGCTTGATCAAGAGATATGCGATTTCTTTTAAACATTGCCGAGATAGCGTTGCCAATCTCAAAAGGAAGCGATGAGGGTGCAAGCAAATGAGCGGCCCTGGTTTTATTAATTAAAACTGGCTTATGCTTTTCATTTGTAATAACTGCTATTACAATGGATGTATCAATAATAAATTTTTGGACGCCCAACGTAAAAGTCACCGGCGCTGCGCGGCTTTATCGCGCAGCGTCCGTGTGGACTGACGGGTTATGCGTTTTTTTGATTTCGAGTGCAACTGTATTCTCGATATTCTGAATTATCCAAGTGGGCGCAATCATAAAAAGCAACATTTCCAGTTTGTATGGCTTGCTGTCGGAACCAAATATTTCCGGGGACAAGTGCTTTATAAGTTTGCAGTATTCGTGAAATGCGGCCTTGTAAGACCTGAATTCGAACTGGCGCTTAGTAAGGCGAAAAATGGTCTGCATATCGTACTTCGCCAAATCAGAACTTCGCCCAACGGGTTGCGGGAACAGCGCCTGCTCACTGGAATAGTTAAAAAGCAGCCAATTAAGTGAGTAAATCGCACGAGAGTCGTAAATGACGTATGTGTCGTGGTCGATGAATGACGCAACTTTTGATAGAGAAGAGATGCACTCAAATGATCTTCTTGTTAGCTTTCCTTTTCCAAGCTCTTCCATGAAACTTCTAATGCGATGATCGTTCTTTTCATTTTTCTTGAATGACCCTATTCCGCCCCACTCTTGTATTGCCCAGTAGTGGCTTTTCAGTGTCTGGTCGGGCCCAATAATGCTGTGAAAGTTCTCTTTCAAATGAACATTTTTCGCATAACCGCTTCGATTGGCTTCTGGAATAGCAACAGGGCAATTTCCTGGAATTGTCCACTCAAAGCTATCAAGTGGGGAGATTGCTGCAATCTGCTTTAGTGTATTGACCAAATCATTCATGTGGGTGCTCTGGGTATGCCCAACAATAATTGGATGGATCAGACTATACCGCAGATCTTTGAGTTACAGTAC
>JBAXFV010000262.1:0-2008 GCA_037139755.1 Chlorobiaceae bacterium
TTACTCTTTGCTGAGGTCGATGTGGTAGCCGTTGGCTTTGAGGAGGGCGTGTTGTTTAGCGAGGTTGAGGTCGTGAGTTACCATTTCGGCAACCATTTCATCAAGGGTGATTTCAGGGATCCAGCCCAGATCGGTTTTGGCCTTAGAGGGATCACCAAGCAGGGTTTCTACTTCTGCGGGACGGAAGTACCTCGGATCAATCCGAACAATAATTTGCCCTGTGCTCAGTGATGGATAAGAGGAGGGAGAGTTGAGAGCGGCAATAATGCCGACTTCCTGAAGAGCAGCACCTTCCCAGCGAAGGGATATTCCGAGCTGCTGTGCTGCTTTTTCAATGAACTGACGCACCGTATATTGGACGCCCGTGGCGATAACGTAGTCTTTGGGTTCAGTCTGCTGAAGCATCATCCACTGCATACGAACATAATCTTTCGCATGACCCCAGTCGCGAAGAGCATTCATGTTGCCGATGTAGAGATACTCTTCAAGCCCTTGCGAGATGTTGGAGAGACTTCGAGTGATTTTACGGGTCACAAAAGTTTCACCGCGTCGTGCAGATTCGTGATTAAACAGGATGCCGTTACAGGCATACATCCCATAAGCTTCCCGATAATTAACCGTGATCCAGTAGGCGTAGAGCTTGGCTACAGCATAAGGACTACGAGGGTAGAAGGGTGTTGTCTCCCGCTGGGGAATCTCCTGCACCAAACCGTACAGTTCCGAGGTCGATGCCTGATAAAATCGTGTTTTCTTTTCGAGACCAAGAAAACGGATGGATTCGAGCAGGCGCAGCGTGCCCATGCCATCAACATCAGCGGTATATTCCGGCGCCTCAAAACTCACCGCCACATGGCTTTGAGCGCCGAGATTGTAGACTTCATCAGGTCGAACTTCGGCAACAATGCGGGTCAGGTTACTGCTGTCAGTCAGGTCACCATAATGAAGCACAAAGTTGCGATGAGTAACATGAGGATCCTGGTAGAGATGATCTATCCGCTGCGTATTCAAACTACTGGCCCGGCGTTTTATGCCATGCACTTCGTAGCCCTTTTCAAGAAGAAATTCGGCCAGATACGATCCATCCTGACCCGTAATTCCGGTAATGAGAGCAACTTTCATTGGAAATTGATATGGTTTTGCAAAAAATCGTTATACGCCAGCATCAGCCCTTCTTCAAGAGAGGTAGTGGCCTGCCAGCCGAGGTTGTTGAGGCGGGTGCTGTCCATGAGTTTTCTGGGCGTGCCGTCGGGTTTTGTGGGGTCAAATTCTATGGCACCCTCGTAGCCGATGACCTTTGCGATGGTCAGCGCCAGCTCTTTAATGGTGATATCTTCGCCTGAGCCAACGTTGATATGACTCTGCATTAGAGAGGTATGGAGAGTATGTGGCTTTGTCGAGATTCATGACGTGGACGCAAGCTGCTTCCCTATCATCGATGGAGAGAAATTCCCGATGCGGCGTGCCTGTCCCCCAGATGGTAACCACAGAATCACCATTTATTTTTGCTTCATGAAGACGACGGATCAGCGCCGGGATAACGTGGCTGTTTTGCGGATGATAGTTGTCGCCGTTGCCGTAGAGGTTGGTCGGCATGACGCTGCGGTAATCGGTGCCGTATTGGCGGTTGTAGCTGTCACACAGTTTGATACCTGCAATTTTCGCTATGGCATCATCAACGCTTCCGGCGGTGATGAAACGCAGATGGTCATTCTCGCCAGTAACCAAAGCATCTGCCTTGCCAAGAAAAATATTCCTTGCGGGACAAAGCACTACAGCCTCTCCCACTCAAACCTGCTGACATTTCTCGCTTTCGGGTCAAAAACGATGCCAATCAAATAGCGTTCACCTGTATATTTCTCGTAATATTTCATCTTCCTGATCTGCTCAAACGGCTCCCCGTCAGTCACCTTGAATTCAAAAAGAAAGGTTCTCCCCCCGGCCTTCAGCGTCAGGTCAACTCTGCCCTTGTTGCTCACATCCTCAGCGATGATGTCCACCCCGATACTGG
>JBAXFV010000263.1:0-1996 GCA_037139755.1 Chlorobiaceae bacterium
CAAACTCTTTTGTCCCGCAACAGTTCAAAAACCTTGCAAATCCAGAAATTCATCGGAAAACAACCGCTGAGGAAATCTGGAATGATACTGACGGAAAGGTTGATTTCTTTGTCAGCGGCGTAGGCACTGGCGGCACGATAACTGGTGTTGGTGAGGTACTCAAAGCGCGGAACCCAGAGGTAAAAATTGTCGCTGTTGAACCATTCGATTCACAGGTTATTGCCGGGGGCAAACCGGGACCACACAAAATACAGGGCATCGGCGCCGGGTTTGTGCCGGACATTCTTAACACCTCCATTATCGATGAAATTATCCCGGTAAAAAATGAAGATGCCCTTCGTACCGGCCGAAAACTGGCCAAAACCGAAGGCCTTATTGTGGGAATCTCCTCAGGTGCTGCCGTTTACGCAGCTTTGCAGCTTGCACAACGTGAGGAAAACAAGGGCAAACGGATTGTCGTCATCCTGCCGGATACCGGAGAGCGCTACCTCTCAACACTGCTCTACCAGTTTGACAGTGAGCCCGTCAACATCTGAACATAATTTTATCAATACGGAGTACCATCCGACAGAGGGAGATTATTAATAATGCAGACTAAAAACGGCGATATCATTGAAGAGGCTATCAAGCTTTTATCGAGCCCTGCTGATGATAGTGACGGTGACTATTTCGGGCAGCATGAATATCTGCTGCCCTCTATTGAAAAGCTTAAAGAGATTGTCGAACTCCTCAGATCAATACTCTTTCCAGGGTATTTCGGCGGACCCGTCTTGCGGCGACAGTCACTTCAACATTTCCTCGGTGTCAGAATAGAAAAACTGTACGGATTGCTTGCTGAACAGATTCTCAGCGTTCAGCATTTTGACACAGAAAACAACAATGCTGCTAACGCAACTGAAAACGCTGCTGAGATCGCACGCCAATTCATAGGAATTCTTTCGGACATCAGAAAGAAATTATGGACTGACGTCAAGGCAATCTATGACGGAGACCCGGCGGCAAAAAACTATGGGGAGATTATCTTCTGCTACCCCTCTATCAGGGCAATGGTCAACTACCGTTCAGCACACACGTTGCTCTCACTTGGCGTGCCCCTGATTCCGAGAATCATTACTGAAATGGCCCATTCGGAAACCGGTATTGACATTCATCCCGGAGCCCACATAGGAGACTATTTTTCAATTGATCATGGCACCGGTGTCGTCATCGGTGAAACCTGCATTATCGGCAGCCATGTCCGACTTTACCAGGGAGTGACACTTGGCGCAAAGAAGTTTGCCCTCGATGAGCACGGCAACCCGGTCAAGAACCTGCCGCGCCACCCAATTATTGAGGATAACGTCGTCATTTACTCAAACGCCAACATTCTTGGAAGAATAACCATCGGCAAAAACTCTGTTATCGGAGGCAACGTGTGGCAGACCAAAAGTGTACCGCCCAATTCAAGAGTGTTGCAGCAGATCGCTGTTGAAAGCAGTTTTACCGATGGTCTCGGCATTTAAACGTACACGTTAATCGATCACCTTTAAACCATTGAATTTTATCATGTCAAACGCACAACCCGAATCAAACAGTTATCTCCAGCGCAGCGTGACAACCCATGTGGCAAGAAATCTGGCCAATACGACCAAGACTCCTCCCCAGATGAACTCCATAACCCCGAGGTGGCTTCTGAAGCTGATCCCATGGGTTCACGTCTCTTCTGGTACCTATCGCGTTAACCGGACAAAAATCGAACTTCAGAAACCTGAACGTATCGGCATCGATTTTCATGACGGTATCGCTTCGTTCAGACCCGCAGCGTTGAAAAGCATCCCTCTTTTCGCCTCGTTTGACGACGACATTATTGGCCGCATTGCAAACAAGTTTGTACTTGAAGAGGCTGATCTTGGCAACACCCTGATTCTCGAAGGTGAAGAGCGTCATAAAATCTTTATTATCGCACACGGACAGGTCGAGATTTTAAGCAAGGGACTTCATGGAGAAGACCTCCGCA
>JBAXFV010000264.1:0-1991 GCA_037139755.1 Chlorobiaceae bacterium
GTTTTAAGAGAGTTTCAGAAAGAGAATAATCTTGGAGATGACGGAATTTTTGGATACAGGACGTTGAATATTATGCTTAGGCTTCGTGGAGCAAAAAACAATCTAAAAGGAGAGTGAATTATGGATGAAATGTTGGCTACAATCAAGCTTTTTGCAGGTACTTTTGTCCCCCGTGGTTTTATGGAATGTAATGGCCAGACGCTGTTAATCATGAATAATCAGGCGTTGTTCAGTTTGTTGGGTACCAATTATGGTGGGAATGGAGTACAAAACTTTCAACTTCCTGATTTGCGCCCTGTAGACGAAAATGGTCAAAAACGCTCCTGGAACAGTGATGAGCCTCGCTCTATTATTTGTGTGCAAGGCATTTTTCCATCGCGCGATTGATTACCAGAGGTCAATTTCGGTGGTGTTGGAATGAATGAGAGAACATTATTTTTTAACGTGTAATGACAAAGGGACTTTTATGGCATTGAATGCTTATCTGAGGCTGGAGGGTCAAAAATCCGGTGTTATCAAAGGTTCTGTAATCCAGAAGGGTCGTGAGGATTCGATCATGGTGATTGCATTCAACCATGAAGTGTTATCTCCCAGAGATCCTGTCAGCGGGTTGCCTACAGGTCAACGACAGCACAAAGCTCTTACCATTACCAAGGAGATTGACAGGGCCACACCGCTGTTGATGAATATTCTTGTCACGAACGAAAACCTGAAAAAATTTGAATTGCGGTTTTGGCGGCCATCATCATCCGGTATGGAGAAGCAGTTTTTTACCATAAAACTTTGGAATGCAAATATTTCCGATATCAGAATGGAGATGCTGAACAACATGTATCCTGAAAACGTGCGTCAGAATGAGCGAGAGCAGATATCATTCACCTACCAGAAGATTGAGTGGACTTATGAAGATGGAGCTTTTACCTGCCAGGATGACTGGGAGGCAAGAGTGTAAACCAGACGCAGGTGAAGACAGGGTTATGTTCTATAGTGCTTAACATGTATTGCTTCAATTATAAAACTTGTCAACGCAATGATGCAAATCAGTGAGGCTGGACTTGGTCTTATCCGGAAGTTTGAGGGGTTACGTCTGAAGACATACGATTGTCCAGGGGGAAAGCTGACTATCGGGTATGGCCATACAGGGCCAGATGTCAAGCCTGGCCTGAAAATCACCGATGCAAAGGCAACTGCGCTGCTGAATGAGGATGTCAAACGATTTGAAAAATCAGTCAATGAGCTCGTTAAGGTACCCATGACACAGGGAATGTTTGATGCACTGGTCAGTTTTTCATACAATCTTGGAGCTGGTTCCCTGCAGAGTTCAACGTTGCTTAAAAAACTTAATGCGGATGACAAGCAGGGGGCAGCAGACGAGTTTCTTAAATGGAACAAGGCGAAAGGAAAGCCGCTTGCAGGGCTAACTGCGCGTCGTGAAGGTGAGCGTGATCTCTTTTTGGCGTAATAAGTTAACTTTTTCCGTTTCCAGGTTGAGAATTTCCTGCTTTTCTTGAAGCAAACAGAAAGGAATTGCTCCGGCTGACAAGGCGATACAGGCAGTACCAAAACTCATCCAGAACGTATTGGTGATCAAATAACTCTTGATCTGATGGAGGAAAATCATATCCACTGGATTTCCGCCGCATCAATATTTTTTCAGGAAGCTCCTGATATTCTCTCCATCGAACAGGCTCCATCAACACCGCCGCCTTGCAAAATTCAATGCTTTTTCTGTTGGACTCTTGTTTTCTGCAAGATGTTCTTTAGGGCACATTTGTTATTTTGTTTCATGAGGCGATCCACAAGGCGCTTCTTTGTCACGTTTTTTTTCAGGATTATGATGCCGGCATTCAGAGAATCACATCATATTTCCGGCTTTAATCTTTTTTGTTCAATATGACTGTCAATCAGGCATTCAGGCAGGTTAAAACATTTTTTCTTGGCGGTGCGAGAGATTTTAATGAGCGCAACATTTTTCACCAACTTGCACTCTC
>JBAXFV010000265.1:0-1985 GCA_037139755.1 Chlorobiaceae bacterium
TTTTCAGCTTCAGCAAAAGCCGTGCAAAGCTTGTCAGCGAATTTGATGTAAAAGTAACCTTTAAGGATGTTGCCGGCGTTGACGAGGCAATTGAAGAACTGCAGGAGACAGTGGAATTTCTTACTAATCCTGAAAAGTTCCAGAAAATCGGCGGCAAAATCCCAAAAGGCGTTTTGCTGCTGGGTCCTCCCGGCACCGGCAAAACTCTTCTTGCCAAAGCAATTGCAGGAGAAGCAAAAGTTCCTTTTTTCTCCATATCCGGTGCCGATTTTGTTGAAATGTTTGTAGGTGTTGGGGCTGCCAGAGTCAGGGATCTGTTTGAACAGGCAAAGAAAAATGCTCCATGTATTGTCTTTATTGATGAAATAGATGCGGTCGGTCGCAGCCGTGGAGCAGGCCTGGGCGGAGGACACGATGAAAGAGAGCAGACCCTGAACCAGCTTCTTGTTGAAATGGATGGCTTTACGACAAATGAGAATGTCATCCTCATTGCTGCAACAAACAGGCCTGATGTTCTTGATACAGCACTGCTTCGGCCTGGCAGGTTTGATCGCCAGATCACTATCGACAAGCCCGATATTCGGGGACGTGAAGCTATTTTATTAATCCATACCCGCAATACGCCTCTTGATGAAAGCGTCGATATCAACGTCCTTGCAAAAAGCTCACCCGGATTTTCTGGTGCCGATCTGGCGAACCTTGTCAATGAGGCTGCACTTCTTGCTGCTCGCCGTGAACAGGAACTTATTACTGCCGAGAATTTTGAGCAGGCTCGCGACAAGATTCTGATGGGCCCGGAAAGAAGAAGCATGTATATATCTGACGAGCAGAAAAGGCTCACTGCCTATCACGAAACTGGTCATGTACTTGTTTCAATGTATACGAAGGGTTCTGATCCTGTTCATAAGGTCACGATCATACCAAGGGGAAGGAGTCTCGGGCTTACGGCTTACCTGCCTCTTGAGGATCGCTATACACAGAATAAAGAGTACCTTCTTGCCATGATTACCTATGCGCTTGGGGGAAGAGTTGCAGAAGAACTTATATTTAATGAAACCAGCACAGGTGCCGCAAACGATATTGAAAAGGCCACCGATATTGCCCGCAGAATGGTGCGGCAGTGGGGAATGAGCGAAAAAATCGGCCCGATCAATTACGACGACAGCCATAAGGAGGTCTTTCTTGGAAAGGATTACTCACATATTCGCCAGTACAGTGAGGAAACTGCTCTGCAGATCGATATAGAGGTGAGTAATATTATCATGGCGTGTATGGAAAATGCCAGAAATATTCTCATCGAGAAAAGCGATCTTCTTCACCGGATTGCAAAAATACTGATCGAAAAGGAGTCTCTCAGTGCAATCGAAATAAAAGAGATTACAGGACTTGAGCAGGGCGCACTCGACCTTGCCACATGATAACATTCCAGTTAGAAACATGTTTACGAATTTCATTGGCCTCCTTGGTATCGGCATTGCGGCAGGTCTTCTTTCAGGAATGTTCGGTGTCGGAGGAGGAGTCATCATCGTCCCGGCGATGGTACTGCTTTTCGGGATGACCCAGCAAAGCGCTATTGGAACATCACTCATTGCGCTACTACTGCCGGTAGGGCTTCTTGGTGTGATGGAGTATTATCGTTCCGGAAAAATTTCCACTGAAAACATCTGGATTGGCCTTATTATTGCTGTGGGGCTTTTTGCGGGCGCTTATTTCGGCGCAAAAATAGCAACACATCTTTCAAGTGACATACTTCGTAAAGCTTTTGCTGTTTTTATGGGAATTGTTGCTCTTCATTTATGGTTTAAATAAAGTTAATACCTGATAATAACCCGAACCATCCATAGCCATGGGAAACACTACCACAAAAGCTGATCTGGTCAATGTTATTGCCCACAAAACCGGCCTTACAAAAAACGAAACTGAATCTGTCGTTGATGGTCTGTTTGAAGGCATCATTGATTCTTTGAAAGCCGGAAAACGAATTG
>JBAXFV010000266.1:0-1978 GCA_037139755.1 Chlorobiaceae bacterium
ACGAGACAACCCAGCGTCCCGTGCCACCTGCGTCATACCTTTTGCCCTTGCGATGTCCCCCAATGCCTTGGTAATAAACGCCGTATCTCCATTTGCTTCTTCAATGCACATTTCCAGATAAGCGGCCATTTCTTCAGGAGTACGAAGGTGCTCGGATACATCATATTTTGTTGTAATGGTTTTTGCCATAATTAACTCCTATAAATTTTGTGCCAGGTGAAGCGCAGTTTTTATATCTCTGGCTTGCGTACTTTTATCGCCACCAGCCAACAAGATTATCACTGATTGTTTATGCTGTATGAAATAAACCCGATAACCGGGGCCATAATCAATACGCATCTCGGAAATCCCTTCACCAACAGGCTTAACATCCCCAGGATTACCCATAGCCAGCCTCTCAATTCTTGCCTGAATGCGTGCACGCGCCCGGATATCTTGCAGGCTATCGATCCATTTGGCAAAATGGTTGGTTTTACGAATTTCAATCATAGCCTTAATGTAGCCTATAAGCTACACCTTATCAACAAGATTATTATGGGAAATAATGCTTGACAATAATTAGACTGATCCGCCTAAACCACTGATTTTTGAATTATAACCCACATTAAAAGCAAATTGCCAATAACGAAAAATACCATTAACTCATTCAATATAAACAGTTAAGCTATTAATCGGCATTATATTTCAGCTTGTTATACGGATCAGCATAAAAATGCTTACGCCTTCCTTGGGGAAACACCACCCTTCTTCAAGCAGTGCTCCCAAGCAAGGGAATAAAAGAAATGATTTACTCGCTGTGTACCTGCCCTTCGCCTTCAGGAACGGGAGCTACCCCATCAACAAAACGCAGCTCATTCTCCGTTTCATCAAAGACAATGCGGATAGTACTACCTTCGGAAAATCTACCCTTCAGCATCTCTTCGGCAAGAGGATCTTCAACATACTTCTGCAAAGCCCTTTTCAATGGACGCGCTCCGTATTTCTGGTCATAGCCTTTGTCAACAAGAAACTCCTTGGCTTTTTCATCGATCTGCACCTCAATACCCATATCGTGGAGCCTCTTGAAAAGCTTCCCAGCAGTAATATCAATAATCTTGAAGATATGCTGTTTTTCAAGAGCATGGAAGACAACAATATCATCAATTCGGTTGAGAAACTCGGGATTGAAGACCCGTTTAAGGGCGTCCTCAATGGTTGACTTCATTGCCTTGTAATTACCAGTTGCGTCATCAACGGGAGTAAAGCCCATGCCCGATCCAGCGCCGAAATTCTTGATATCCTTGGCGCCGATGTTTGACGTCATGATGATAATGGTGTTACGAAAGTCAACCTTTCTACCCATACCATCGGTCAGAATTCCCTCATCAAGCACCTGGAGAAGAATGTTGAACACATCGGGATGCGCCTTCTCAATCTCGTCGATAAGCACCACGGAGTAGGGCTTGCGTCGCACTTTTTCTGTCAACTGACCGCCCTCTTCATAACCAACATATCCCGGAGGCGCTCCAACAAGACGGCTGACCGAGAATTTCTCCATATACTCGCTCATATCGGCCCTGATGAGAGCATCCTCGCTGTCAAAAATATAGCGAGTCAGCGCCTTGGCAAGTTCGGTTTTGCCAACACCGGTAGGCCCGAGAAAAATAAAGGAACCGATCGGGCGCGAGGGATCTTTCAGCCCGGCACGGGTTCGCTGTATCGCCTTGGTAATCTTTTTGATAGCCTCGTCCTGACCAATGACCTCTTTGGTGAGATCAGCCTCCATGGTGAGCAGCTTTTTGGACTCTGACTGTGCGACCCTTGCCACCGGAATACCGGTCATCATGGCAATCACGGAGGTAATATCGGCCTCAGTAACGTCGTAGACACTTTCAGCAGACCTGTCCTCCCACTCCTGTTTGGCCAGATCAAGGGCATCGATCAAGTGCTTCTCCTTGTCGCGAAGCCTTGCCGCCTCCTCAAAATTCTGCATCTTCAC
>JBAXFV010000267.1:0-1959 GCA_037139755.1 Chlorobiaceae bacterium
GAATATGAACCCATTTATTGAAATCATTACCCAGCCTGATAATATCGCCATTGTGATTATGATCTTCATGGTGACCTTTTTCATGGTATGGGCTTTTCAGCAAGCCTTTCAGAACGACAGGCTTCTTGCAGCGGGGCTTCCCGTTGAAGGTGAAAACGACAAGTTTGTTGACACGTTCAAGCCTCTTGTGCGTATTGAGCTTATCATTGCGGTTGTCGTTATGGTAGGTCTTACCGTATGGTCGATAGCGGTCGATGCTCCCCTTGAGGAGATCGCAAATCCGACCATAACGCCAAACCCGGCAAAAGCTCCCTGGTATTTTCTTGGTCTCCAGGAACTGCTGGTTTACTTTGATCCCTGGCTCGCCGGTGTTGTACTGCCATCACTGATTGTGGTCGGTCTTCTGGCAATTCCCTATATCGATATTAATCCGAAAGGGAATGGCTACTATACTTTTTCAGAGAGAAAGTATGCCATCATGATCTTCTCATTCGGTTTTTTTGTGCTGTGGCTGCTCCTGATTGTGATCGGCGTTTTCTTCAGGGGACCGGGATGGTTGTGGTACTGGCCCTGGCAGGAGTGGGATCATGCTCGCGTTGTTTTTGAACCCACGAAAGATTTGACTGCTGTCATTGGCATCGACTCACGTTCTCTGCCTGGATTTATTATCGGAGCGTTCGTAGTGGGTTCTTACCTGGTCGGAGGAATGATTGCTCCTTACCGGTACTGGAAAAAGAACAATCCTGAACTCCTGGCAAAATTGGGGATGATTCGGTATGTAACCATCATGTTTTTGTTTATCACCATGATGTCCATACCGATCAAGATGGTGCTCAGGCTGGTTTTTCTTATTAAATATATATGGATAACGCCCTGGTTTAACGTTTAATCGCGGCTCACTGCATTCAGGTACACGGTAACAGGTCATTCTAAAAGTCCAAAAAAAACTGTTGAAAATGGCGACTGAGAATAAAAATAATTCATCCTACAGAGTCTATCTCTTTGTGTTTTTCAGTGCACTCCTTCTTGCTCTCTCTCTGTGGGTGGTATGGGATGATGAGTTTGGCCTGAGACCATGGAAAAAATACCAGGAAGAGTTCAAGACACTGAAGCATGACCAGCTTGAAAAAGATTACCGTAAAGCAGTGGTTGAATTCCAGAGATCCGGGGGTCATGCAAGGCTTGCCGATCTTGAAGCTCAGCTTGCAAAAGCCGATGCAGCATTTCAGAGCAAGGCAACTCAGGAAAAATACAAACAGTTGACCGCGCAGTTTGATGCTCTGCATGAACAATTGGCGCTTAACCAGAAAGAGCTGCAGAATGCACGCGGACTTTTTCTTGAGTCTGAGTACTACTTTACCAAGACCCAGAAGCCGGAATACAAAACCAAAATGGATGAGCTTCAGGGTCAGATCGATGCTATAGCATTGCGTGCTACTTTGTTGCAGAAGAAAGAGGATGGGCTGAAGAGTTCTCTCTCTGAACTCACCGCAGGGAAGGCGCGGATTGCGGCTGAAATTGAACGCATGCAAGGCGGCCTTGAAGATTTGAAAGAGAAGATTGCAAACAACAAAAAGGTTCCGGTGGAGATCAAGCAGATCCACATCAAGGATATTGACAAAGCGGATCGCTGCCAGACCTGCCATATCGGTATTGACGGCAAAAGACCGGTATCAGCTCTCCAGCCGTTTGCCCGGCATCCGGCAAGCTTTATTTATCTTGATCATCATGATCCGGCAAAGTTCGGATGTACCTTCTGTCATCGTGGACAGGGTCGCGCGACAACCTCCATAGAAAAGGCTCATGGTACCGTAAAGCATTGGGATGAGCCCTTGCTTGCCGGAGATATGACTCAGACCTCCTGCCTGAACTGCCATGGTGATCTCAAGGGTCTTCGTGGTGCAGAGGAGATTGTAAACAGTACTGAGCTTCTTAAAAAGTACGGTTGCTACAGTTGTC
>JBAXFV010000268.1:0-1959 GCA_037139755.1 Chlorobiaceae bacterium
ACGATACCTTTATACTGTTCAGTGGTGACAGTGATTTTCTTCCTCTGCTCAGAGCGTTAAACAAGAGAGGAAAAGAGGTTATGGTTTATTCTACCCAGGGGCTGAGCGCAAGGGAGCTGCTGGCAGAACCCGGTGTCATTTATTGTGACCTTTCAACGCTTAAGGATCGTATTGAACAGCTTCGGCCGGGAGTTCATTTTCGAATTGATGGGGCAGCGGGCAACGATCAGACGTTTGCGCTCCCTCTGCCTGAAATTGGAGAGATCTTCACCGGAACCGTTTTAAAGGTTCAGCCTTACGGTATTTTTTTGAGTAATCCCTTTCACGTCAAATGTCTCCTTCCTCTGGGCTTTCTTTGTATCACAAAACATATCAGTGACCTGAAGGCGATTGTGCGCATGACCGATTGTTTTGACGTGGTGGTTTTCCACGTCAATGCTACGCGTGATATTGCTGAGATTACCGTAAAACTTGCCGATAAAAAGATGACCGAGGAATTGACTTCAAGGATAGGTGGTTAGTCGATTTTATCCTTGCAGGGAGAGTGGAAGTTCAAGGCTGCAAGAGCGCCGCTTGCAGCCAGGAATACTCGTCACTTGTTGTGATTGTGCGGAGCATCTAAGCCCATCAGCTTTTCATGAATGGCTGCCGCCGCAGTACGTCCTGCTCCCATGGCAAGAATTACCGTTGCTCCGCCCGTGACAATATCGCCGCCTGCATAGACATTATCTTTGGATGTGGCCATGGTGTTGATGTCCACAACAATCGTGTCGCGCTTGCTGACTTCAATGTCAGGCGTTGTCTGCTTGATGAGCGGGTTGGAACCATTGCCTATCGAGATAATGGCCATATCGATTGGCAAGATAAAATCCGAGTCTGATATTGGTACCGGCCTGCGCCGCCCGGAGTCATCAGGTTCTCCCAGTTCCATTCTGATACATTTGACGCCGGTAAGCCACTGCTCGTCATTACCGATAAATTCAACAGGATTCATCAGCAGCATAAATTCAATTCCCTCTTTCTGCGCGTGGTGAAGCTCCTCCAGACGGGCAGGCATTTCAGCTTCAGAGCGGCGATAAACAATATAGGCATGTTCCGCACCCAGTCTTTTTGCGGTTCGAACGGCGTCCAAAGCGGTATTGCCACCACCGAAGACGGCAACATTTTTTCCCTTGCAGTTGAAGACGGGAGTATCATTTTCAGGGAATTGATATGATTTCATCAGGTTTACCCTGGTCAGGAATTCATTGGCTGAATAAACCCCGAGCAAATTCTCTCCCGGGATACCCATAAACCAGGGCAGGCCTGCGCCGACGCCGATAAACACCGCATCAAAATGCTCTTCTTTCAGGAGTTCGTCTACGGTAATTGAGCGACCGGCCACTGCATTGGTGACAAACTCAACACCGAGTTGTTTCAGCCCTTCAATTTCCCCTTTTACGATCTCTTTGGGAAGGCGGAATTCCGGAATGCCGTAAACAAGAACACCGCCAAGTTCATGCAGTGCCTCAAACACTGTAACCGCATGGCCCAATTGAATCAGATCGTTTGCGCAGCTCAGTCCTGCCGGGCCGCTGCCGATAACCGCCACTTTTTTCCTGGTTGAGGGTTTTACTGAAGGGAGTTCAACCATGCCTGTTTCGCGCTCATAATCGGCGGCAAACCGTTCCAGGTTGCCGATAGCCACCGATTCATGCTTTTTTGTAAGAACGCACATTTTTTCGCACTGATCTTCCTGCGGACAGACCCTGCCGCAAATTGCGGGCAGCACGTTGTCCTCCTTGATTTTTTTCGCAGCACCAAGGAAGTTGCCTTCGGCAATCATCTTGATGAACTGGTCAATTTTGATATTGACCGGACATCCCTTGATGCAGACCGGATCTTTGCACTGAATACATCGCAGCGCCTCTTGACGGGCAAGTTCAGGGGTGTATCCAAGATGCACTTCATTAAAATTAT
>JBAXFV010000269.1:0-1956 GCA_037139755.1 Chlorobiaceae bacterium
ACCGGCGAATCGGTCTCGCACTACCTTGCCCTGCTCGGTTTTGTGCTGCTCTCTTTCGGTCTGATTTTCGGTGCAATGTGGGCGAAGGAGGCCTGGGGGCATTACTGGACCTGGGATCCTAAAGAGACCTGGGCATTTCTCTCCTGGCTGGCTTATCTCGGCTATCTTCATGCCTACCGCTACAAGATTGACCAGGGTAAACTCCAGTGGTATCTGGCTCTCGCCTTTCTTGTGCTTCTGGTGTGCTGGTTCGGCGTCAACTACCTTCCTTCAGCACAGAACAGCGTCCATACCTATACGCAAAGCTGAGGCCTTTTCCCTGCATGGCTCCCACAATGGTAGCTATGCAGGGTTCAAGTGCAGTCACTTTCCGATGCAGAAACGCTCAAAGATGACGTTTAAAATCTCCTCATTCACCACTTTGCCGGTGATTTCCCCTATATATTCCAACGCTGAACGAAGTTCAAACGCGACAAGCTCGGTACCGGCGCCAGCATCGATCAGTACTTGTGCATTATTGACGGCATCAGAGGCATTGCGGAGCGCTTCATAATGGCGGAGGCTGGTGACGAGCACACTTGCTTCATGCTGCTTGTCAAGCCCTTCCGCCATCCTGCTCATAAGGCGCTTGAAGACATCAAGCCCTTCGCCTCTTGATGCGGATATGCCGCAAACCTCGCAGCCAGTCGCTGCGCGAAGCTTTTGCTGACGCTCGAAACTCTCTGAGGTCAGATCGGTTTTATTGGCCGCCACAATGATACGGGCTGAGGGATAATCCTCAAGAAAGAGCTGAATCCGGGTAACTTCATCAAGATAATCTTCAAGACTGATGTCGAGGAGATAGACAATAAGATCGGCCTCAGAAATTTTTTTGTAGCTCCGCCGAATGCCTTCATGTTCAATCTCTTCGCTGCCTTCGCGCAAACCGGCCGTATCGGTGAGCCTGAACATGGTTTTTTCATACAGAAAACACTCCTCAATATAGTCGCGCGTCGTGCCCGGACTCTGACTCACAATGGAGCGCTCCTCTCCAAGCAGCACATTCAGCAAGGTTGACTTTCCGGCATTCGGCCTTCCGGCAATCACCGTTGCAACCCCCTCCTTCAACAGCCTGCCATGCTGATAGGAGTCAACAAGACGCAAAAGTTCTTCATGAAGAAGACGAAGCTCTTTCTGAAGCTGGCTGCGGCTCTGGAACTCAACCTCCTCCTCACTGAAATCAAGCTCAAGCTCCAGAAGGGCGCATGAACACAGCAGGCGCTCCCGCATGGCATTGAGCCTCAGGGATAGCGTACCCTGCATCTGGGTGACCGCAGTGCGAAACGCCGATTCCGATCGGGCATGGATCATCTCGCCAATCGCCTCCGCCTGTAAAAGATCGATGCGCCCGTTAAGAAACGCGCGACGGGTAAACTCTCCAGGCTCGGCCAGCCTGCACCCCTCATCAAGCAGCACTTTCAGGATGTGTTTCACCACAACCGGGCCGCCGTGGCAACTGAGCTCAACCATATCTTCCATGGTAAAGGAGTTCGGCGAGCGGAACACCAGAGCAACCACCTCGTCAATCAGCCCTTCACTGTCATGAACGGTGCCGAAATGAGCCTTGTAGCCCTTCGACTGCTCAAACCGGAACTTCGGGTTGTTTTTCTTGCGAAACACTTTCTGGGCAATATCGAAAACCCCCTTGCCGCTGACACGAACCACAGCAAGAGCAGCTACTCCAACTGGAGTGGCAATCGCGGCAATTGGATATCCCTGTTCCGGCATGATGATGGATGTGGTCATGACTCTCGAAGGTCGAAATGGTATGGATCGGTTTGCTGAACCCTGTGAGCAAGTATAAGAAATACCGGCAAGAAAGAGTAACTTCATCACTCAGTTGAGGAACGAACGCCAAACACCATTGATTATGCCAGAGAAAATTCCCCTTGAGCAGTTAAAAGCAGATATTGTCGC
>JBAXFV010000270.1:0-1954 GCA_037139755.1 Chlorobiaceae bacterium
ATTCGGTACACCTGAAAAATGATGTTGAACTTGGCGGAACCGACCAAAAATTTAATCTTCTGGTCGGAAGAGATCTGCAACGAGAATATGGAATAACACCACAGGTCTGCATTACCATGCCGCTGCTGGTGGGCACAGCAGGTGGAGAAAAAATGTCGAAATCACTCGGCAATGCTATCTGTTTTAATGACTCCCCTGCCGACATGTATGGCAAGGCTCTCTCCATTCCCGATACCCTTATTGAAACCTATGCAAAACTTCTGCTGCCACGGCAAGAATCTGCTGTCATCGAAATTCTTGGGCAAATCAATGACAATCCGAGAACAGCCAAACGAGCTTTGGCAAGGCAAATAGTGGCATCCTATTTTTCGCAGGAAGAGGCCGAGGGCGCTGAGCACCACTTCGATCAGCTCTTTGTGCTTAAAAAAGCACCCGACAACCTTGATCTCCATGAGATTGACCAGCAATCCATTCCAGTCATTGACCTTCTGGTAACCCTTGGAGCGGCGGCGACAAAAAGCGAGGCCCGTCGGATGATCCAGCAAAAATCAGTGACTGTTGATGAGAGAAAAATAGAAGAGATCACTGAGAACATTGAACTCAGCAGCGAGCCAATCATAATCAAGGCGGGAAAAAGAAAGTTTTTTAAAGTCGCTGCAAAAAAACTTGTTGATTGAGTTCTCTACAGCGACTGGATAATCAATTGTCCAAATCAGGGTTGAAATGATCAACTCCCAAACCTGCACGGAGAAAACTATCTATTGATATGTAAAACCTTGGCAGGCGGAAACCCATTAAAGAAAGTGGATGACGCGTGACTGTAGGCTCCGATATTTTCACTGTAGAGTAAATCCCCTATCGCAAGGTTTGTGGGTAAAAGATTTGCCATAGTGATTGTGTCGAGAGCGTCACAGGTAGGGCCATAAACCGCACACATTTTTTCATTGCCTTCTTTAAAGGATTTTATAAAATATTGGCAGTGATCAAAGATAATCCCTGAAAAAGTATGATAAACCCCGTCATTGACGTAATAACATTTTTTGCCATCACGATACGCTGTACCAATAATCTCCATCACGACCGAGGCGGCTGTTGCCACTAAAAATCTTCCGGGTTCGGCTATGATTTCAATGTCGGGCGGAAAGAGCCGGTCAAATTCGGAATTGAGCATTATGGCAAGCTCTGCAAAAGGTTTTACAGTTTTGTCGTAGGGGGCAGGAAAACCTCCGCCTATATCAAGAATTTTTACCTGCGTATACCCTCTTTCCCACGATTCCTTGAAAATATTGGAAGCCAGATTAAGTGCCTGGATATAATTCTGGAAATTTGTGCATTGACTGCCGACATGGAAGCTTAAACCTTCAACCACCAGTCCGCTCTTGAAAGCTTTGTCTATAAGATCAACAGCTTCTCCAGGATCTGCACCGAATTTGGAAGAGAGCTCTACCATAGCGCCTGTATTAGGAACTTTTATGCGCAAAACAAGACCCGTGTTCGGCGCATAAGTAGCGATTTTGGCTATTTCATCTTCATTATCAAACGTGACCAGTGGTTTATACCGGTCGAGCTCCTTTAACGTCGGTATTGGCTTTATCGGATTGGCATAGATGATTTTATCCCAGATAAAATCCTGTTGCTCAACAGGCGTCAGGCTTTTAATATTTTCATAGACATTAAGAAACTCGGGCATTGATGCGACATCAAAGCTGGCTCCAGCGTCATAGAATGTTTTAACTATTTCAGTGGATGAGTTTGCTTTAACAGCGTAATAGGCCTGAACCCTTGGAAGATGCTGCTTAAACTCACGATAATTAGCACGTAAAACTTCGTGGTCTACCACAAACAACGGTGTACCATGCTCCAAAGCCAACTGTTTTAAATTTTGAGCTGCCATCAGGCGTATCCTTTTTTAATCATTATCGGTAATAAGGAAGTTCTTGAACTGCCAGGGATC
>JBAXFV010000271.1:0-1944 GCA_037139755.1 Chlorobiaceae bacterium
CGCTGATGCCGATGGGCGCTTCAGGGCGTCACTCTTCATGGTGTATCGGTCAGAGTGAGGCGCAGCGGCAGGCTATCTATGCCGATCGTGACTGGAACGGTGGCAGGTACCAGGAGGGTCATCCTCCCGGCAAAGGACTTGCGGCAGCAAGGATGATGGCCATGTGCACCTATCGCAGCTTTGAAAATTTTCAGTCACGCTTTGGCCGCGAGTATCAGCAGGAGGGAAAGGCCTTCAAGGTCGAGAGCTACCTGCACCATCAGGGCAGAAAACTGGTAGAGCGGTTTGATGCCAACACCTATATCACGCTTACCAAAGCAATGGACTTGCACGATGTTTCCAGAGGCCGGGGAGAGTACGAAGAGGTATTGCGCTCCATGCAGCTTCCGGTTGAGATTCTTTCCATCAATTCCGATATTCTTTATCCGAAAGAGGAGCAGGAAGAGCTTGCCCGATTCATGCCGAATTCAAGCATTCTCTACCTGGATGAGCCGTATGGTCACGACGCTTTCCTAATTGATGTTGCAACGGTCAGCGGCATGGTGCGCAATTTCCTTGATCGTCTTTTCTGAGGGAATGGCTCAGATTTCCTCAAATCCGGTATAGCGCTGCAAGACTTCAGGTATCCTGATACGACCCTCAGAGGTCTGGTAGTGCTCAAGCAGGGAGACCATGAGCCGTGAGGTTGCCAGGCCTGAACCGTTCAGGGTGTGCACAAACTCCGGCTTGGACTTGCCATCGGGCTTGAAACGGATATTCGATCTTCTTGCCTGGTAATCCTCAAAGTTTGAGCAGCTCGATGCCTCAAGATATTTCTGTTCCGCCGGTGACCAGACCTCAATGTCGTAACATTTCGTGGCATTGGCGCTGATGTCGCCGCTGCAGAGCAACAGTACCCGGTAGGGGATCTTCAGCCCGACAAGGATTGCTTCGGCATGAGAGCGAATCTCCTCAAGCGCGGCATAGGAGGCTTCAGGCCGGGTAAACTTCACCATCTCCACTTTGTTGAACTGGTGTACCCTCAGGAACCCTCTGGTATCCTTGCCATAACTTCCCGCTTCGCGGCGGAAACAGGCTGAATAGGCGGTATAAGAGATTGGCAGACTTGCGGTCTCAAGCATCTCTCCCCGATGGAGGTTGGTGACCGGTACCTCAGCGGTCGGAATGGCGTAGAGATCGTCTTCACCGATGTGGTAAACCTGGTCGGCAAATTTCGGCCATTGTCCGGTTCCTCTCAGCGACTCCCGGTTGACTAAAAAAGGGGGGAACACTTCGGTATAGCCATGACGTTCGCTATGCGTGTCGAGCATGAAGTTGATCAGGGCGCGTTCCAGACGGGCGCCTTTGCCAATGTAGGCGGGGAAGCCAGCACCGCTCACCTTGGCGCCGCGCTCGAAGTCGAGAATACCGAGTGATTTGCCCAGTTCAAGGTGGTTTTTAACCGGAAAGTCAAGGTCGTGCACAAAGGTTACCGGTTCTCCGAAAATCTGGTTGTCAGCCGCGCTTCGCCCGACAGGAACCGACGGGTGCAGTTTGTTGGGAAGGGCAAGAAGGATATTTTCCATCTCTTCTTCAAGAAGGCTGAGCGCGGTATCCATTTTGGTAATTGCCTCGGAGACTGATTTCATCTGGATAATCAGCTCTTCAGATGAGCCTTTGCCGCTCTTTTTTATGTCGGCGATCTCTTTTGAAACCTTGTTGCGCAGGGCTTTCTGTTCATCGGAACGCTGTACAAGTTGCTTGCGCTCCTTATCGCAGGCAAGCAACTGCTGCAGTCTCGGCTCTTCCACTGAGAGCTGCCGGTTGTGCAGCATGGCAACAACCTCGTCCGGATTCTGGCGGATATAGTTGATATCAAGCATGATGGTGAGTGAGAATGGGTTATGCTGAAAGCAGTGACTTGACGATCTGCTGAACCTTGGTGCCATCAGCTTTTCCCTTGAG
>JBAXFV010000272.1:0-1937 GCA_037139755.1 Chlorobiaceae bacterium
GATTTTCTGGAAGTGCCGGTCTCTCCGATTACGGGAACCCGATTCAGTAATGCCGCCGCGACCAAAATGGTACACATCGCAGAATTTACGGCTGACTTGATTCATCACAAAAAGCTGAAACTGGACCCGAAACGAAACGATCATCTGCGGACAACCTTTCACGACTCCTGCAACGTAGCCAGAGGGATGGGCATGTTCGAGGAGCCGCGCTCTGTTCTCAGGAGTGTCTGCAACAGTTTTCATGAAATGGCGGAGGATACGATCCGTGAGAAGACATTCTGCTGCGGTTCCGGAAGTGGTCTGAATGCGGAAGAATACATGGATATCCGCATGAGAGGTGGGTTCCCGAGAGCCAATGCCGTCAAGCAGGTCAAAGATCGCCACAAGGTCAACTCCCTGGTGACCATCTGCGCTATCGACCGGGCCAGTCTTCCTCCTCTGATGAATTACTGGAATCCGGGAGTTTCGGTGTATGGTCTTCATGAACTCGTCGGCAATGCGCTTGTCATGCAGGGAGAGCAAAAGAGAACCACCGACTTAAGGGAGAATCCAATGGCAGGTTTTGAGGATGGAGGTGATGATGATGAGTAGAAAACTGCTTTGGATTGTTGCCGTTACAGCAATTGTGCTCTTAGCCGTGCTGAATGTTTTCCGGAAAGGGGAGGCTGAAACTCCACCACCACCAGTCCATAAGTCTGTGGCGGTTGACAGTACCAAATGTATCGCACCGACAGCGTTCATGCGCGCCAATCACATGCAGGTCTTGTATGCGTGGCGGAATGCATCGGTTCGTACCGGGAATCGAGTCTACATCGCTCAAAATGGCAGCAAATTCGAGAAGAGCCTGAATACCTGTCTTGGTTGTCACTCCAATAACAGAATGTTCTGCTTCAACTGCCATAGCTATGCCAATGTAAAACCAAAGTGCTGGAATTGTCATCTGTCGCCGATGGAAACACCATGATGAATGAAGAAAGAAGAGAATTTATCAAGAAAACCGCAATAGGGGTTCTTGTCGGGCTCGGTGCTGCATCCGGGCTTGTTCCCGCTTTTTCGCTGGAAAAAACGGTTCTTCCCGTCTGGGATGAAAAACCTGTTCCGGGAAAAATACGATGGGGAATGCTGATTGATACACGCAAATGCAGGGAGGGGTGCCAGCAATGCGCGGCCGCCTGCCATCACGTCCATAACGTCCCTGACTTCAGGAACAAGAAAGATGAAGTCAAGTGGATGTGGAAAAACCCATACCAGAATGTTTTTCCGACAGCAAGTCAGCAATTTGTCAGCAAGGAGATTCAGGATCGCTCCTACCTTGCTCTCTGCAACCATTGCGCCGATTCGCCCTGTACAAAAGCCTGCCCGACCGAGGCGACCTTTAAACGTTGGGACGGTATCGTGGCGATGGATTACCACCGCTGTATCGGCTGCCGCTTCTGTATGGCGGCTTGCCCTTATGGTTCCCGGAGCTTTAACTGGCAGGATCCGCGCACGGCCATCCACGATCCGGTCACGACCTACCCCACAAGGGAGCAGGGCGTTGTGGAAAAATGCAATTTCTGTTCCGACCGTCTGGTCAAAGGCCAGCAGCCGGCATGCACAGAGGCGTGCCCTGAGCAGGCGCTGACCTTCGGCGATCTGAACGATCCCCGCTCCGATATTCGTCAGCTTCTTGAAGCCAATGAGACGATGCAGCGGAAGCCAGAGTTGGGAACCAAACCTTCAGTTTTTTACATTATTTAACGATTTCCCATGATTGAGAAAGCTCTGAAAGGAAACCGCAGTTACTGGATCTGGATAGCCTTCCTTGTCTCTGTTATAGGTGTCGGCCTCTCTGCCTACGACCAGCAGAGGTGGTTCGGGCTGACCGTCACAGGAATGGGGCGGGATATAAGCTGGGGCCTCTATATTGCTCAATTCACCTTTCTTGTCGGTGTTGC
>JBAXFV010000273.1:0-1935 GCA_037139755.1 Chlorobiaceae bacterium
ATCAAATTATAACATGACGGTTGTACTGGTCACTGGAGCATCGGGGTTTATTGGATCTCATCTTGTACAACGCTGTCTGGATGAAGGCTATGATGTGAGGGCACTTGTCCGGAAGGGGAATGCTTGCATTGCCAGCTTGATGCAGGATGGTGTGGACGTGGTTGAGGGTGATATCCGTGATGCCGAGGCGGTCAACAGGGCGGTGAATGGTTGTGATTTGGTCTTTCATGTGGCAGCCCTTACGTCGGACTGGGGAGCACTCAAGGATTTCTCTGATATCAACATTGGTGGCACCCGTCATGTTTGCGAAGCGGTACTCAGGTACCAAGTAAAAAGGCTCGTTTATATCAGTACCTATGAGTCATTTGACCATTTCAGGCAGAAGCGGGTTAATGAAGAGACGCCCTATGCCATACAGAATCTGCCATATCCTGACACCAAAATAGGGGCAAATGAGATCGTCTGGAAATATACCGGATTGGGGATCAATGCCTCTCTTGTTTATCCTGTATGGGTTTATGGCCCGGGAGACCGTACGTTATTTCCCTTGCTTGCTGATGGTATTCGTCGTCGGCAACTCTTTTACTGGTCACATCATGCGTCGATGAGCATGGTTTATATTGACAATCTTGTTGATCTTCTTATGCTTGCAGCAGTGCACCCTGACGCTGTCGGGGAAGGTTTTCTCGCCTATGACGGGGAAGAAATAACCTTTGAAGAGGTGTGTGAACGGATTGCCGCCCGGATTCATGCTAAGCCCCCTTCACTGTACCTTCCGTTTAACGTTGTTTATCGGCTTGCAGGAATGTTAGAGGTTCTCTACCGGGCGATCAAGAGTTCAAAACGGCCACTGCTGACTCGTCATGCAGTCACCTTACTGGCATCCCGCGCAGTTGTTGATGCGTCAAAAGCAAGAAGGGTTCTTGGCTGGTCGCCCAGGGTTGGTCAGGAAGAGGGTATACGAAGGTCTCTTGACTGGCTTGTCAGTGTCGATCCAGCGGAGTGGAAGCTGAAATAGGATGGCAGATTCAGTAATCGCTTAAGGGTTTGAGCTACCAGCGCAAACAGACGACGGTCAGCGAAAACAAGGTATACCCCTGGATTTCTTACCAATTACACGTCCGCAGTTCAGTCTGGCGATAGATAACGGAAATTACACACCATCAACAGGAGTACCATGATGAATACCAAACAACTGATTGACCGCTATCATGAGGCATGGACGCAAGGCGACTTCACCACTGCGCGAGGCTGCCTTGCCGACAACCTTGATTTTCAGGGGAGCATGGAGACTTTTTCAAATGCCGATGCCTTCATTGAAGCACTTCAACGGTTCCAGCAGATGGTTAACAGCATCAACCTGCTTCAAAACTTCAGTGACGAACAGGGAGCCGCACTGCTCTACGACTGCCATACGGCAAGCCCTGCGGGAATCATCCGCACCGCCGAGTTCTTCAAGGTGTCGAATGGCAAAATCGATGCAATCCGGCTCGTCTTCGACGCTTCCGAACTTCGAAAAGCCATGCAGCCCTGAGCTGGCGGTTCAGCTTAGAGAAATCGCGGTACGCTATATTATCTGATGCATAGCCTTTGGTGCGTCCAGCATCGAGCTCCGGGGCATAGCATTCTTTTTCTTCCCAAATTCACTTGCGTCCGTAAGTGCTCATCGAATTGACAGCATTTTTGTCCCCCCTGGTCAAAAAAATCGCAGAAAACATTTGCATAAAAGAACGATCGTTCTTAAATTTGGCCAAGAAAAAAAATTATGTCAAGACCGAAAAAAGTCACCGACTCAGCAATACTGGACGCAATAGAGCGGGTTGTCGTCAAACATGGTGCATCGCGCCTTTCCATTGATGCCGTGGCTCAGGAGGCCGGAATCAGTAAATCGAGGGTGGTCTACGACTACAAATCCAAGACCGCCCTGCTCGAAGC
>JBAXFV010000274.1:0-1925 GCA_037139755.1 Chlorobiaceae bacterium
ATATCGACCCCGTACTGCAGCTCAAGGTGCTTGACCAGATCAATAAACCGAAACTTGTCATCTGTGACACCATGAACTTCTGGATTGAGGGTAAACTGGAGGCACTCAAAAAAACACTGGAGCGTGTAGATATTTTCATCATCAACGACGGTGAAGCAAGACTCCTGAGCGGTGATCCAAACCTTGTCAAATCAGCAAGAATCATCCGCCAGATGGGCCCGAAAATTCTGATCATCAAAAAAGGCGAGCACGGCGCCCTGCTCTTTACCGACAATGGTATCTTTGCCGCACCGGCCTTCCCGCTCGAAAACATTTTTGACCCCACCGGTGCCGGTGATACCTTTGCAGGCGGATTTATCGGCCACCTTTCAAGATGTGAAACCATCAACGATATTGAACTGCGCAGAGCGGTTCTTTACGGCAGCACCATGGCAAGCTTCTGTGTAGAAAAGTTCGGTACCGAAAAAATTGCATCGCTTGAGCAGCTTGAAATCGAAGACCGCTTCCAAAGTTTCCGTGAACTTTCAAGAATCGACGATTAAGCGAGGAGGAAAAGACAATCTTTCAGGAAAAAACAGATATGCAGCTCAACATCCTCGATTACAGTTTCATCGTCGGCTACCTGCTGCTGACGCTTGTTATCGGCCTTTGGTTCTCCTCACGCGCTTCGGAAAATGTTGGAGAGTTTTTTCTTTCGGGGCGCCAGCTACCCTGGTGGATTGCAGGTACCGGCATGGTTGCAACAACCTTTGCCGCTGATACCCCGCTTGCCGTCGCAGGATTTGTGGCCAAAAACGGTATCGCGGGCAACTGGGTGTGGTGGACTTTTGTGTCAGGCGGGATGTTGACCGTCTTCTTCTTTGCCCGCCTGTGGCGACGGGCAGAAATCCTTACTGACCTTGAGTTCATTGAACTGCGCTACAGCGGTGCGGCCGCCCGTTTTCTGCGAGGCTTCAAGGCAATCTATTTCGGGCTCTTCATCAACGCAGTCATTATCGGCTGGGTCAACCTCGCCATGTTCAAGATCATCCGGATCATGGTTCCTGAACTGAATCCTGAAGTTGCCATTGTCATCCTTGTTCTTCTGACCACCTTTTATTCTGGTCTCTCAGGGCTCTGGGGGGTATCCATTACCGACGCAGTGCAGTTTGTCATTGCCATGACAGGCTGTATCATTCTTGCCGTCCTTGCGGTTCAGTCTCCTGCCGTAGTCTCAGCCGGAGGCCTCACCAGGGCTCTGCCGGCATGGATGTTCGACTTCTTTCCAACCTTCACCTCATCAGGAAAAAGCATGACGGGAGCCGTCGCCCTTCCCTTCATCTCGTTTGCGGCGATGGCATTTGTCCAGTGGTGGTCATCATGGTACCCCGGTTCCGAACCAGGCGGCGGCGGCTATATCGCCCAACGCATGATGAGCGCCAAAAACGAAAAGCACTCGCTTCTTGCCACCCTCTGGTTTACGGTAGCCCATTATTGTCTGAGACCGTGGCCCTGGATCATTGTCGGTCTTGTGAGCCTCGTCATGTTCCCCGACCTGCCGATGAACCAGAAAGAGGACGGCTTCGTCTACGTTATGAAAGCTGTGCTGCCCCCCGGGCTGAAAGGGCTGCTTATTGCCGCTTTTCTGGCGGCTTACATGTCAACGCTCTCAACTCACCTGAACTGGGGCACAAGCTATCTGATAAACGACTTCTACAAGCGGTTCCTGAAAAAAAACGAGAATGAAAAGCACTATGTCTTCGTTTCAAAAATCACCACATTCCTGACAGCAGCCTTTGCCCTTTACATTACCTTCTTTGTGCTCGACACCATCACCGGAGCATGGGAGTTCATCATCCAGTGCGGAGCAGGCACCGGTTTTGTCCTGATCCTCCGCTGGTTCTGGTGGAGACTGAATGCGTGGTCGGAAATCACCTCCATGGTGG
>JBAXFV010000275.1:0-1924 GCA_037139755.1 Chlorobiaceae bacterium
CCTGACTTCATACACTTGCTAATCGAACTCGCCCGGAAAGCCAATAAAATCAAGGGGTCATTTTGCTTTTGCCTTTGTAGTGCCTAATCAATCTTTTTATTTGATTATTATTTGTTTTTATTGTATTTTTCATCATAGTCTTTCTTCATATTTTGGTTTTTTCCCATGTTTGTCCGTGTCAAATCAACACCGAATTCACCAAGGCAATCTGTACAGATTGTCGCCAGTGAACGCATCGGTGACAAAGTCAAGCAACGCATTGTCCGCTATGTCGGCATTGCCATGAATGACGAAGAACTGATTAAAATGAAGGAACTGGCCGAGTTTATCAAGGCGGGCCTTGAGGCTGAATCCGTTCCGACATTATTCCGTCCTGATGAATTGGCTCGAATGGTCATTGAAGGAAGAAAAAAGGCGGACTTGTCCTCAGATCAGCCGTTAAACGTAGATCTGAAGCTGCTTCGTGAAGAGAGTCGTGTGGTTGTTGGTATCCATGAAATTTATGGGAAGTTGTTTGATGAACTTGGTTTTAACGGCGTGCTCGGTAATCCTGCACGGCGAGTACAGGCAGCCAAGACCATCAAACATCTGGTGCTGGCCAGAATTGCCAATCCGGCCAGCAAACATAAGAGCGTTATTGATCTGGAGCGGGACTTTGGGGTTAAACTTGATTTGAGCGCGGTGTACCGGACACTGGATTATGTCGATAAACAAAGTATTGAGCTGATCAGGAAAAAGGCATGGGAAGCTGCGACTGGATTGTTTGCCGAAAAAATCGATGTCGTTTTTTATGACTGCACGACCCTGTATTTTGAGTCGTTTAGTGAAGATGAGTTGCGCGACAATGGATTGAGCAAGGAAAACAAGCATAGTGAAGTTCAGGTGTTACTGGCTATGATGGTGAGCAAACATGGATTTCCGCTTGGATACCGGCTTTACAATGGTGCAACCTGGGAAGGTCATACCCTCAAGGATGCCATCGAGCAGATAAAGCGTATGGCTGAGGTTGACCGTGTGGTATTTGTCGCTGATAGTGGCTTGCTCTCAAAGGAAAACCTTGCACTGATCGAGCAGAGTGAAAAGCAGTACATTGTTGCCGCACGGCTGAAGAATCAGCCGGAAAGCATCAAAGAGCAGATTCTGGACAAGGCGGGGTATCAGCAGGGTGACAACATACGGTTCAAAGAGATTGCCTTGCCGGACAACCGTCGGCTGTTGGTCAGCTACACCAAAAAACGGGCAAGCAAAGATGCCTATGACCGCCAAAAGGCGCTGGATAAACTGCAGAAGAAACTCAACAAATCAAAAAATCCTGAATCATTTCTCAAGAGCACCTCGTATCGAAAATATCTGAAGATCGCGCAACTGTCACAACAATCCGTGACCATTGATGAAGAAAAAATCAGATATGCCGAACAGTGGGACGGACTACATGGGGTTATCACCAATATCGGTGACATGGCAGCAAGCGATGCCTTTGAGCATTATCGGGGGTTATGGCAAATTGAAGAAACATTCCGCTTGACCAAGCATGATCTGAGAGTTCGTCCAATCTACCACTGGACACCAAGGCGAATTGAGGCACATGTGGCCATTTGTTTTATGGCACTGGTCTGCATCCGACATTTATCGTACCGGGTACAATTGCAATACCAACCTCTTTCGCCGGAAATCATCCGCAATGAGCTGGTGCATGTGCAGCAGAGCATCCTGATGCATAAAACGAAAGGACACCAGTATGGCATCCCGTCAAAACCTACCATGCATGCCCGGAAAATCTATCAGGTGATGGGTGAAAAACTCAGCGCCACACCATTTTTGATTCAGTAAAATACAACATCACATTACTGCATTGTAGTGCCCATTTTCAAAGGCACACCCCTGTCGTTGCTGCGTTTGCAGGGTTTTATGTATGAAGTCAGGA
>JBAXFV010000276.1:0-1924 GCA_037139755.1 Chlorobiaceae bacterium
AACACTTTATGTAAATGTTCATTATCAATTATTGGGGTGCATTTCCTTTTTCTTAACAACTGATACTATTAACTTCACAGAATCTCCGTTGTCTTTAATCCTAAAGTTTTGCTGCTTAAGGTATATTCTGTAAACCGATTCGGGTAAGTGGATGTCGCTTTTAAGTTAGTAACCAACCAAAAATATCAAAATAAAGTCCAACGTTTTTGTTGATAACAAAATAAATGATGTCGGGAAAGGTTAACCTAATCACTTTTTCAAATTACTGTCAGCGACCTTTCTGGCGTACTTATAAAAATACAGATTCAGGCGAGTCAATAATAAATTATTTTAAGCATACTCAGGATTCACAACTCTGAGGTAACTGAAATTTTTTTTATTTAAATTAAAATACTTGTAAATAACGCTCCATTACCATAGGAATAATAATAAATATTATCTTGAACGTGTTGGCGGCAGACAAGAGTTTGGCTCTATATAATACTACACCAAATTGATTAAACTTGACAAGACGCATTAGTGTCTTACTGTCTGTTTTTAGTTAAATTATGCTCCAAATCATGAAATCAAGTAGCATTATATTTATTATTTTTGCAGGAATATCCCTGATGGGTATTCCTGCAAATAGCCGTGCTGTATCACCAAATACAGTTGTGGTTAATGCCCCTTCGGTATCCCAAAACTCGATGGAATCATTCAGGGCTGGCGCTCTTGACCGGCAAGAAACTCTAAATCTTGCAAGTATCTGCTTGGCTGACCAGCAAAATGAGAACACTGAAGAGATTGCCAACAAAATTGTTTTACTCTATCCTGATGATGAGGATGCCCTTAAAATCGCTATTCTGCTATTTGAGAAAATCTCGCAGGCGGAAAAGGCTGCGCCGTTATATGACCGATTGCACAAGCTCCACCCGAATGACACAAGGCTTACCCTTGACGCTGCAAGGTGCTATGGTTGGTCAGGAAAATTTACGGAGTCTCTGAATCTCTATGAGTCGGTCATAGATTTAGTTAATGATAACGATCTGATACGGTCCCAGTATGCAGATGTACTCTATAAAAGCAAGCAGTATTCCAAAGCAGTTGCATGCTACAGAGAACTTTGGAAAAAAGGAGTACTTAAAAAAAACTATGCGCTCAATTTTGTCCATGCTCTTATGGCAACAGGAGAACAAACGGAAAGTACCAAACTGCTCGATTCTCTTGGAAAGCTTTATCCCGGAGACACAGAGGTACTGCATGCATCGGCTGATGTCTCTTTCGCTATGAAGGATTATGGGCGAGCAGCAACCCTCTATCGTGAGCTGATTGTCAAAAAACCTGATGATCTTTCTGTTTCTCTTTTGCTCGCCGATGTTGCCATGGCAAGAAATGACTATACCGAAGCCGTTAAAATCAATAAAGAAATTCTTCGGCTTTCCCCTGAAAACCAGAAGGCCATGTTGACAATCGCAAGGGCTTCAAGTTGGCATGGAGATTATTCGACCGCTATTTTTTATTACGACAAATTGATTGCATCAAACAATCCTGATCCTCTCTACTACCGCGAAAAGGCTCGAGTGCTCGGATGGATGGGTAACCAGGGCGAATCTGCTTCCCTCTATGATGCAGCTCTTCGCGCGTTTCCAAATAATAATGCACTGAAAGCGGAAGCCGAGGCTAAAAAAAACTATTACAGCAACACTTACCGTCCAGCCGTAAGGGCTTACAAGGAGTGGCTTGTTGCTGAGCCGAAGCAGCCGGAAGCACTTTTTGACCTCGGTCAGTTCTACATACAGAATAGCAGATGGAAAGAGGCCATTGACACTTATGATCTACTCCTCACAGAGATACCTGACCATCGTCTTGCCATTATGGCAAGACAAAAAGTAAAAGTTTCTTCATCAATGGTCAGTCTGAATAGCAGTGCTGAATATTTCAGTGC
>JBAXFV010000277.1:0-1913 GCA_037139755.1 Chlorobiaceae bacterium
AGCTCTCTGCCAACATGGATGTTACAAGAGAGTTCATGCTGACGCCCTCTTGTTTTGCTCTCTTAATCAAACGGGAATGAACGGTTTTAGGTACCCTTTGAATAAACTTGCCACTATACGTGCCACCACTACCTGGTTCTGGAATAGGTATGTTCAAGCTTTCCAGGGCAGCTATCGTTTCTTGTAAGGCATCCATGCCATTTTCAATTGCTTCCGCTATTGTTTCACCATCTGAAATACATTCAGAAAAGTCAGTAAATGAAATCATATAACCACCACCATCTTCTTTTGAAAGAGGATGAATTTCAAATGGGTATTTGGTTAAATCGCTATAGGACATATTCCTCGAAGCTATGCTTCCATTTTCTATTTGATTCCAGTTTATTAAATACTTCTTCTGCTGGAATTGCCTTCATTTCACCCCGTTCATAAGCCGAAAGCCTACGTTCTGATTCCTCAGCCCAAAGCAAATCAATTTTTTCTCTTTCACTTTTAGAGTCAAGAGAATAAAACAGATGTTCAATAACTTCAATTCTTTCTCTTGGCGATAGTTGCTCTGCCGCCTGACATATATGTATTGCTTGAGTTGTCATAATTCTATCCTTTATATCACTGGTGTCCGATTGTTGAGAAGGCACAATCTTGCAAGTCGTTTTAAGAATGTATTTTGCGGGTAGTGATAATCGATTTGAGGCGCATTTTACTTATTGTATCAGCCCACTCATATTGCTGAAATATAAAACATTGTCCTTTCTCTTGTAAATCTCTCCACTCATCTCTAATACGCTCAATGTTATCATAAATATTAATAATCATATTAATAGTGTCCGGTTATAGCTTAAAGCAGAAACGCCCTTCTCTATAAATACAACATCAAAATCATCCAAAAAACATAGCACGGCACTTGCTGGTTTATCCCAATCCATCTAATCCACCAAGCACATTTCTCCACCCCATCACACCGGCCTCACCTGCCCGTTCCCCTCAATAATCCATTTATAGGTCGTCAGCTCCTTCAGCGCCATCGGCCCGCGTGCGTGCAGCTTCTGGGTGCTGATGCCTATCTCCGCGCCAAGCCCGAACTGTGCGCCATCAGTAAAAGCGGTTGAGGTGTTGGCATAGACCACGGCGGCATCGACCCGTTTCAGGAAGGTGGCGGTTGTGGCGGCATCGGTAGAGATGATGGCTTCGCTGTGGCGGGAGCTGTAGTGCGCAATATGTTCCAGGGCCTCCTCAAGCGATGCAACAGTTTTCACCGACATCTTCAGGGAGAGGAACTCGGTGCCGAAATGTTCGGGTTCGGCTAACTGAAGGAGCGCATCAGGGTAGTGCCCCTGCAAGGCGTCAAAAGCGGCCTCATCGGCAAAGAGCAGCACCTGCTTTTCCAGAAGCGGCTCAACGAGAGCAGGGAGGTTCCCCAGACGGTCGTGGTGGATGATGAGAGTGTCGAGCGCGTTGCATACGCTGGGACGACGGGTTTTGGCGTTGAAGATCACCTGTTTGCCAAGCTCAAGGTCGCCGCTTTTGTCGAAATAGGTGTGCACAATGCCTGCGCCGGTTTCGATGACGGGAACCTTGGCGTTGTCGCGCACAAAGTCTATCAGCTTCTGGCTCCCTCTGGGGATGATCATGTCGATGTAGCCAACGGCATTGAGCATGATGGCTGCGGCTTCGCGTTCTGCGGGCAGCAGGTAGATGGTATCGGGGTTGATGCCGTGCTCCTTCAGAACGGTATGGATAAGCTCCACGATGGCGATGTTGGAGTACATGGCATCGCTGCCGCCTTTCAGCACGGTGGCGTTGCCCGATTTCAGGCAGAGGGCGAAGACGTCGAAGGTGACGTTTGGCCTTGCTTCGTAGATGATGCCAATGACGCCGATGGGAACAGTCACCTTTTTCAGGCCAAGCCCGTT
>JBAXFV010000278.1:0-1892 GCA_037139755.1 Chlorobiaceae bacterium
GACGGCGTTGCCGACTCGGCAATCTGCACAAATGCCTCGTTAAAGCTCTTCAGCGACTGAATCGGATAATTTTCAATATTATTCGTTGCCTCAGCAAAATTGGGCTTGCTGGAGAGACTTGTCCCGTTAAAGGAGACGTTAAATTCCAGGTTTGAAAAAATAAGAGCGCCCACTGCCACACCTGCAAAAACCAGAAGCAGGTATTTCATTAATGATTGTTTCTTTTTCATCGGTAACAGAAGTTAATCGTTTTAATCGTGTGCTAAAGCCTCAATAGATTCAACAGCCGTTATACCGGCCTTCATTTTATTCATCGTCTCTTCATATTCTGATTCCGGCTTTGAATCGGCCACAATACCTCCGGCCGCCTGAAAATAAATGGTTTCATTCTCGATAACCATTGTACGGATTGCAATTGCCGTCGTGAGATTTCCTTTGAAGTCAAGAAACCCGACAGCACCACCGTATAATCCCCTTTTTTCCTTCTCAAGCTCGTAAATGATCTCCATGGCACGAACCTTTGGTGCGCCGGTGAGCGTACCCGCCGGAAAACAGGACCAGAATGCATCCATGGTGCCAAGATCGTCCCGGAGTTCACCCCGCACATTACTGACAATATGCATCACATGCGAATATTTTTCAATAACCATCATCTCATTCGTATCGACCGTGCCGATTTTGGCAATTCTGCCAATATCGTTTCTGCTCAAATCGATCAGCATGAGATGCTCCGCCAGCTCTTTTTCATCGGCAAGCAACTCACGGGCATTGCGCTCATCCTCTTCAAAACTGCTGCCGCGATGCCTTGTTCCTGCAATAGGTCGGGTATCGACCATACGCCGCCCGCTGCTGTCGCGCTCAACCTTCACCAGCAATTCAGGTGATGAACCGACAATCTCGAACTCCTTCATGTTAAAATAGTAAAGATAGGGCGAAGGATTGATGGTTCGGAGCATCCGGTAAACATCGAACGATCGAGTATGAAGAGGACGGCAGAGACGCTGTGAAATCTGTACCTGAAAAATATCTCCGGCAACAATGTACTCTTTGGCCCTGTTCACTTTCTGCAGATACTCTTCTCTTGAAGTATTGGAAACCACCTGCTCAGGCTGTTCGGCCCGGAATGAAATCTCTTCACGCCCCAGTGGTCGGAACATCTGTTCGGCAATCAGCTCTATCTTTTTCAACGCAGCAGGTTTATCGCTCTCATCAAGATAATTGGAGACAATAAAAACCTTGCGCATCACATTGTCGAAAACCACAAGCGTATCACAGAAGAGAAGAAAAATATCCGGCATACCTGCAGGATCTTCCAGATCAGGCTTGGGAATCCTTTCAACAAGGTGCATGGCATCGTACCCGAAATAGCCGAAAACACCAGAGGTGATCATCTGTGGCGTTCCGTTTTTTTTCCTGGGTATCTCTTCGGTATCAAATGCAGCAAGGCATCGGTCGATTTTCAGACGAAGATTCGCCTCTTCACCGGCAATTTGACGAAGATCACTGAATTTTTCATCACGTATCTCAAGATCAGTCAGCCCGTCAACTGAGCCTTTCAAAATAGCAATCGGATCTATGGCGATATAGGAAAAACGGGCAAGATGCTCTTCCCCCTCAACCGATTCGAGCAGACATGAAAAAGGGCGCTGCAGTTTGAGGTAAACCGAAACAGGGGTTTCCGTGTCGGCATGAATCTCCCTGAAAAGCGGCTTGAGAAGGTAGGGCGCATGCCTTTGATATACTGGCATAAGAAGAGAAAACTGAATTAATTATTGATACACGGTAATAAAGAAAAAAATTTTGTATCGTAAAAAAAGAACTCCGGTGAGACACTCCGGAAACTGCCGAAACCAGAAAAAAATGACGCCCCGATTTCCAGCAAAGAAATTCAT
>JBAXFV010000279.1:0-1879 GCA_037139755.1 Chlorobiaceae bacterium
ATATCGCGCTTGCTGATCTCCAGCATCCTCTCTTCAATCTTGCGGAGATCCTCTTCGCGAAAACGGTGTGGAGAGGCGACATCGTAGTAGAACCCCTGCTCAATGGAGGGGCCAGCGCCGAATTTGCTGCCTGGGTAAAGCTCCTCAATCGCCTGGGCCATAAGGTGGCTTGAGCTGTGCCAGAAGATATTCGGCCCGTCGGGGGAGCTGAAGGTGATAATTTCTATTGCCGCATTGGCGGTAAGGGGAGTGCTGAGGTCAATGGCAACACCGTCAACCTTGAGCGCCAGGGCATCCTGGGCAAGTTTGCGTCCGATAGAGAGCGCAACGTCATTGCCGGTTGAGCCGGTGGGAAATGTTTTAACACTCCCGTCCGGAAGGGTAAGGGCTATTACAGCCAGTGGTTCCTGATTGTCAGACATGCTTGTTCCTGTCGTTTCACTTCACGGGAAGAGTACAAGCTCTCTCCATGAAAATATCTATGCAGCCTCTTTACGTTAGTACTGTCGGGCCGGGGGGGCTGTTTCACTCTCTGAAATTCATCAGGAGTGGTTTCCCCGGTTCCGTAATGTGGACTTGGACGATACGCAAAAAATCAAACTCTTCCAAATCAGTTGATACTCTGCAGCAGCTCCGGCGTGACGCACTCTCTGCCCTGTTTCAGCGTGAGCAGCTCCGCTTTCCGTTTCAGCTCCCTTCCGTAGGAGATCTGGCTGATGAAGGGGGCCTTTTTCACCATCTCATTCAAAAGGGCATTGGCTTCGCTGCTCCAGGCAACCTTCTGCGCAGGCTCCTCCACGGCGGTGCGGCGGTTGAGTGGGAGAAAGTTGAAGAGCATGTCGTAGAGGGAGTTGACAATCTCCTGCAAGAGATAGATGGCTCCGCTGTGGCCCATGAAGGGGGTGCCGAGCGCGCGACGCACGATGGGGCCGGGGAAGCCTGCCGGAATGAATCGGCTTTTCGAGTCAAGTTCGGCCAGATAGATTTTATCGACAATTCTGCCGAAGAGGAACTGCGGCTGTTTCTGCTGAATCTCCTCCCGGATGAGGGTGTTGTCGGCTTTGGCGGTATCGTGGCTGAAGAGGCACTGCATCCCCATCTCTCCCGCCAGAAAGGTTTCAAGGCCGAGGGCGTAGGTTTTTGCGGCGGTGGCGCCGAACCGGATGGTCGGGAACCACTCCGCCTGCGGCCCGCGCCAGAGATCCCAGAGCGGCTTGAGGGTGGTGCGTTTCTCCTTCTGCAAAAAAGCCTCCGCCTCCTGCTCCCGCTTCAGCAGGCGGCCAAGGTCGAGAATGAAGTTTTTGGTCTCGCCAATGCCGAAGGGGGCCTGCAGCGTCGGGCGGCCAAGTTGTTCCGCCAGGGCGTGGCCGAATTCGTGGTACATCACCACCAGCACATCGGAGTTTTTCAGGTCGGCAACGTCGTGCAGCGAGCTTTCAAAGGGGTAGACATGCAGCAGCTCTCCTCCAACTCCAGCGATGAGCCGCTTGATTTCGGCCAGATCGGAGGGGCTGTTGAAGCAGCCGTAGGTGGGGCCGATAATGGAGACCGTGCCGGGCTTTACGGAAGCTGGGCTGCTGTCGCCAAAGGTCTCATTGAGCCACACCAGAGCGCGGTCGCGTCCCTGCCACTCATCTTCGCCAAGGGAGTTTGAGGGGAAAAAGCGGACATCGGGGTACTTCATGGTCAGCATCCGCTCGTGGTCGCTGCCGATCATCTCGCTCTCGGCGCTGGAGACCAGAATCAGTTGCCGCCCCGGTGCCTGGAGCTTGTCGATGGTCTCCCTCACAATCTCCGAACTGCCTGAGGAGGCAATCTCCTTTTCCGTCAGGCTGGTCGGGGTAAAGTTCTCCAGATAGGGGACGGCATCAGTATAGTC
>JBAXFV010000280.1:0-1874 GCA_037139755.1 Chlorobiaceae bacterium
CAACTGGGTCAGCTTCTGCTCGTCCACCACCAGCATGCCGTTCAGTGCATAGCTCTTGCCGCTCTCCATGTTTGCCTGCGCATCAATCTGCTTGAGCAATCCCTCTTTGAGCAGCATGGCTCCAAACTCACGAGTCTGCCGGATTTGCACCAGATAGTCCTGAAGAAATGCCTGAATCTCGCGGGTTTTTTCGGTTGGTTCTCCATCTTCAAAAAGCGGAAGGCCGCCTTCAAGATTAAAGCCGTCAAACGCCTGATCAAAACAGACCGTGGTCTGCCCCTCTGCGCCGTCGGTGGTAATAAACGGGTAACGCCGGAGATAGGCCGGGATGTACTGCGCGATCCATGTTCCTTCTGAATCAACAAAAAGGTTTTCGTTCTCTTCAAGCCCAAGCAGAGCTACCGGAAAAATGGCGCCATCTGCTGAGGCGCTGAAGATGATCGGAAACTGACGCCCGGCGTCGAAAAATTCTACGGCGGCAATCATGATCGCACGAGTAGATGCTGCAAATCTGTACCCCGTCGGGCTTGGGCTTACGGTCATATCGGCATGAGCCTCCTTGTTAAGGGCTACTGGATTCTGGTAAAAAAGCGGCATGTTCTGCTGTTCCATTATGGCTTGGTTTTTTTATTGTTGAATGCACTGATGAGCGTATCGGTCACATCATTTTTCTTGTTTGCAAAAAGGAGAGCGTCGAAGTTGCGAATGAGATAGTCGTAGTTATTGGCGCTCGCAAACTGTTCGATAAGCGGAGAGAACTCTTCCATGAGTTTGCGGGTCAGCTCGCCATCATACGCTTTAAGCTCTTTCTGGTAACCGGCAAGGGTGTTCTGAAGCTCTCGCTCACGGGCGCCATACTTTTTCTGCTTGTCAAGAATGCTTTGCGAAGGCTTTTGCCCTTTTTTCACCTGTTTCAACGCAGCATCAATCTCTTCCTTCAGTTTTTTATTGCTTTCTATCGTGACGTTGAGCTGATCCTGATAGCTTTTTGCTTTTGCTGTATACTGGTCACGAGCCTCTTTTCCAGGGTTACTCTCTGCAAAAACCCGTTGCATGTCGATGTGGCCGACCTTCAATCCTTCGGCGTTGACAACAGTTGCGGAGAGAACAAAAATCAGGAAAAAGAGTGTTTTAATCGCTTGTTTCATTGGGTTGTTTGGTTTGTTTGAAAAAACTAAAAATAAGCCGTGGCCTGCATCCAGAATCGGCTCTTGTCGTTATGTCCGTCAGCGTTATTGCCGGCACTACTTCGCCCGGGATTGTCGCCAATCACATGCGCCCAACTGCCGCGCAGTGCAAATTTCGCAAGGTATGAATAGTTAAAGCCAAGTCCGGCTCCCTGTATCCAGTAATTGTTGAGGTTTGTAGCCGTATTGGGGGAAACTCCTTCATTCTTCTGGAGCCTCACACGACCAGCATCGAAAAAGCAGCTTATCTGAAAGGCGCCCAAAGCGGCCGCTGCTGGCATATTGTAACGAAGATTGGTGCTGATAAGTTGCCCTTCGTCCCCGGCCCCTTCTCCGACTGGATAGGCGCGAATACCGTTCGGCCCGCCAAGAGAAAATTTCTCGCTGGAGTCCAGATTGTTCATTGCTCTCTGGGCACTTAATGAAACGTCGAGATTGATTCTCCCGGCAAGGCGCTGCACACGGGTGATGCCATAATTTAACCGGGTATAGTTGTTTTCTGTGTTAGCAACGGATTCATGAAGGGCACCTGTGGTCAGGCCAATATTGCCGCTGATGTAGCCACCCCCATAAAAGTGGTCGTTGCGGTCGCCGGAGAGTGTGAACGTTGCGCTGCTGAGTTGCTTGTCGCGAAGGGGAACATCGGATTTCCAGGTATCGACAAGTGCTTTGTAACCATAAGAAATG
>JBAXFV010000281.1:0-1844 GCA_037139755.1 Chlorobiaceae bacterium
AGCGACGGATGCTGCCCAAACGGAGAAAAGGCTATATCCGCGAAGCCTATGTTGGCGGCCACAAGGTGTTTCTCAGAACAGGGGAGTACGATGATGGTTCTCTTGGTGAAGTCTTTATTGATATGTACAAGGAGGGCGCTTCGTTCAAGGGGCTGCTGAACTGTTTTGCTGTGCTTGCCTCCAAGGCGCTGCAATATGGCATGCCGCTTGAAGAGCTGGTTGACAGCTTCACCTTTACCCGCTTTGAGCCGGCAGGCGCAGTGCAGGGGCACAATGTTATCAAGAATTCGACTTCCATTCTTGACTACGTTTTCCGCTCAATCGGCTACGACTATCTTGGGCGCAAGGATTTTGTGCACGTGAAGGCAGTTGACGAGTTGCTGGAGAGCAACGGAGAGAATGGTCATGCTACAGTTGTTGAGCCATCACAGGCCGTGCATGTTGAGCCCGCACACAAGGCAACACGTCAAAGCCAGGTTTATCAGGCTAAAGTGCAGGGCTATACCGGAGAGCAGTGCGAAAACTGCGGCTCCATGCGCGTCAAGCAGAATGGCACCTGCAAAGTGTGTGACGATTGCGGCATGACGACGGGGTGCTCGTGAAGACGGGACTTGAAATAACTGTTGATCCAGAAACAGGGAGCATCCTGTTTTATCGGAAAAACTTTTCAGGTATTCCCGAGCAAGTTTTGCACGGAGAGGGATTTACCATTGAAAGTAGTGGAGGCGAAGTGGTGATGGTAGATATTTATAATGCAGATTTGGTGTTATCGAAATTGGCAAAAGAGGTGATTGAGTCGAAAGCATCGTAGCTCTTCACCCCTTTTTTCGGTATTGAGTCTTGAATTATGGACTTGTCTGGAAACGGGCGGAGTAACTGTTGGAAAAGAGGTTGACATTTCGCTGGATGTTGAACTTGTCAAGTCGCAACAAAAATAATGAATATCTATCCATGAGCGCGGTAATAAGAGAGTTAATGCCGGCTGTTTTTTTAGGGCATGGTAATCCGATGAATGCGATTCAGTCGAATGCATACACCGAAAGCTGGCGCAGGTTCGGGCAAAGCATCCCGCGACCAAAAGCGATACTTGCCATATCTGCCCACTGGTTCGGGCCTGAAACTGCGGTATCGGGAAGTCTCTCACCTGAAACAGTACACGATTTCTACGGGTTTCCTCAAGAACTTTTCGAGGTTACCTGGCCAGCTCCGGGCAGTCCTGAACTTGCCGAACAGGTACAAAAACTTCTTCAGCCACTTGACGTTCGTGTCGATAAACAGCGAGGTCTCGATCACGGCACATGGGCCGTGCTTTGCCATGTTTTTCCGAACGCCGATATTCCGGTCGTTCAGCTCAGCATTGATGACCGGAACCCTCCTGAGTTTCATTATGAGATTAGTCAGCTTCTCCAGCCGCTTCGAGACGAAGGTGTGCTGATCGTTGGAAGCGGCAATATTGTTCATAACCTTCGAGCCTATGCCTGGGGAAATGACAACATACCTCCATTCGACTGGGCGCTTCGATTTGAATCTGCCGCAAGAAAACTCATGCTTAAAGGAAAAGATCGTGAACTTGTCGCATACGAAACTCTGGGAGAGGATGCACGACGTTCCGTTCCTTCGCCCGATCACTTCCTTCCCCTGCTTTATGTGCTTGGCCTGCGGCGAGAGGATGAACAGGTGAGTTTTCCGGTTGAGGGAATTGAGGGAGGATCGCTCTCCATGTTATCTGTTCGCATCGGCTGAACAGCATACGAGTGGCGTTCAAGACAATACATTTTTTTTGTAACAGCTCACGCTGGCGTGCCTGATGCCACTGCCGGTCGAAACCCTGTTGCCGACTGCTC
>JBAXFV010000282.1:0-1835 GCA_037139755.1 Chlorobiaceae bacterium
TTGCAGGTCTAAGGAGATATCGGGCTGGTGACGACAGGGCAATTTATTTTCTCCAGGAGACAGAGATTTGACTTTTGAGTATAACCTAAGTTGAGCGATAAGTAATAATCCGGACAGTTCAGATCGCCATAAAATGCAATAATATGATAGCGATAGCTGAACTGATCAGAAATTATTATCCGGACATTCAGAAATGCAGGTTTTCTGCCTGAATCATCTGGCATGTATCCGATCGATACTGTATTAACACTCTTTTTGATCTTGCCGAGCGTACCTCTCCCATAATAAACGAGGCTCATCATCCCATCAAAACTGGTTTTTTAACCAGTCATTACCGGTGCACTCTGACAGGCTGCAAACAAACGATCGAGCTGTAATCGTTCAAACGTAGCTCTTGGCACTTTCATGATCATTTTCCCCGCATGACGGACAATCTTGCCTGCCGTATCGATGAGCTGACGGCGGAAGGTGTCAGCGTAGGCGCTTACCGAAATGACCGGTGCACTGACATCTTCCTTGAACGCCTCGAACAAGTTATGGCTCACACACATCATATAATACCAGGCAGTGTTAGCGGCGAAGCGCTTGAATGGTAACTGCTCATGCCCAAAGTTTTTCAGGGCTCTGTTGGCCAGTTCATCAGCGCCCCGTTGATGATACTCGGCAAGAATAGTATGAGCTGACAGGAGATGCTCTTGGCCAGCCTTACGGAGCTGTTCGTCAAGTTGTCCACCCATTCCGAGATTTGTGATGATGATGCTATCCTTGACCAGGCCCGGCAAAGCCAACTGCGTGCCATGCTGGATCAAGCGGCTATAGATTGTTCGGCGGGCTTTGTGCCATCCACCTTGTCTTGTTTTAAATTCAGTATACTGCCAGATCTCTCTTTGATCCTTGGAAGTAAAAGTCTGCCAGTCTGTGGCCAACCCTGCGGCATTCATGACATTGGGATAGTGCTTGCCACCACAGTAGTAACCGACCTTGAGGTACTCCATAATTTCAAACAACTCGTGATCATAAAAGCCAGCATCCATTCGTACGATAATCGGTACATCGGGACGATACTCTTTGCGGATTTTCTCAACGATATAAACCAGCATACTATCGGCGGTATCACCATGATTGGAGTGCTTCTTGCCTCCCCGGAATACTGCGTCAACAAAGAATCGACCCCAATTCAGCTGCAGGGGATGAAAACCTTTGACCTTCTTGTAAGTCGGTTGTACACCGTGCCGTTTGGGAGCATCATCATTGTCGAGCACCATGGTATCCATGCCGAGCATAATGACCTTCGGCTTCGTAATCTTGAGTCGCCAGATGAAGAGGTGCTGCAGTAGTCGCCGAAACAGGAATCCACGCACAAATGAAAACTTGCTGAACAATCGTTTGATCGTATGAGACGACGCCAGATTGCTGCTGCCAATGACTCCGGCATAACCCTCATCCGCCTTTAGATGATCAAACCAAGTGATATGGCGACTGGTGCCGTCCATGAAAAAACAGAACAACTGAACAAACAACTCAGTGATAGCAAGACCTTTGCTGTTTTTGCGCATCGAGCCAAACCATCGATCAATCAGAGGCAGAATCTGGATGTTGCGAATATATGCCTCAAACAGGGCCAATCCGGCTCTACCGGTCATGCGTTCATCAGTTGGCTGAATTGCACTGATTTTCTGTTCTTTTTTATCCTGAAACCGTGTATCTTTTGCCATAAAGCTCTCTACCTATTGGGTTGTGTTATGCTGGGTGGTAATTTCGACGTTACCCATTTCAATATAACACGTTAGTCTATAAGTTGAGAGCTTTTTTTATTCCTAATCGATCAGGTTAGG
>JBAXFV010000283.1:0-1829 GCA_037139755.1 Chlorobiaceae bacterium
CACATCCCCCAGTACATCGCATCGCGATTCGGGCGCGACATCTTTTCAGGGCTGTACGCCGACCCTTCGAAACAGCGGTTCAAGCTCCCGGCAAAAAAGAAAAATCTGGTACTGATCTATGTGGAATCGCTTGAGACCGACCTTGCAGAGATCAGGCCGGGGAACTTCAACGCCATCAAGGAGATCGAGGAGCTTCCGGGCAACAAGGTGAAGGATTTCCGCCAGGCGCCGGGAACCGGCTGGAGCATCGCCGGCATCATCTCGAGCCAAAGCGGAGTACCCCTCAAGCCATTCTACTACAATCTCAAGGAAGAAGGGAATTTTATGGGCAATTTCGCACAGAAGGGCTTATGCCCGAGCCTGCTCTGCCTGAGCGACATCCTGTCCAAAAAGGGATATACCCAATACTTCCTGACCGGACCTGACCTCAAATTCGCGGACATGGACAAGTTCTTTTTAAGCCACCATTACAACTACGCCATCGGTCGTGAAGAGTGGCTCAGTCGTGGCGTGGACAAAAGCCTGTTCACCACTTGGGGCGATGGCATCCAGGATGACACCCTGCTTGAAGAGGCTTACAAGATCATCATGGCCGAAAGGGCCAGGAAACGGCCGTTCGTCGTCTCCCTGATCACCGTCGACACCCATTGTCCTGACGGGTTCCCCTCTCCAAGGTGCAACAGTGACGAGGCACATTCGAGCTTCACGGGAGCGTTCCGCTACACTTCGAGGCAGTTGGCCGCCATGGTAGGAAAGCTGATCGCTGAAGGCGTACTCGAGGATACGGACATCATCATCATGGGAGACCACCTCTTCATGGCAAGCGATGAACAGATCAAGAACAACTTCGCCCGCGACCGTCGTATCTACTTCAAGATGATTACTGCTGACAAACGTAAGCCGACCCGCGACACGATGACCCATTTCGACATCGCACCGACTATCCTCGACCTTCTGGGCATGAGGAGGAATCCTGACGAGCATTTCGGCCTGGGCATTTCGCTGTTCTCGAAAATCCCGCAGGAGAAGTACAGCAAGCACCTGAAGCAGGTGATGAGCGACGAGATCCTCAGCCCTTCTATCGTCTACGACCGGTTCTGGAACTTGCAGCGTCAGACCGGCAAGTGAACTCCGTCACCATTGCCAAGTAATAGACTATAAAGATAGCAGCTCGTCAGAGTTTATCTTTTTTATGTATTGGAGTTTTGGGTATCACTCGCGCGTGCCTGACGAAGGAGCACCCCTGTCTTGAACTCTTCATACCCTTCATCATAAGACTCGGCAAACTCTGGATCCAGAGCTTTTTGCTCGTCGATAAATGCCTGTAGTTCATCCGTGTCTTTACCCTCCTTCTCCATTATGCAAACATTCGAAAAATCTTTAACGGGACCTTTTCCTGTTGAATTCTTCAAAAAAAAGCACTGCTGGTCAGTCTTCCGCCACAACAACATTCCCGCCAATCGTTACAACCATGTTGGCATTGGAGTGGTTCTTGTTCCAAAGGCGTTTTTTGTTAAGCCGATATCTTTCTTCTTGATCTCTGTGCGGGCACTCCATAAAGCATCCCTTCTGCACTGATATCCTCGTCAATATCAGGCCAGTGAATGCCGATACCGTTACCAATGATCTCAAAGTTGTTTCTCTGCTCCACGGAGCTTTCGGTTAAACGCCATGACCATGTCAGGGGAACAGTGATAGTTCTCCCGTCATCAAGAGTTGCGGAAATCGCCTCGTCAGTGATTGCAACCGCACTGATCCTTGGTTCATTATTGACAGCAGTGTTCATACCAGTAATGTTTTATGAGGTTGCTTTCAAGCTGAATTATCCT
>JBAXFV010000284.1:0-1808 GCA_037139755.1 Chlorobiaceae bacterium
ACGCACTGGTGAAATTCATCTGCGCCCAGGCGCCGAAAGCGCCTAACGGATAAAGGGGGGCCTTCGTGTTCGCTGAAAGAACGGGCATGGAGCCGAATGAAGCATTCAGGAACATGGAAGAGTTCGAGGAAATCATAAAGTCGTCGTCAAGCGCAAGCTGCCCGATTTTTGCCGTTACCTTTCCGGCCAAAAAGTTCTGCTTTACGTAAGCCTGATAAAATCTGACACTTCGCTGCGCGGTGAGGTTGCTCACCTCGTCAAAGTTGCCAACAATGTCAGCGGAGGGATCGTCGTTGTCATAGATCCAGAATGCGCTGGCATGAATCGTCGCGCCGTTCCATGTTCCCAGTTTTTCAAGATCAAGATCAGCGCCGAACTCAATCACACCGCCCACATCGGTGCCGGAACGCAAACCACCATCAAGGTTGTGTATCATTTGTGACGTCCAGGTCATGTAGGGCGAGATTCCGCAATCCGCAAGAGCGGCACGACCGCCAGCCCAATCACCTGTAAACTGCTCCCGCTGAAGCCAGCTTTTCGGTTTGTCAGCCGCAGAAGCTACAGCATTCCGGTCAAAAGCGCACAAAGCTGCGACACAGAAGAAACCATAACAACAAAATTTGCAAAATTCCATTCTTCCCCACATGGTCATTCCTTGTTTTCTCAAAGTAAAGCAAGTGTATCCGGCCAGCTTTTAAACAGTATGCTTCTGATACCTGCTTTAGAGGCAGATGCAGTGTTTTCCGGCTTGTCGTCAATCAGGATAAACTCATCAGCCTCACGTCCTGAACTTTCGAGAACATGGCTGAAAGCTTCGACACTGCTTTTCATTCTTCCATGCTCAAAGGAAAGATAGTACCGATCAGCACTTCGGAGTAACGGGTAATTATTGAGCAAAAACGTAAACTGGAGTGGATCCGTATCGCTCATGATCCAGAGCGAATGCTTCTGTCTGAGAAACCTGACAGCCTCAACAGCACCCTCCTGCGGTTCAAAAATATTCTCCCAGTGCAGCCTGATTACCTTCAGAGGCAGAGCTTTGACCTGCGGATCACGGGCTATCATGGCAAGATATTCAAGAGGCCCCATCCTGCCGGTTTCAAGCTTTTCTTTCAGTTCACCGGTACAGTATTTCCGGAAAATCTCTTCCTGGCCTGCATTGAGGTCAATTGCAACTGCCCGGCAAAAGCTCATAAAATCAACCGTTACCAGCACATTGCCTATGTCAAGAAGAATAATGCTCATTGGTTCGGCTTTTGTTGCAGCACATACTTTTCAGGGAATATAAGCCATCGCCAAGCAAAGAAGGCATTAACACGCAATATTAGTATCACCTGTATTCCGACCGTTACCGATAGAGTCGCATCTGCTTATTGTCCAGTTGTTACCCATATCCTGTTTTATTCTTTCTTGTATACTCACAGCAAAATACTTTACCAGTGTATTTATTTTTAACCATATATTACACTTGAAGTAATAACTTTTGGATATACGCCCTTCAAACTGAAACGTAAAAAATATGAAACGCTATTTTTTTTGTTTACTGTCAGCCGTATTGATCTCCAGCCCTTCGTATGCGCAGAGTCCGTTTGAAGGGTTCAATGCAGGATTAATCACCGGTGCAATTAATGGCAAATTCACTATAGGCACTTACACACCATATAATGAGGGCACTGAAACCTATTTCGCTAATCAAACAAATGCAAACAACGTCTCTGAGAGCGGAAGTGGAAAATTCAGCAAAACACGTTTGCCTGTAGGGCTCTCTTTCGGCTACAACAAGGATTTTGGAGCATGGGGACTAGCAG
>JBAXFV010000285.1:0-1802 GCA_037139755.1 Chlorobiaceae bacterium
TGTTTTGATGGGTTCCGGGGTTGAAACCGCCCGTGAAACCATGGAATATCTCAACGGGCAGGGTGAAAAAGTCGGTGTCATTCATGCCCGACTTTTCCGTCCATTCGATATTACACGCTTTGTAAAAGCTTTTCCCCCTACTGTTACCTCTGTCGCTGTTCTTGACCGCATCAAAGAACCGGGAAGTGCTGGAGAACCACTTTACCTTGATACTGTCAATGCCCTGTTCGAAGGCGTACAGAATGGGCTGCTGAAAACCATGCCAACCATTATCGGAGGTAGATATGGTCTTTCATCCAAGGAATTTACGCCTGCTATGGTCAAATCCGTGTTCGACAACATGGCTTCCGTGACACCGAAAAATCATTTCACGGTCGGCATCAACGATGATGTGACCAAGTCAAGTCTTGACTATGATTATTCTTTCTTGATCGAACCGGATGAAATGTTCCGTGCTATCTTTTACGGACTTGGATCGGACGGCACCGTCGGCGCCAATAAAAACAGCATCAAGATTATTGGTGAAAACACCCCGAACTTTGCCCAGGGCTATTTTGTCTACGATTCCAAGAAAGCGGGCTCAATTACCACGTCGCACCTGCGGTTTGGACCCCAGGAGATTCGTTCTGCCTATCTGATTACCGAAGCACAGTTTATCGGATGCCACCACTGGGTCTTCCTTGAGATGGTCGATCTGGTCAAATATCTCAAGAAGGGGGGAACCCTGCTTCTGAACTCTCACTATGCTGCCGAGGAACTCTGGGACAAACTGCCGAAGATTGTTCAGGAGCACCTGATCCGCAAAGAGGCGAAACTTTATACCATAGATGCCTATAAAGTAGCAATCGCGAGCGGCATGGGCCAGCGTATCAACACGATTATGCAGGCCTGCTTTTTTGCCATATCCGGGGTGCTGCCCCGTGAAGAGGCTGTAGAAAAAATCAAGACCTCCATAAGACAAACTTATGGGAAAAAAGGTGATGACGTTGTAAACCAGAACATACAGGCGGTAGATAATACCCTCTCCAATCTGCATCAAGTCATCATCGGAGCTGTTGCAGACAGTGCAAAAAAACTTCGTCAGCCTATTGTCGGAGAGGCTCCTGATTTTGTCTGCAACGTCCTGGCAAAAATCATTTCCGGCGAAGGTGACAACATTCCTGTCAGCGAACTGCCTGTGGACGGAACCTACCCGACTGGAACTTCAAAATTTGAAAAGCGCAACCTTGCCGATGAAATTCCGGTCTGGGAACCAGAGCTGTGCATCCAGTGTGCGAAATGCACCCTTGTATGCCCGCACGCTGCTATACGCGCCAAGGTGTATGATCAGAAATACATCGGCAATGCACCGCGCACGTTTAAATCTGCTGAAGCAAAAGGGAACAGTTGGGAAGGGATGAAATATACCATTCAGATTGCCCCTGAAGATTGTACCGGATGCGAAGTCTGTGCTCATGTCTGCCCTGCTCGGGATAAAAACACCCCGGGAAAAAGGGCCCTCAACATGAATCCGCAGCCGCCTCTTCGTGAAACCGAGGTTGACAATTGGAATTATTATCTGAATATTCCGGACTTTGACCGAAACAACATCAATTTAAAGCTGATCAAGGAACAGCAGCTTCAGGTACCTCTCTTCGAGTTTTCCGGCGCCTGCTCCGGATGCGGTGAAACACCGTATATCAAACTCATGACTCAGTTGTTCGGCGACCGTCTTGTTATCGGTAATGCAACGGGATGTTCTTCGATATACGGCGGAAACCTCCCGACAACACCCTATACGACAAATGCCAGCGGTCTTGGCC
>JBAXFV010000286.1:0-1802 GCA_037139755.1 Chlorobiaceae bacterium
GGCAGAGGTGGTTCGGCGGGTGTCACTGTCAAAATGGTTGCGCCCTCAACCCGGCAGAAAACTGGCGTTATTACTGTCGCAGTTCCGGGTGAACTGCTTAATTCAGGATCATCATTTACCATTCCTCTTCCGGCACAAGTCAAGGGTATGATGACTGCGAACAAGGGTGCCGTGCGGGCTTCTCTTGAAAATGGTGTTGATTTGCCGAACTGGATACAGTATAATGCAGAGTCAAAAAGCTTCACACTCAATCAGCCGCCAGCGGGCGCTCTACCGCTTACGGTACAAGTGAGTGTCGGTGATATGAAATGGAATGTGGTTATTTCAAAAAAGTAGAGGAAAATTGTTTTTCCGCATGGCACAGAACATTCTGTAGACATGCGGAAAACAATGCCAGTCGAATACGCTCCCTAATGCAGTCATCGGTTGACTCATCCGAATAGATATGGTGGCTATTTTTTGTAATTTTTTTTGTATCTTCCACACTTAAGTTTCCGTAGTTATTGGCTTGTGTTGAGTTCCAACACTTAACCTCCAGATACGGGGGCTTTTTTTATGGCAAATTGATGAGTTCAGGGATGTATAATTTTAGATTTTCTTTTTGTGAAAGGAGTTAAAGTAAAATCGCCATTGCGCGAGGCGCTTGTGTCGCTTTTTCCCTTTCTCAAGCATACGTTTTATTTCAGCATTATCGTCAACGTTCTGGTGCTTGCACCGAGTGCTTACATGATGGAGGTGTACGATCGTGTCGTCAACAGCCGCAGTCATTCGACGCTGTTGATGCTTACCCTTCTTGTGGTTGGCATCTATGTACTGCTTGAGGCGCTTGAATGGGTGCGCCGGCAGGTGATGCATGATGCGGGCATGAAGCTCGACAGGTCGCTGCGTGAACATGTCTTCAGTGCGATTTTTACCGCCCGTGTTCAGAATATTCCGGCTGCGGGTGCTCAGGCGCTGCGTGATCTCAAGGTCATTCGTGAGTTTCTTCCTTCGCAGGCACTGCTTGCTGTTGTTGATACTCCTCTTGCTCTGCTGGTGCTGGTGCTGCTTTTTCTTATGGCCCCTTCTCTTGGCTGGTTTGCTGTTGCCGGTGCTCTGGTGCAGTTCGGGATTGGTTTTTTCAATGAACGTCGCATCCGTGAGCCTCTTCTGGCTGCAAACCGGAGTGCTGCGGGGGCACAGAGTTATGCTGACGGAGTGATACGTAATGCGCAGGTTATTGAGTCGATGGGGATGCTTGATCATATCCATAAGCGCTGGATGGGGCGCCAGCAGGAGTTTCTCGTCCAGCAAGCCGAAGCATCTGATCATGCCGGAACCAATTCAGCTCTTTCCAAACTGGTGCAGAGCCTTTTGAGTTCTCTCTTGCTTGGCATGGGTTGCTGGCTGACCCTGAAGGGAGAGATACATGGTTCAGGGATGATTGTCGCCTCAATTCTTGGTGGCAAAGTGCTTGCTCCTCTTGTTCAGATTATCGGAAACTGGCGGCAGGTGGAGGGTGCGCTGGAGTCCTACAATCGTTTGGAGGCGATGTTGAGGGAGCTTCCGATTCCAGTGAAGGGTATGGCACTTCCTGCGCCCGCAGGCATGCTTTCGGTTGAAGGGGTTATTGCCGGAGCTCCAAGAAGTCCGGTACAGATTCTTAAGGGTATAAGTTTCAGGCTGGCTCCTGGCGGTTCGCTGGCGATTGTTGGTCCATCGGCCTCAGGTAAAACCACTCTTGCAAGATTGCTTATGGGAATATGGCCTGCAATGCAGGGCAAGGTTCGGCTTGACGGTAATGATGTCTATCAGTGGGACAA
>JBAXFV010000287.1:0-1790 GCA_037139755.1 Chlorobiaceae bacterium
GTGTGACTGCTCTCCGAGGAGTGGAGGGTATTCCTGTTATGGCCATCGCAGGCGACCAGCAGGCGGCACTATTCGGACAGTGCTGTTTTGAACCGGGCAGCATCAAGAATACCTACGGCACTGGCTGCTTCATGATGATGAATACCGGCGACAGATTCGTCCGTTCCCGGCACGGACTGCTGACCACGCTTGCCATCAGTGCGAACGGCACTCCCTGTTATGCTGTTGAAGGGGCTGTTTTCGTTGGTGGAGCGGTGATACAGTGGCTTCGGGATGGACTGCAACTGATCAATAATGCCGCAGAGTCGGAACAAATGGCAGTGAGTGCCGGAACAAATGGTGAAGTGTACCTTGTGCCCGCCTTTGTCGGCCTTGGCGCACCGCATTGGAAGATGGATGCCCGTGGCACAATTGTTGGGTTGACACGAGGGACAGAACGGAAGCACATTGTCCGGGCTGCACTGGAGTCTATCGCTTATCAGTCTTATGACGTCTTCAAGGCGATCACTGCCGATAATGGCATAGAACCTGCTGCCCTGACCGTTGACGGCGGAGCTGTCGCCAACAACTTTCTCATGCAGTTTCAGTCTGACCTGCTCGGCATTCCGATTCTGCGACCACAAACCATCGAATCCACATCACTTGGTGCGGCATACCTTGCCGGACTTCAGGCTGGCGTGTGGTCTTCGGCTGAGGCGCTCAAGACGCTAAATCCGGTTGAAACCTTTTTTGTCCCGGCAATGGGAAAAAACGAAAGAGAGCATTTGCTTAATGGATGGCAAAAAGCTGTACGACAAACCTTGGCGGAATAACCCGACAATTAAACAAACCTCTCCATCACCGCGCACGAAGATTCAAAATCGGCCTCCGAAAAGATCTCCATAGTAAAAACCCGACTGACCAGTGGCTGAAGCGCAAGTTCAACCATCAGCAGCTCAAGCGCTTCAGGTTTCAGATAGCTCAGGGAGTTGTGATCCTTCCCGTCAACAGTACCGTGAACATGCAGCACCCTGGCTTTGGGGAGGTAAAGCTTGAGATAGTCTGCCGTAGGAAATCCATAGTATTCGAGATGGCCCACATCAAGCGTCACGGAGAGGCCAAACTCCTCTACTACCTGCCAGACAAGCTCAAAGGGATAGTTGAGATTTTCGGCACAGAAGGATGATGGGGGTTCATCGGTACCATTCAGCAGCATCGCCAAGGAATCGCGCAGGGCATCGGTAAAGCGTTGTTGCTCATCCGCTGAAAATCCGTTGATATCGACACCCGGCCCAGCCTCAAAGTGCATAACGTAGGCAGACTTCGGCAAAACACGAGTCAATTCAATAATCCTCAGGCATTTACCAACGGAGCGCTCCCGTTCTGCGCGGTCGGGATGGCCAAGATAGACATCAAGCGGCAGGTGAACGGAGTAGGTGAGCGACCATTCATTGGCCAACTCCTTGAGCCTCTGAATATCCGCTTCTGATGGTAAATTGCTGAATTCGTCGGATTCGAACAGCACCAGCTCAATATCATCGACCTTATCGTTGAGATACTCCACGTTGGGAATGATGTCGGCAGGGATGATGTAGGAACTTGTCCCGAAGCGAAAAGGAAAGCGCTGCTTGAGGGTCATGGTGGTTATCGAACTTGGTGTTGTTGAAGGTGAATCATAAGTTCAGACATCGAGTGCCACGCGTTGGCGCCACTCTGCATCAGGCGGGTGCTAAAAGCAAGAGCGGCTTTACCTTCGGTGTAGTCACGAGTGGCAATACCATCGGCCAGAAAAACCGGTTTGCCACTGTTGA
>JBAXFV010000288.1:0-1757 GCA_037139755.1 Chlorobiaceae bacterium
CAGGAGTTCGGTGTTCGTTTCATTGCCTGCCAGATGACTATGGAGGTTTTTGGCTTTGAAAAGGAGGAATTCATTGATGGGGTTGAATATGGTGGAGCGGCAACCTTTCTTGAATATGCTGCTGACGCTGATATTTCACTTTTTATCTGACACAAAACTTCCCGGCTATGGTGAGTTACAGAGAGCTTGTTCAGAACTGTTTATCTGATGTCAAAGAGATTATGCCCTGGGATCTTGTCGCACGTATGGAAGAGAATCCGGATCTTCTGATTGTTGATGTGCGTGAACCTTATGAATTTGATGCTCTGCATATAAAAGGCTCGATAAATGTTCCAAGAGGTATCCTCGAATCTGCCTGTGAGTGGGATTACGAGGATACCGTGCATGAATTGGTGAAAGCCAGAGAACGGGAAATTGTCGTGGTTTGCCGTTCCGGTCACCGCAGTGTTCTTGCTGTCCATACCATGCAGTTGCTGGGCTATGAACAGGCCATTTCTCTACGGACAGGTCTGAGGGGGTGGAATGATTATGAGGAACCCCTCTGGAACAGTGCAGGTGCAATGGTTGACCCGGCTGAAGCTGATGAATATTTTACCGTAAAGCTGAGGCCGGATCAGAAAACCCCGAAGGCTTAGCCTGAGCTGAAAGATTTAAACAAAGTATATAAAATTAATCAGGAGATCGTCATGAGTGAAGTTGCAAGCAATATGGAGTTGAATTGTGAAGGTTTAAATTGTCCTTTGCCGATTCTGAAGACAAAAAAAGCTATTGATTCGCTGAACAGCGGCGAGATACTGAAAATGACCGCAACCGATCCCGGTTCTGTTAATGATATGGCGTCATGGGCAAAGCGTACCGGCCATGAACTTGTTGCTCATACCGAGGCCTCAAATGTCCATACCTTTTTTATCAGGAAGAAGTAAATTGGCTCGGGTAAAGAGGCGGTGAGCACCTTTTGCAGTCAGGCTTTTTACCGGATTTTCTGTGGATGTATAAGTGGGTGGTTAACAACAACCCTGGTTTTGTGAAGGCTGGAAGGAGAAACAATGGATTCGGTACATTTGCCTCGTCTGATGATATCGGCCGCCCACAAAAGTGCAGGCAAGACAACGATCAGCCTTGGAATAGTCGCATCTTTTGCCTCCCGGGGTGTATCAATCAGGAGTTTCAAGAAAGGTCCTGACTACATTGATCCGCTGTGGCATCGGCTGGCCAGTGGAAACGAGTGCTATAATCTTGATCCCTGGCTTATGGGTAAAGAGGCGTGCCTTGAATCGTTTCAGCAAAACAGCGGGAGAGAAAACAACAGCATCGCTCTGGTTGAAGGCAATCATGGCCTGCATGATGGTTTTTCTCTTGATGGCTCCGACAGCACTGCAGGACTTGCCCAAATGCTTCAGGCGCCGGTATTGCTGGTGGTTGACAGCAGAAAAACCAACAGGGGGATTGCTGCTCTGGTTATGGGTATGCAGGCGCTGCCTCCGAATGCAGACATTAAGGGCGTGATATTAAATCAGGTCACCAGTGCACGTCAGGGCGACAAACAGAAGCTGGCAATTGAGCATTATTGCAAGGTGCCGGTGCTGGGAGAGATCCCCTATGACAAAGAGCTGGTTATCCCTGAACGGCATCTTGGGCTGACAACCGTTGCCGAAACAGTCGATGCCGCCCAGTTCATTCAGGGCGCTGCGGAGCGGGTAGCCCATTATTGCGATATGGACGCAATCCATTCTCTCTTTTATCAGGCTCCGCCGATG
>JBAXFV010000289.1:0-1757 GCA_037139755.1 Chlorobiaceae bacterium
ACATCAAGATTGACGGGCTTGACTATCATATTCTTGAAACCGCTCTTGAGCAGGCACGCAAAGGACGGCTTCACATTCTCGGCGAAATGGAGAAGGCAATCTCATCAACCAGAAATGAACTTGCAAACTTTGCTCCAAAACTGACAACGATCAAGGTGCCTGTTGACTGTATCGGCATGATTATCGGCAAGGGAGGAGAGACAATCCGCAGCATTACCGAAGAGACCGGCGCCGAAATCAATATTGATGACGACGGAACCGTCACGATTGCCTGCTCGACCAGTGAGGGCACAAACGCTGCGCTGGCAACCATCAAAAGTCTTACAGCCAAACCTGAAGTCGGCACAATCTATATTGGCAAGGTGCGCGATATTCGTGATGAGCTTGGCGCTTTTGTGGAATTCCTTCCCAAAACTGACGGTCTGGTCCACATCTCCGAGATATCGAGCACAAGAGTGACGAAGGTGAGCGATCACCTGAAAATCGGAGAGAAAGTAAAGGTCAAGCTGGTGGATGTCCGTAAGGATCCCCGCACCGGAAAAACCAAGTTTGCCCTTTCAATAAAGGCTGTTGAGCAGGATACTGCAAAAGAGAGCGGCACAGAAAACAAGTAAAAGCTAACTACACTCAAAAAGCAGTACAGTCCCCACTGTACTGCTTTTTTTATTTCAGCCAGGAACCATGAAATACGACCTTTCATGCCCGATATTTTCTCCTGCATTCCTCCTTCCTTTCAGCTTCTTCCTAAAGATGTCATGCAATGCGAATCAACTGTTTGCGTTCTTTAACCGGTTTTTCAGTAACCGAACCTTGAACACTGACGATAGATTTAGGCTACTGATGCCTCGGCTAACTCACGGATTACATCGCGGAGTTCATTTTTGGGGCACATCTCTTCATTAAATGGCGCTTGCAGGCATATCCGGCTTTTTGACCTGAAAACCAGTCAACTGTGACATAAAAATTTTTAATCGCTCCAAAACAACCAGAAAATAAGGAGATGTTGCATGTTGCCGGTGGCGAAACAGTATCGCAATGAATTGCGGTACGGTAGTGTAGCGACCTGTAATGTGAGCAAAAAAAAGCAAAACCGGACACAAATGCCTGCGTATCAGAGAAAGGTGGTGGATGACGAACTCGACGAACTACTGGAGGGCGCAAAGGGTGTCGGGCAAACTGCTACTGCTGGGCCGGTTCATCAAACCGGCATACGGCTTGATGAACCGGCCCAGCGTGCCATCGCCGAAACAGACATGGAGCTGGTGTTAGCCCATGTTCATTTGTTTCTTAATCGATGGGATTCCTTTTATTTGATGTGAATATTTTATAAATATTTATGCTGGATTGGTTTCTCTTATGAGCTTAATTATAACCAAAATCATGCCCTCATGATGGCATTGTCTTGCAAAAGATGAGTATTACACCTCATCAAGCGAAATACTTTGCCTATGACCTTACCCGACGGGCAACAAACGGCATAGACCGTTTGTCGATGGCGTTGTTTGATGCGGCTGTTGACCTGAATCCACATCAGGTTGAAGCCGCCCTTTTTGTTTTGCACTCTCCGCTTTCCAAAGGAGTCATTCTTGCCGACGAAGTTGGTCTTGGAAAAACAATTGAGGCGGGTATTGTGCTTTGTCAGTTATGGGCTGAACGCAAACGACGGTTGCTTGTGATTTGCCCAGCCTCGTTACGCAAACAATGGGCACTTGAGTTACAGGAGAAGTTCAACCTCTCTACGCTGGTGCTTGATGCCA
>JBAXFV010000290.1:0-1742 GCA_037139755.1 Chlorobiaceae bacterium
CTCCAGAGATATCCGTTAACTTCCGAAACCTCCAGCGGATCAAGCGAAGCACCATCTCCGTTGATATAAAAAAGCTTGGGCGACGTACCTTTTTCGGGCTTCCGCACCATAGTCTGCTCTTTTGCAACAAGAATAGCGATCTCACTCTGCGGATCATCAAGATCTCCGGCAACAATGGCCTGCTGCGGACAAATCGCCACACACGCCGGCTTGAGCCCAACCTCTTTTCGATGGGCACAATAATTACATTTTGCGGAAGTATGCGTTTCGGGGTCCATATAGAGCGCACCGTAAGGACAGGCCTGTGAGCAGGCCTTGCAGCCAATACAACGGCGCTGGTCAAAATCGACAATGCCGTCATCCCGACGGTGCAGGGCCTCGACAGGACAAATATCAACACATGGCGGTTCAGCGCAATGGTTGCAGCGAAGAACGGTAAAATAACGCCTGCTGTTGGGAAAGGTACCCTTTTCAACATACTTCACCCAGGTACGGTTTACACCAAGGGGCACCTGGTTTTCGGATTTACATGCTACCGTACATGCGTGACATCCGATACATTTTCGGGCGTCAATAACAAAGCCGTAATTCATGGACTGGTTTGCTCTAATTATTATGATACTGCTGCCGTTTTATCCTTTTGTCACCCCAGCGCTCAAGCTGAAAATGATCAATTTATCACGGTTCTTTCTTGACACAGTTCCGGAACCAGAAAAAGATGCCTGCAAAAACGCCAATCAAGTTACTATATTGTTATATAATTGACGATCGTTATTTTAAGAAAAGATCCTTACTCTTCAAAAAGAAATCATAAACAAGAATGATTTGTTATGAAAAGCGATCCTATGGAAAGGAATGCGAGAGGGTAAAAAGCATAAGTGGTTCGGTCCTATAGCTCTATTATATCAAGCTATAGGACCGAACCACTTGTACAGGAGGTACTCATTATGGCATGAAAATACAATCTATAAAAAAACACTTTTTCATGCCGCAGTCTCAGTTCAACCCACCTCTTTGCCTGCCATAACGAGGGTTGGAGGAGCACCAAGATGCCGACCGGCGAGCAGAACGTTCCAGTAGAGCCATTCAAAACCGAGTTTTCCTTGCCAGTTCATCTTTGTCTCCTTTAAAAGAGTAAATGGGCCCAGTTTTGGCATCGGGAACTTCCCGTGCAGCGGCTCTATCTTGTAGTTGAAGTCGATCAACGAGGACGTGCCTTTGGAATAGACGATGAAACAGGTCGAGTGACCATCATAGATCTCTTCCGGTTTGACGCCATGGATTTCCGACATAATGTTAAAAACCACCACATCCGCCTCATAATGGGCAACAGAACCCGCCTTGGAAGTCGGAACGTTGGTAGCATCACCGATCACATAGACCCTGTCGTGCTTCAATGCTTTAAGCGTGTTTTGGTGTGTGGGAACATAGCCGATACCGTCATCCATACCTGATTTGCTGATCACTTTATCACCAATAGTCGTTGGCACAATGACAAGGGTATCATAAGAGATTTTATCGCCTTGAATAGACTCGATATACTTCTCCTTGCCATTCACCGCATTGAGTTCGTAACCGGTCGTGATTTTAATGTTTTTGCTCTTGGCTGACTCAGTGAAAACAGCAGAAGCCTTGGGTTTCGTGAACGCACCGGACAAAGGCGTAACCAGCTCGATCTCTGTCTTGTTTCTGATGCCTTTCTTCCTGCAGAACCAGTCGGCCATAAAGACAAACTCAATTGG
>JBAXFV010000291.1:0-1736 GCA_037139755.1 Chlorobiaceae bacterium
TCTTCCATTCGGAAACTTTCGTACATCTTGGTTTCAATCTGATCCGGAAACAGTATCCCCCCAACTTCCTTTGGATCCATACCCAAAGGAATCCGTTGCCACATCGTCCCGTACACCTCGGCCATCTCATTTGGCTCTGAAACAGAAAGTGAGTTGACCGTAATGCCTGTCTGGATAAATTGCGGTGGTGAAGACTGAGTACGCAGTGCCTTGTCTGTCTGATCTTTCTTGTACTGCTCTATCTGAGAGGATGTGGTAACACAGTTGTCTTCATAAGGAGAATTTGCTCCTCTTGAAATATAGAGCGCCAATATACAAACAAGACCCGCTATAAATATACAACTGACAAACCACGAATATTGCTTGACCCTTTTATGGAAAGCTTCAGATGATGAAGACAAGAGAATAAAATAGAGCCCCAAAAGTCCCAGAAATAAAATAACTACTGAAAGCAATTGCATCAACTGCTGTTTCAGAATGCCATCCGACATTCCCAGCTCATCGACTATAAGGGCAATGCCTGCAAACCATCCGGTTGATGCTACGGGTTCCAGCCGGAATATGGTTTTCCTGCCGTTGATGATGCTTTTTTCAAAGATGCTGACACCAGTTTTCGCCTTAAATGCGTGCAGCAGGTTATTGCTGTTCTCTGCGGTATAAGTACTTTTGGCATAATCGAGCAGTTTGAAATTATTGATAACAAGATTTTTGTCAGGATGGTCAAGCATAACGCCCTCACCATCAACAAGAAAACGATAGCCGTACTGTCCCAATGACTGAAAGTCCAGTGACTTCTGAAAATCATCAAGAGAAATTTTCGCCGAAACAATTCCGATCAGTTTTTTTTCGCCGGAACCTGAGGTAGTGTAAAGCCTCTTCTGATAGTTCAGGAGAACAGCTTTGTTACTCTTGTTCCAGGCAGTTTTTTGCCAACCATCTTTCAAGTCGGTCAGTTCCGCATGGGGCAATTCTCCATTGGTATCGGTCTTGCCGGTAACCGTCATCTCCATTACAGTATTAATGCTGCCCAGACTCGACAGTCTCTTGTATACTGCGGCTGATTCAGAATCAGATAAAAATTTGATTGAATACCGGTACGGAACATTTTTACTTTTATCCGGGAGAGCAGCAATCAGATCATTCTCATTAACCTCGTTTTTCCCTGCAAGAAAAGCGATATTTCCGACTGTTCGTTCGATGCTCCTGGCCATCGAATCGATTTTTCGGGAGCCAGACCTGGCGGCATCAATGGCCTTGGTGGTTATACTATTGTTGCTTGAATAATACTGAAAAGCGAGATTAACAGAAAAATACATCACCACAGCAAAGGCAATTCCTGTCAGCAATATCAATACCTTCTTTACTCTTTGATAGAGAACCTTGTTGTAGTTTGGTGTCCATTGTTTTATTTGATCAAATGACATGATGGGGCATCAATGGATAGAGTTTTAGAATAGGGTACAATGAAAGGTACAAAAAAAGATCCTCAAAAAAGAACTTGATCCCCGGCCCGTCAAGGCATATAAACGCCGGATAAACTACGGCTCAAGATGCGTACAAATCTCCTCCCAGAGGTTACGGTAGGCCTTTGATGCTGGGGCGTTTGGCAGAACAGCATTCAGTGGAGCCCGGTAAATGCCCATTTTTTCAACTTCAGAATTGTAGGGAATCATCTGGGTGAGCAATTCCGGTGTATTGCCTAATTCATTGATGATGTCGCGGTGCAACTTTTTCTG
>JBAXFV010000292.1:0-1731 GCA_037139755.1 Chlorobiaceae bacterium
GCAGCGCGTGATGCCGGAGTTGAACCGCTGGGTTATGTGCCCCGCAGTCAAGCAGTGGCCATCAGTGAGCGTCATCTTGGCCTCGACACCTCTGCTGGCTATGACCGGGAGGGAGTTATTGCCGCCATGGCTGAGCATGTTGGTAAAACTGTGGATATTGATCGGCTGCTGGAGATTGCACAGGTGGAGAGATCTTTCATTCCTGTTGTTCCGACGTCAAAGGCAAAGGGTAATAAAGTCATTGCCGTGGCCCATGACGAAGCGTTCAATTTTGTTTATCGCGAAAATATTGAGGCTCTTGACGAGTACGGACGAGTGCTGTTTTTCAGCCCGCTGCATGATGAATGTCTTCCCCAGGCCGATATGCTCTATCTGGCGGGAGGATACCCTGAACTTTATGCCGAACAGCTCTCTGCGAACAGCGCCATGCGTGAGCAGATTGCCGCGTACAGCCAAAGTGGCGGGCGTCTCTATGCCGAGTGCGGTGGCATGATGTACCTTGGAAAAACAATAACGCTCAAAGATGGTTCGGGTTATCCAATGTGTGGCGCACTCGATCTGGAGACAACCATGCAGGAGTCCAGACTGACTCTCGGCTACAGGAAAGTTGTTCTGAATGGTTCTTCACAAGAGCTTCGAGGCCACGAATTTCACTATTCACGCATCAGCCGCCAGGGAGAGCTGCAGAACATTGCCACCGTAAAAAACGCCCGAGGCGAACAGGTCGCGACACCTGTATTCAAAAAAGACAACACGACAGCCTCCTACATTCATCTTTACTGGGGAGAAATGCGTCAGGCACCCGCCATGCTTTTTTCGCTTGAGCCTGCATAACTTGATCTGGTCATCGAGGAGGGCGAAGCCCGTATCGAGGCGCAGCTCACAAAATAAACTCCAAATCACACCCGGCGGCTGCTGACTCTTCAACAAATTCAATGAGCTTCCCAAGAAATACCACAAACTTTGCCGGGTCAATGTCACGAAAATATGCCACACCAACCGGCTGATCCTGCCAGCCGAGCAAAATTATTTCATTATGTTGATGATTAATTGTTGCTCTTCGTTCAGCAATAATCTGGTTCATCGAGCCAAGGCTGCTGTGATGCAGAAACGCTTCATCCCAACTGTCAAGTCCATTCCCGCTTTCCGAAATGAATGGCAGCCGGTTTAAGAATTGAGGCAAGTCGTAATGGAAAAACGCGGCATAGTCGTGCGCGCCAATTTCCAGTGAGCAGTATGTTTTGTATGATTTATCCTGAAGCCGTACCCTGTTTATCCTGCCAGTACGATAAATAGACAGTTCATGGTGTTCAGGATTGTTGTCGTCAAGAAGGATGCGATGAATATTCATAGCCAGGTATATGAAGAGAGGAGAACCTTTAATCGGTAGAAAGAGTTCTCTGTTTTTTATGGAATTGGTTTTAACATAGCTATCTTTATTATAAATATTTTTTACACTCATTTTTTCAGTCGGCATATCAGAAGATGAAGAAACTGGATACTCACAACAATTTTATAGATACATAGAAGAATGGAAGGAAATTTTTCAGATAGAGTACAGGATGTTATCCGCCTCAGCCGCGAGGAGGCTCTCCGGTTAGGTCATGACTACATAGGTACGGAGCATCTCCTTTTAGGCCTTATCAGGGAGGGGGAGGGTATTGGTGCCAGGATATTAAAAAATCTCAAGATAGATTTGTTTAGTCTTAAGCAGAAGATTGAGGAAAGCAC
>JBAXFV010000293.1:0-1727 GCA_037139755.1 Chlorobiaceae bacterium
ACCAATCAATATTTCAGCCACTGCTCTCAGCAAAACGTATGGTGACTCCGATCCAACATTGACCTGGTCAGCCGAAGAGCAAAGCAGCGGACGCGGCCTTCTTGCGGGTGACACTATCAGCGGCGAGCTCAGCCGGGCAGAAGGAGAAAATGTAAGTAACTACGCAATCTCCCAGAATACCCTGAAGAACAGCAACTACGCGATCAACTACACTGGCGCCAGGCTGACCATCAATCAGCGTCCGATGACCTTGAGCGCCACAGCAGCAAGCACAACCTACGGAGAACTGGATCCTGCGCTGGCGGTCACCATCACCAGTGGCAGTCTCGGCAGTGTAACGGTGAGTGACGCCCTGAGCGACATCACCGGCACCCTGAGTCGGGAGACAGGCTCTAATGTCGGCAGTTACGACATCAAGCTTGGTGCGGGAAGCAAGGCCGGCAACTACAACATTACCTTTGTGAGCGACAATAATGCTTTCTCAATCACCAAACGCCCGATAAACATTTCGGCCAATGCTCTCAGCAAAATTTACGGAGACGTCGACCCAATATTGTCATGGCAAGCTGAAGCTCAAAGCAGTGGTCAAACACAGGCACTCAGCATGAATCAAACATTCAATGCCGCCAGTGAAATCTTTCTTAATCCTGACTACACTCCCGGCATGATCTCGCAAACTTCTGAATCCAAGCTCTCTTTCGCAAGCCAATCCGGTAACGCCTCAAGTGGCGGTTTTATTGCCGCCAGCGCAATAGAAGTGCCTGAACCTGCAGAACAATTCTTTCTTTTTTCACTCCCGGACAGCATGTTCAATCACAGCAACCCGGAGGCTGTTATCTCTCTTGAAGTTGCATCGGTCAATGGCTCATCCATACCGTCATGGATGTCAATTGATCCTGAACGGAAGATCATAAGCGGAACGCCGCCAAAAGAGGCCGCAGGAGAATATCGGGTTGAAATTATTGCCAGGGACCAGTTTGGCGGCGAAGTACTGACAGTTGTACTGGTCAAAGTCGGATAAAAAAATCTGAAAATTACAGAATGTTGTATGGCGGCATCATTGAACACACTCCTCTTCATTTCAGCCTTTACGGCCAGCACCGCTTTAGCGGCGAATCTGCCTGATGCTGGCCGACTTCTCAACGAAAGCGCTCCCTTGCCCTCCTTTTTTCCCCGGCATGCATCACCTGATCATCAGCAAGAAATTGGAACGGGAAAACGAAATCCGGGGAGTACCCGAATCAAAGTTGCTGGTTTTACCTTTATCGGCAACACCCTTTTTTCCGACAGTGAGCTTTCAGTGCTCATGGCGGATTATAAAGGTCAGGAACTGACGCTGGCCGAACTGGATAACGCAGCCCTAACAATCACCAATGCCTACCGAAAAAAGGGATATTTTCTGGCTTCAGCCTTTTTCCCCCCTCAAACGCTGACTCCAGGCACTCCTCTTGTCATTGAAGTTATGGAAGGCGTTCTTGAAAAGATACGTGTTGAAACAAAACCTGCTGTAACAAGAACACAGAAATCTCTTTTGGAATATTATGCCAATCAGGTGCACTCAGACCAGCCTCTTGAAAATGGATCCCTTACCTCCATGGTCATGAGAACCAATGAACTGCCCAATATCTCTTCACGTATCCTGCTGGAGCCAGGCTCAAGACCCGGCACAACAAAAGCAACCCTTGAAGTCATTGAAGGCAAGCCCTACGGCTACTCAGTGAACATTG
>JBAXFV010000294.1:0-1713 GCA_037139755.1 Chlorobiaceae bacterium
TCGATGCTGCCGGTAAAGGGGGGATTGGCCATGATGATGTCGTAGCAGGACTCCTGCGTAAAGCTTTTGCTCAGGGTGTCTTTGTAATCAATTTCCGGCTCGTCAATGCCGTGCATCATGAGGTTCATGAGCGCAAGGCGAACCATGGTGCTGTCGATATCGTAGCCGAAAAGGGTTTTGCTGATAATGGTTTTGGCCTGTTCGGTAAGCCCGGCGGAGACGGAGGTGCGGAGAAATCCATCTTCATCCGGCACGAGATCTTTGTTTCCGGCACGAATCGCCAATTGCGTCACAATGTATTGATACGACCCAAGCAGGAATCCGCCTGAACCACATGCGGGATCGGCAATGGTGTGGCCAAGCCTGGGCTCAACCAGATCGGCCATCATTTTGATGATATGGCGAGGGGTGCGGAACTGGCCATTTTTACCGGCGGAGGCAATTTCGGAGAGAAGAAATTCGTAGACGTCGCCCTGAATATCCTGAAAGGCCTGCCCCTTTTCATTCGAGTCCTTCTCCATCACCTCAAAGATCTCGTCAACCGTTTTCACCGCTTCAACGAGGAGCGAAGGCTTGGGAATGATGAAGACCGCATTTTTGATATGCTGGGTAAATTTCGACTCGGAGCCGTTCATGTCTTTCAGGTAGGGAAATACTCTCGACTGCACATGGGTGAGCATCTCTTCGGCCTGCCGGTGTTTGAATTCACTCCAGCGAAGGGTGCTTTTGTCTATGGCATAACTCGCAGCATTCTCTTTGTCACGGTATTCCGACGGTATCCACATCCCCTCAAATATTGAGCGGTAGCTGTCGCCCGCCCACTCGGCGCTTGCCTGCTTCTCTCTGTCCTGATCGTCCATCCGCTTCATGAAGAGCAGATAGGTGATCTGTTCAATGGCAGTGAGCGGGTTGGAAATGCCCCCGCTCCAGAACTTGTTCCAGAGTTGGTCTATCTTCGATTTCAGTTCAGGGTTGTGCTGGAGCATCGGGTTGTATCTGTACTATTGATGGTGAACTCTTGCTGTTTGTTCATTGTCTGCTCTGCTTCAATAATGTTTGACCTTGTTCGGTTGTTCGGTTTCATAATTTCGCTTGCTCTCCGTGATTCAGCACATTAGCTCCCGACTTATGCGGTCACTTGTGCGCTGACTTGTCCGGTGACTTGTCCGGTCACTTGTCCGGTGACCTGTTGGTCCATGGATTCTGTCTATTCACCTTGGTTTAAATTCTTTAAATGGCTTGACCCTTTTGCGGTAAGCCGGTACTTTTGCAGGCGGCTGCCGGGCTTTTCAGGAAGAGTATAGGCAATAAGCTCCCGATCAAGCAACTCCTTTATGGCTCGCTTGAACGCCCCGGTTTTGGTATCAAGACCAAGTATTTCGATAAGCTCCATGGCAGATCGGGGTACATAGGTCAATGCCAGCAGAACAGCGACCGACTGGGCCCTTGACTGGGCCCTTGACTGGGCCCCTGACTGGGCCCCTGACTGAACTGACTCTACCCCCATAGTTTTTGCTTCACCTTTCAGCACCTCTTCCTCCAGCGCAAGAGCTTCCTTTGATATAGGAAAGGTTGTCCGAATGAAATGGGTAGAAAACGTGTAGGCTTCACGTGGGTAAGCTTTGAGAATCCGGGGCATTCCGGAGCCAAGGTATTCGACCATAGCAAGATCCTTGAAGACTCGCATCAGGGTTTTGTTGCGGGGCATGGAGT
>JBAXFV010000295.1:0-1698 GCA_037139755.1 Chlorobiaceae bacterium
GAAGCTGGAAGTTTTAAAGTTTTGAATGATGGGAACGCCGACATGCTCCTGTGGTATTGCCTGCCCGAATGTAAGGTTATCGGCAACAAATACGAAAAGAGGACCAAGTCATAATGAAACGGCAAGCCAAATCATGTGTAAGGCTCGTTAATATGGTTTTTTATGCCCACCATGGAGTACGAAAGGAAGAACATACTGTTGGTGCCAAATATGAAGTCGATGCCGAACTCTCTTTCGACTTCACTGATGCGGCAAGAAACGATGACATCACGAAAACCGTGGATTACGGCACGGTGTACAGAAAAATAAAGGCGGCTCTAACCCTGAAAAAATACTTTCTCATCGAAGCTGTCGCCTATGAAATCGCCCAGGATCTCCTCAGAGACTTTTCGGTTCTCGACAAAGTTGCCATAAATGTTCGCAAGCGCAATCCTCCCGTTGACGGTATCTGCGATTATGCAGAGGCCGATTACTCCGTCTCCCGTCACTGAAATCATGCTGGCTCATAAGGTATTTATCGGGATCGGCTCCAATATCGGGGAGCGCCTCTGCCACCTTCAGGAAGCCGTAAGCCGGCTTGCCCTTCTTGATGAGACATCAGTATGTGCTGTATCATCAATATACATGACCGAACCAATCGGCGATACTGAACAAAACCGGTTTTATAACGGTGTTCTCTTGCTTGAGACCTCATTATCACCGGAAGAGCTTCGTCTGCAGTGCAAAACTATTGAACAGGAGCTGGGACGCCCTGACACCTACTCTCGTTGGAGTCCAAGGGTGATTGACCTCGACATTCTGCTCTATGACAGTACTTGTATCCACTCCGAAACACTTTCAATACCCCATACAGAGCTTCATCGCCGAAAATTTGTCCTTATCCCTCTGCTCGACATTGCCAATCCTCTGCATCCCTTGATACGGCAAACCATTCTGCAGCTCCTCAACTGCTGTCCTGACCGCTCAGTACTGGTGAGAATAAAAGAAAGCGTAGAGATAAAAAAAAAGACGGACTACCTACAATAGGCGTCCGACTTTAAAAGCTTACCGCATCGACAAAGAGCTGATTGATTGCTCTCAGTTGGCAAACGTGATGTTAAGATTACCTTCTATAAAATCAGCTCCTTCCGTCTTTCGGCCTACAAGCACGTTGGGAAGAATAATGCTTTTGCGGAAGTTATTGATATCGACCAGCAGTTCATCGCCTTTGATATTCACATTGAGCTTCTGCACCTCAACATTCGGCAGGTAAAGGCTCAGAACATATTTTCCGTTAATTTTCTCCAGCATCTGGGTTTTGTCGCTACTGTAAAGAATATCAGCAGGATTTTTGTCGCCAAACATCTCTTTGCTCAACTCGTAAAGCCTGTCGGTATTGATAATTTCTGCCGTAGACTGTTTTACTCTAAAAATAGGGACAGGATAAAAACAGTTTTCAATCACTTTGAGGTACTTGCTCTGAATATCGATAAGACTCTGAAGATAGCTGTCGGAGGAACTTGAAGGAAGAATCTTGTTGACCACAGCAGCATCAAGCTTATAGCCGAAGAGGTTGAGGTAGGTCTGTACCCGTAACGCTTCCTTGATAACCATATTCTCAGGATTAAGAACAACCCGGAACGTCGTTATTGCTTTATCCTGAAGCATGGCGTGCAGCTCTTTCATGTGCGCGTTCACCTCCGGCATAAGCTTGAAGAT
>JBAXFV010000296.1:0-1689 GCA_037139755.1 Chlorobiaceae bacterium
CAAGAAAAATGCGTCTTGTGGCAGGTCTTGTTCGTGGAAAGCAGGTCAATCTGGCAAAGGCTATTCTGCTCAACTCAACAAAGGCAGCATCACGAAATGTTATGTTGACGCTCAAGTCTGCTGTTGCCAATTACGCACAGCGTAATCCGGATGAACGGGTCAGCGATCAGGAGTTGTTTGTCAAAGCAGTTTTTGTTGACGAAGGTATGACATTGAAACGAACACTTCCTGCCCCGATGGGTCGGGCGTTCAGGATTCGGAAAAGATCGAATCATCTTACAATTGTCATTGATAAGATTAAAAATCCAGTAACTAAATAAAACAAGGAGAGAGCATTGGGTCAGAAAGTTAATCCTACTGGATTTAGGCTGGGAATTATCAGGGACTGGGCTTCACGCTGGTATGATGACAGTCCGGTTATTTCAGACAAAATCAAGCAAGACCATGTTATTCGTACCTATGTTCTTGCAAGATTGAAGAAGGAGAGGGCTGGTATTGCGCGTATTATTATTGAGAGAACAACCAAGCACGTCAAGATCAATATCTATGCAGCCCGTCCTGGAGCGGTTGTAGGAAGAAAAGGTGAAGAGATCAATAATCTCTCTCAGGAGCTAAGCCGTATTACCGGTAAAGAGGTTAAAATCGATGTAGTTGAGGTTGTAAAGCCTGAAATTGAGGCTCAGCTTATCGGCGACAATATCGCTTATCAGCTTGAGAATCGAGTTTCGTTCAGAAGAGCGATGAAACAGGCGATTCAACAGGCTATGCGCTCGGGAGCTGAAGGTGTAAGAATAAGGTGCGGAGGTCGTCTGGGCGGCGCAGAAATAGCACGCTCCGAGCAGTATAAAGAAGGTAAAATACCCCTTCATACCATTCGTGCCAATGTCGATTATGCAAGTGTTACAGCACACACGATCGCCGGTACAATTGGGATCAAGGTATGGGTTTATAAGGGTGAAGTGCTTGTACAGCGTATAGACGCCATCGAAGAAGAGGAGATGAAGAGGATGAAAGACAGACGAAGTGATACCGGTGCAAGAAATCGCGACACTCGTGATGGCCGTGCCAAGCGCCGTAATCGTACCAAACGATCATAATATCAAGTACCATACAAACAGAAAATAGAATGGAGTTGCCTGTATGTTAATGCCAAAAAGAGTTAAATATAGAAAGACGCAAAGAGGCCGGATGAAAGGCAATTCAGGTCGTGGTACATCGGTATCTTTTGGTTCCTTCGGTTTGAAAGCCGTGGAGCAGGCATGGATCACCAGCCGCCAGATCGAAGCTGCCCGTGTTGCAATGACCAGATTTATGAAAAGAGATGGTAAAATCTGGATCAGGATTTTTCCGGATAAGCCAGTAACCCAAAAACCTGCAGAAACCCGAATGGGATCTGGTAAAGGCTCTCCTGAGTTTTGGGTTGCGGTTGTAAAGCCTGGACGAATCATGTTTGAAGCCGATGGAGTGCCCAAAGAGGTAGCCACAGAGGCTTTCAGGCTGGCTGCAAAAAAGCTACCGATCAAGACCAGATTCATAGTCCGTCCTGATTACGAAGATTAACCGAGCAACTAATTCGACAAGAGGGTTACTTATTATGAAAAAGTATGAAATTGCGGCATTGAGCAAGCAGGAACTGATCGACAAACTCAAAGAGCTTGAAGAAAGACTTGCTGATATCAATTTTTTTAG
>JBAXFV010000297.1:0-1681 GCA_037139755.1 Chlorobiaceae bacterium
TCAATATAGAAGATGGGAAAGAGAAGCTCAAGACAATCAGAAATTATTTTTCTGGGGGTATCTTTCCCGGGAGCTCAGCGCTCCCAGCGCTCCCGGAGGAGAGGCTCAAGCGTTCTTGTCTGAAATACGTTGTTCGTCAATTTTCTCCATGGCCTCTTTGGCCGCTAATTGTTCTGCATCCTTTTTGCGGCGGGCAGTTCCTGTTCCAAGGAGCTGTTCATTGCAGGTTACCGTAACCGTAAAGGTTTTGGCATGTTCCGCACCGGCTTCGGCAAGAACAGCGTAGAGGGGTGGCGGCAGATGGAGTGATTGTGTATACTCGATGAGGAGGCTCTTGTAGTTATACTCTGTGGCAACGATGCTTTTGAAATTGGCATGGTTGATGATATGGCGGACAACAAAATCGTAGGCTGACTCGACCCCTTTATCGAGGTAAATTGTTCCAATGAGTGACTCGAAGGCGTCAGCAAGGGCCGATTCGCTCTTTCTGATGTTATGGTGATCAGCCGATTCGCCGAGGAGAAGGTGGTCGCCAAGGCCAATGGTGCGGGCAAACCCGGCAAGAGATTTGCTGTTGACAATTTTTGCCCTGGTGTTTGAGAGTTCACCCTCAGCGCTTGCAGGAAAATGGCGGAAAAGGTAGTCGGAAACAAGCATGCCAAGCACCGCATCACCAAGAAATTCGAGGCGCTGGTTTGATTCGATGAGGTGAGGTGTAGCAGGGTCATGAACCACTGATCGGTGGGTCAGAGCTGTCTGGTAGAGCAGCATGTTGTTGCAGGGCAGCCCGACAAGCTGTTGCAGGTAGTCAATGGTTTCTTGCGTAAGGATGGTCGTCTTTGCCTCAAGGGTATTCTCGCCTGTTCGGTGAAAGGCAAAGGAGGTAAGCTTTTGCCAGAATTGCTCCACAGGCAGCAATGGTTTTGTCAGAGCGAAGAGCCGTTCCTGAAAATGATGGATCCGTTATGCCCGCCAAACCCGAAACCATTGTTGAGCGCATACTCTATAGTCCGTTTTTTCGGCGTGTTCGGGGTAACATCCAGGTCAACCATCGGGTCAAGATTGTCAAGGTTGATCGTTGGGGGGACGGTCTGGTGCTGTAATGCAAGAAGACAGGCAATTGACTCAACAACTCCGGCGGCACCCAACAGGTGGCCGGTCATTGACTTGGTTGCGCTGATACTGAGTTTGTAGGCGTGCTCTCCAAAGAGCGTTTTGATGGCAGCAACTTCCGCAAGGTCACCGAGCGGTGTCGATGTGCCGTGGGTATTGATGTAGTCGATCTGTTCGGGCGTAATACCAGCCATCTTGATGGCGGTTCTCATAGCATTGACTGCACCGAGTCCTTCGGGATGTGGAGCTGTAAGGTGGTAGGCGTCAGCGGTTGCACCCACTCCAACGATTTCGGCATAAATTTTTGCTCCACGGGCTTTTGCTGACTCAAGAGATTCAAGAATCAGCGATCCCCCTCCTTCACCCATCACAAAGCCGTCACGATCGCGGTCGTAAGGGCGGGAAGCCTGCTGTGGCCGGTCGTTGGCCGTAGAGAGCGCTCTGGCTGAGTTAAAGCCACCGACACTCATTTGCGTGATCGGTGCCTCTGAACCGCCGCAAACCATATAATCTGCCATACCTGCCTGAATCAGCAAGTAGGCATCCATAATGGCATGAAGTGATGTTG
>JBAXFV010000298.1:0-1675 GCA_037139755.1 Chlorobiaceae bacterium
CGGTGTTCAATGGAGATCAAGTTGCAATTGGCATGACGTTTGACGCTGTTCCGGTGCAGCAGCACAGCTTTTATACGCGGGCGCTTCCGGGGCGAAATTTTGTAGATATATCGATGATTGTTCGTGAAGTCATGTCCGTAAAGTCACCTTTTGAGCTTGAACAATTGAAGAACAGCGCCAGCAAGCTTGCTTCGGTGTTTGCCGAGGTGCCGCAATTCCTGAAAGCGGGTATGCGTGAGCTTGATCTCTCTGCTGAAATGGAATATCGTCTCCGCAAGGCCGGGCATGAAGGATATATAAGGATGCGGGCTTTTAACCAGGAGCTATTCTTTGGCCTGGCAGTTTCCACTGGAGGAGCAAACGGCGGATTTTTTGACGGCCCGGTAACCGGCAAGGGGTTGTCGAGCGCTTCACCGCATGGTGCATCTTATGATGAGATTCCTGTCAACAAACCGATTCTACTCGATTACGCCGGAGTGTTCAATGGCTATATTACCGACATGACCCGCATGTTTGTGATCGGCACGCTTGATCCTGAATTGCAGCGGGCCTTCGATGTCGCCATCGATATTCAGGAGATGGTGCGTCAGGCAATGAAGCCCGGCGCAATCTGCGAAGAGCTTTTTCTTGCAGCCGCATCAATGGCAGAGCAGGCTGGACTTGGCTCCTGTTTCATGGGTATGCCGGGTGAACAGGCGAAATTTGTCGGTCATGGAGTGGGTCTGGAACTCGACCAGCTTCCGGTACTGGCCAAAGGGTTTGCTGTGCCATTGCTGGCCAACCAGGTCATTGCGGTCGAGCCAAAGTTCGTTATCCCCGGCAAAGGGGTTATCGGCATCGAAAATACTTTTCTTGTTACTGATGAGGGTGGTGTCAGGTTGAGTGATCTGCCGGACGGGATTGTGTTTCTGAAGGGTTGAACATTATTGAAGCCTGGCGTTTTCAAACGGATATTCTTTAATCCGTGTGGTAACGGGGCAAAGAAGCGCCAATCCCATAATCCTGAAAATCAAGGTTCAGACATCTTGCATCTATTAATTTTACATCGTATATTTACATTGTAAAATTAATCAGATTCTCATTATGGCAAGACCGGTCAAAAAAGAGCAGATTCCAAATCTTCAGGAGGCGATCAAAGAGACCGCGTGGCGGCTCATTGCAGAGTTTGGCGCACCAGCCCTCTCGCTGCGTGCCATTGCCCGTGCCTTGAGCATTACCGCCCCGGCGATTTACAACTACTTCCCTGATCGTGACGCACTGGTGACAGCGCTCACCATTGATGCCTTCACCTCTTTTGGCGATGTGCAGCTCAAAGCACGCGACAGTTTTCCGCCAGAGCAACTCCTTGAACGTTTCCGGGCGATTGGTCTTGCCTATCGTGATTGGGCGCTGAGTTATCCCCAGCGCTACCAACTTATTTTTGGTACACCCATTCCCGGCTACGAGCAGCAACAGCAGGAGATTCTACCATCAGCAACACGCTCTATCAGCGCACTGGTCAGTGTGATTGAGGATTTTCGTCTTGCCGGCAGGCTGAAGTACAAGCACTTTCCGGTAATACCTCCAGAGTATGAGGCGCAGCTTTCGGCCATGAACACCTGCACCAGTAAATATCACTCCCTGTCGCATGGTGTTGCCCTGATTGTCTGGAGCCGTGTGCATGGGCTGGTGTCGC
>JBAXFV010000299.1:0-1667 GCA_037139755.1 Chlorobiaceae bacterium
TGTGTTTCTGAATGCAGCATTTTACGGGCGAACAAGGAGTATGTTTCTCCTGCCGTGTTGCTGAAATCCTATCGCATGAATGTTGACAGCCGTGATTCCATCCATGAGCAGCGTCTTGCCGAACTGGTCAAGGATCATGGCGTCTGGGACTGTACCCACTGTTACCGTTGCCAGGAGAGCTGCGTCAAAAGCATTCCGATCATGGATGCCATTCACGGTATCCGTGAAGATGCTATTGAGACCAGAGGCGTTAAAGACACCAGTGGTGCAAAACATGCGGAAGCCTTCATGTCAGATATTGAAAAGAAAGGCAAGCTGGTCGAAGCCACTTTGCCGATACGCACGAATGGCGTGGTCTGGACCTTGCAGAACTTGCTGCCGATGGCCGTGAAAATGATCATGAAACGCCGTACGCCGCCACCGCCCCCTATGGTTAAATCAGCCAGGGGAATAAAGATTTTCAGAGAGATGTTCAGGGAGATGACCGAACATGTAAAGCAGGACCACAAATCTCATAAAAAATAACAGGGGAGAACTGCTGAATGAAGCGATATGCCTATTACCTGAGCTGCATCAATGAGTCCATGACGAAAGAGGTGGACCGTTCAATCGATCTTTGGCAGAAGGATCTTGGAATTGAGCTTGTCAAACTGCACGAAGGCACCTGCTGTGGAGGAAGCAATCTCGATTATGTCAGCCCCAAACATTTTGCGCTGGTCAATGGACGCAATATTGCACTTGCCGAAAAAATGGGGCTTGATCTTATCGTCTCCTGCAATACCTGCCTGATGACGATTCGCAGCGCCAAGAAAAAACTTGATGAAACACCGGCCCTGAAACAAGAGGTCAATGAGATTCTGAAAAAAGAGGGGCTTGAATACCGTGGCACCTCAGAGGTACGGCACCTGCTCTGGGTCCTGGTCGATGATGTCGGGCTGGAGACCATCCGACAGAAGGTGAAGGTTCCTTTAAAAAATTATCGGATAGCCCCCTTTTATGGTTGTCACATTCTCCGGCCATCAACTGTTCTTGGCCATGACAATCCTCTTGACCCAACGTCACTTGACCAGTTGATTGAGGCTCTGGGGGGGCAAACTATTCCCTATAAACATAAAAATCGCTGCTGTGGATTTCACACCTTGCTGGTTGCCGAGCAGGAGTCACTCAATGTCGCCGCAGAGGCACTTCAGGAGGCCATTCAGGCGAAGGCTGATTTTATTGTTACCCCATGTCCCCTGTGCCATACATCGCTGGATGGCTATCAGGCCAAGGCGCTCAAACATGCCGGTGTTGAGACCTCTATTCCCGTTTTTCATATCTCTGAAATGATCGGTCTTGCCCTCGGATACAGCCCGAAACAGCTCGGGATCAAAAGGCACATTGTGAGCTGAAGCCTCATTTGCCTATCTTTCGGAAAGTTTTCATAAAAGGCTAAAAAAACGTAGCTTTGCACTTTTACTTTGCTCTCAGCCGGGAATTACCCGACGTTCTGACGGGCCTCTTGTTTTGTTAACCCATCAAATTATTGCATTGCATGCTCAAAAATGATCTTTTTCTCCGGGCATTAAAGCGTCAGCCCTGTTCCCGGACGCCAATCTGGGTGATGCGCCAAGCCGGTCGTTATTTGCCGGAGTACCGTGCCGTGAGAGAAAAAACCGATTTTTTAA
>JBAXFV010000300.1:0-1643 GCA_037139755.1 Chlorobiaceae bacterium
CAATAGCGCGGGCAATGGCCACCCGCTGCTGCTCACCACCCGAAAGCTGCGCCGGGAAATGGTTGAGACGATGGCCAAGACCCACCAGCAGAAGCGCCTCTTTCGCCGACATCGGCTCTTCAGCAATCTCGGTCACAAGCTGCACATTCTCAAGCGCCGTCAGGCTTGATATCAGGTTGTAAAACTGAAAGACAAACCCGATTGAGCGCCACCGGTAGGCCGTCAACTCAGCCTCAGTCGCCGCTGTAATCTCACGTCCATGAAAAAAGAGCTTGCCAGATGAAGGAACATCCAGCCCCCCGATAATATTGATCAGCGTTGACTTCCCGCTGCCTGAAGCCCCCAGCAGAACCACAAGCTCCCCCGCATAAAACTTCACCGACACACTCTTCAGCGCATCGACCTGCACCTCGCCCATGACGTAGGATTTCGACAGCTCGCTGATGTTGAGGACTGGCTGGTTGGACACTCCCCCAACTTCATCAGAGCCCTCAACAGGGGAGCTTTGGTGACTATGAGCACTTACTTTTGGCAAGAAAGAAAACATTTGAAGAGTCACCGGTTACAGATAAAATTATCTCCCACTCATTGATCGGAATGATGAGATGGATTACTCATGGCTCTCTCAAGAAAGTCATCTCCTTAACATCAAGGAAGAAAATCCCCTACCTGACAAAACTGGTAAAAACTTTACGGACCGCTTCTGGCCCCGGCAGCGACGCTTGCGTCTGCTCCCGCATCTTCATCAGCCATGCCATATTTCTTCCGAGAACCTCCATGATCTGCACTCCTTCGGCATCCTGCAACGCTTCGCCGGGCGCCCTTCCATGGGTTATGTTCCAGTAATTGGAAGTCGCAAGAAGCATCTCTGAATAGGTCAGATAGTGGTTCAGGCTGTCGAATGTGGATGAGCCTCCAGTACGGCGAACAGCCACAACCGATGCTGCCACCTTCTGACGGAAAAGTCCTCCATTACAGCCTGCGACCATAAAGGCTCGGTCGAGAAAAGATTTCAAGGTGCCCGCAATACCTGCAAAATAGACCGGTGATGCAAGAATGAGGCCGTCCGCCTGCTTCATCAATTGAATAGATTCATTCACCGAATCAGTTGTGATGCTGCATTTCTCATCCCTGTTTTTGGCGCACGCTCCGCAGGCCATGCAACCCCTGATCGCCTGATTGCCTATTTGCAACATCTGAAAGTCGATACCGCTCTCCTGTAATTGCTGTCCAACTCCCATCAGTGCGTGCCAGGTATTTCCCTCTTTCCGGGGGCTGCCGTTAATTGCTATAACCTTCATTGTTCAATATTCTTTTTATTAATAGAAAAAATCAGCGGGTTCATCGTGTTGATCAACCGTTCACCTCTTCTCTAAGCGCTATTGTTCTGCCAGATATTTAGCAAATTCAGGCCAGAATCGGAGCATTTGCCTGCGATCCAATTGCTCAATCCCCTTACCATATCCCTCTTGAACAAATTTCTTCAAGAGTGGTGAGAAGAAAAAAACTTCCGGTCAAACTGTCAACTCCAATGTCCTGAATGTTGCCGTGGATATCAGAATGAATTCAATCGTGACCAGGGTAAGCCAGCGCCCATACCAGTGCAACGATCCAGCCAATACCGCTCCATCCGAGAAGAATAT
>JBAXFV010000301.1:0-1637 GCA_037139755.1 Chlorobiaceae bacterium
AACGTGCCAGCCCATAAAGAGAGTCTGCAATACCTCTTTTTTGGTCTTGACGGCAACTGTCAGTTCGTGCCCCTGATGTGGTATTCCCTGATTTCCGGGGTGGCTTCCATCATCGTGCTTCTTGTCCCGGCATTAAGAAAATCAACCCCATGGCTTGTTGGCGCCTGTTCAGCTCTTGTGCTCTCCATCTGGATTGACAAGGGTGTCGGCCTGATTCTGGGAGGATTTGTTCCTTCGCCGCTTCAGGAGATTGTCGAATATACCCCCACCGTAACTGAAATTTGCGTTACCCTTGGCATCTGGGGTATCGGTATTCTTCTGCTTACCCTCTTGCTCAAGGTGGTCGTTGCCGTCAAGATGGAAAACAAGCAGTGAACTATTAGTACAGGTTTTGCCTGTTTTCTGCGTTACCTTTTACTAAAGGGCTCCCTGCTTTTCGGGTATGCAGGGGGCCAGTTTTTTTTAGATGCTCAAGTGCCGAGAGGTTTTGAGAGATATTGCCAATAATAAGGGTGAATCATGAAGAGCTTTCTGCCATTAAATATCAGAATAGATAACAAGAAAATTCTCTTTGTCGGAGGCGGAAAAATTGCACTCCACAAAATCAGGACAGTTCTGCAGTACACCCGGAATATTTCAATTATATCGCCAGAAATTCAGGATGAATTGCATCAGATGGGTTTCAGCGAGATTCGAAAAGAGTATGAAGCATCAGATCTTGAGGGTTTTTTTCTTGTCTATGCCTGCACCAACAACCTTGAGGTGAATCGCAGGATAAAAAACGATGCTGCGGCTTATGGAATTATGGTCAATGTGGTCGATAACCGGGAGTTGTCAGATTTTATCTCACCGGCAGTTATCAAGAAGGATGAGATGACCATTGCCGTCTCCTCAAATGGAGAAAATGTAAAAAAAACAGTTGAGTGGCGAAACAGGATAAAAGCGATGCTCCAGCATGGTGATTTCTTTACAAAGAGTTCCGAACAGCACAAGAAAGGATATGTCTCTATTATCGGTGCCGGGCCTGGTGATCCGGAATTACTGACCATAAAGGCGGAAAGAGTGCTTCGAGAGGCCGATGTTATTCTGTATGATGATTTGGTGAGCAGCGAGCTTGTCGACCAGTTTAAAGCCCTGAAAATTTACACAGGGAAAAGAAAAGACCACCATCATTTTGAGCAGGATGCCATCAATGAAGAGATTATTCGCCAAGCCCTGCAAGGGAAAAAAGTCGCAAGACTAAAAGGCGGAGATCCCTTTATTTTTGGCCGTGGCGGCGAAGAAATAGAAGTGCTGAGGCAACATGGTATCCGATATGAAATTATTCCCGGTATTACAGCCGCCCATGGTGCCAGTGCCTATACAGAAATACCCCTGACCATGAGAAAAATCTCTTCATCGGTTGCCTTCTGTACCGGTCATCCCGTCAACAAAATCCAGGTGCCTGATGCCGATACCCTTGTCTATTACATGGTGGCATCGACTGTTCAGGAAGTGCTGAATGCGGTTGCGAAAAAAGGAAGGGATGAAAAGACCATGGTCGCTATCGTTCAGAATGCGACAAGGTATAATCAGAAGATTATTACCGGAACGCTGGGTGAATTAAGAAACAGTGAAAAGGCGGTCTATTCACCGGC
>JBAXFV010000302.1:0-1635 GCA_037139755.1 Chlorobiaceae bacterium
GACAGCTTTTTGCATCTGATTCAGCGTTCACAACGCGGTAAACTCAAGATCTATCTCGGTTACTGCGCCGGAGTCGGCAAAACCTGGCAAATGCTGCAGGAGGCAAGACGCCTTAAAGACAATGGGATTGATGTTGTGGTCGGCCTTGTAGAAACCCATAACAGGAAAGAGACTGAAGCCCTGCTGTCAGGGCTGGAGATTATTCCCCGAAAAAGTATGTTATATCGGGGCATCGAAATTACCGAAATGGATATTGATGCTGTTCTTCAGCGTCGTCCCTCAGTTGTGCTTGTTGATGAACTTGCTCATACCAATGTTCCGGGAAACAGAAATTCCAGAAGATATGAAGATGTTGAGGAGATTCTTGCTGCCGGTATTCATGTTATTTCCACCTTGAACATTCAGCATATCGAAAGCCTTTATGAACTAGTGGAACAGGCCACCGGCGTGAAGGTTAAGGAGCGTGTGCCTGACCGTATTCTGGTGCTGGCCGATCAGCTTGTCAATGTTGATATTACAACCGATGATCTGCGTCAGCGCCTCTCCGAAGGAAAAGTCTATGTTCCTGGTCTTCTGGAGACGGCTCTCTCCAACTTTTTTCAATCTGAAAATCTTGAGCAGCTCAGGGAGCTGACCCTGCGAGAGCTTGCCGCACAGCTTGATTCAAAGCGACGGCACCACTTTCATGATGACTCGGTTGCCAATCCTGATCAGCTTATGGTTTGCCTCAGTTCAAAAACACGGAACTGTGATGCCATTCTGCGCTACGCATCGCGTATAGCAGGGAGGCTGAACAGAGACTGGTATGCGGTCTATGTGAAGACACTTTCCGAGAGTCCAATCAATATTGATGCAAAAGTTCAACGATTGCTTTCCAATACGCTTGCTCTTGCCCAGGAGCTTGGCGCTACGGTATTTACCTATAAAGGTGACGACGTGGTTAAAACCATTCTGCAGTTTGCCAGGGAATATCGCGTTGGACACATCATTATCGACAATTCAGGAAGAAAACTTTCGTTATGGCAACGTCTTCAGGGTCGACAGACCATTATTGAACGTTTGATCAGTGAATGTCGGGGTATCAACGTCATTGTTCTCGATACCAGGGAAGAGGGTGTTGTACAAAAGCCAAAACTCTTTTCCGGTTTTAAAGGAAGCCTTGCAGCAGTAAGCCGGTCGCAATATGGATGGAAAGGGGTGATCAGGAGTGCAATTGTTCTCCTTTGGGATAGTGTTCTTGAAAAAGAAGAGGCATTTCGCCAGTTGCTTCACGAATGCTGTCTTGTCAATCCTGGTATTGACGAAGTGAGTGCGCTCAAAAGCCTTTTTGAACGGGAGCTACAGGGAGGGACCTTTGTTGGTGCAGATATCGCCATTCCTCATGCCAAACTTGACAACCTCAACAAACCGGTTCTCGCTATAGGCGTCAGCCGGGTAGGCATTTATGATGCAGAATCAGGCAAAACAACACGGATTATGTTTCTGATCCTCTCTCCACAGTCAGATCCTGACAGTCACATTCAACTTCTTGGCGTCATCAGCAAAATGGCTGCTGACAGCTATTGGCGAAATATGATGCTTGAAACCCGCAGTAAAAAGGAGATTATCCGGATTATACGGAACTGGTTGCGGTAG
>JBAXFV010000303.1:0-1627 GCA_037139755.1 Chlorobiaceae bacterium
ATTTATTCCGGTTACCGCTTCAGGCACATCTCTCATGCAGGACTTCTTGATCGTCCGAATTCCGGGATCAATTCGAATGCTCTCGTTGCCGGATTCTCCTGGTTCTATTGATGTTCTGGTGTTCTTCAGGAGACGGGTACTGCTTCCCATCTTCACTCTTTTATGCTTTTTTTTATTCGACCTACCCTGTTCAGCTCAGCATAAGGGGTGATATCTGAACAGTCATCAAACGCTTTGTTTTTATAGACGGGGACCTCATCTGGGCGGGGTATTCTTTCTGCAATTAATCTTATGGGTGCACCTCTGAATGTTTTCGCTTTGAGTATTGATGCATGGGATGATTACATTTGCAGCACAGTCAAAATACAGCTCAAACTTAAATTAACTTAATGCTGGTTGCCACATTCAAATAAGGTATAGATCTAATTACAACGTAAAATGACATGCCGATTCCTGATTATCAGAGCATTATGCTTCCCCTGCTCAAACTCTGCAGTGATGGTCAAGAGCACACCAGCAGGGAAATGGTCGAGGCATTGGCTCGCGAGTTTGGATTAACTCCGGAAGAGTTGAAGCAGATGTTGCCAAGCGCTCAGCAGCGCGTATTTGATAATCGTGTGGCTTGGGCAAAGGCACACATGAAAATGGCGGCTCTTCTCGAAAATGTGCGTCGGGGTGTTTTTCGAGTCACGGAAAGGGGGATGGCTGTATTGGCAGAGTCCCCAAAAGCAATCAATCTGGCGTTTCTTCGCAAGTTTCCAGAATACCGTTCTGTCAGAGAGCCTCATCAGAATAACCAGATCACTGAAGATTCAGTATCAAAAGAGCTGGAAACAAAGACGCCCGCTGAGCGTCTGGAAGATGCGTACATGGTGCTGCGTGAAAGCCTTGCGAATGAACTTCTTGCCCAGTTGAAATTATCGTCACCAGCTTTTTTTGAAAAAGTGGTGGTCGACGTGCTGGTAAAAATGGGCTATGGTGGTTCAATAAAAGATGCCGGTGAGGCTGTCGGAAAAAGTGGAGATGAAGGAATCGATGGTATCATCAAAGAGGATCGGCTGGGCCTTGACATCATTTATATTCAGGCAAAAAGATGGGAAACTACAGTCTCCCGACCGGAAATTCAGAAGTTTGCCGGAGCCTTACAAGGCAAGCGTGCCCGAAAAGGCATTTTTATTACGACATCTGATTTTTCAAAAAGCGCTCATGAGTTTGTCAAAGCTATTGAGAGTAAAATCATCCTGGTCAGTGGGCGTGAGCTGGCTGATTTCATGATTGATTTTGGCGTAGCAGTAGCCACAGATGCAGTGTATGAGCTGAAACGGCTTGATTCAGACTATTTTGAAGAGAGCTGAATGACCATTGAAAAACTTAAAAACTTGCTGAATCCGGATATTCAAGCCTTACTCGCGTCGCATTACTCCGATGATCCGGCAACTTTTGCCATGCAGTTTCATGGCCGCACGGAGTTGCCGATTCGGGCAATGGCTGAGCAACTTGCCTGCCGCCAGAAGGCTGTAAAAAAACTACCTGCGCTTTCGCAGCATAACTTGATTTATACCCCGTTGGCGCTTGAGCAATCCTCCGGGGAGCGTACTGCGGCATACAAGGCTTCGTTTATGTCGGG
>JBAXFV010000304.1:0-1625 GCA_037139755.1 Chlorobiaceae bacterium
CTCCCCGGAATAGCCGCTCTGAACGATTAATCGAAGAACCATACCTCGTAATGAACTATTCCCAGCCATACAGTCCCGGGGGCTTTCAGTTTATACCCCCGGCGATCAAGGCCATTATTCTGCTCAATATTGCAGTTTTTCTGCTGCAGTTGACTCCTTTTGGCGATACAATTTCCACCATCGGTGCCTTGTGGCCTGTCGGTTCCGGCAATTTCAGAATCTGGCAGCCGGTCACCTACATGTTTCTGCACGGGGGCTATACACATCTCCTCCTCAATATGTTTGCACTCTGGATGTTTGGTGCTGAAATAGAGACTCAATGGGGAACCCGACAATTCAACATCTACTATTTTGTCTGCGGTATCGGCGCTGCAATCATAAACCTGATCGCCACCATGGGCAACCCCTATCCTACCGTCGGCGCTTCCGGAGCAATTTACAGTGTACTGCTTGCATTCGGCATGATGTTCCCCAACCGCTACATTTTTCTCTATTTTTTCTTTCCGGTCAAAGCAAAGTTTTTCATTACCGGCTATGCACTCATTGAGTTTGTCTCCGGTTTCGGCAGCCGATTAATGGGAAACGGCAGCAACATTGCTCACTTTGCACACCTCGGCGGAATGCTGATCGGCTTTATCTTCATCACTATCAAGCGGACTGATTTCGAGACGTTTTCACTCTCCGAAACGCTCGCCAACTTCGGCAAAAAAATCAGCTCAGCAAAAATCAGCTTAGACCCAATAAAGAGGGTTAGGAAACAATTGACTAACGAGGAAGAGGTAGAGTTGAGACGGTATCTTAATGCTAATGTGCGTATCAGCAGGGAAACGTTGATTGTTCGAGCAGCATTTTCAGGACTCTCTTTTGGTTGGCTGATGAAGATGAATTATGACGACCTAGGGCAGAAAGATTGGGGATGGGCATATCTGGTTTCGCATTTAGTGATTGGCGCAATGATGCTATATAGTGGGTCTGACGCTACCGTGTTACTATTGGGTATAATGGTTTACGTAGGTGCTTTGGTGCATACGAACGTCCTTCTTACGGAGAAGGTGCGCGTGGCCACGGAGCGATTCCTCCAAGAGAAAAAAACAAAGTGTCAGGTGCCACTGACGCTGAACAAGGTAGTGCCGCCTGTTTCCGAGTCAGAGATAAACGCCATACTCGACAAAATTTCAGAGCATGGTTACGCCTCATTAACCCACGAGGAGCGTCGCAAACTTCTCAAGGCAAGTGGGAAGAGGTAAATTCTCTTCAGGTGGAGGCTGTACGCTCAAAACAGGCAACGCTTTCGATATGACTGGTGTGAGGGAACATATCAACCGGCTGCACTGACAGAAGGGTGTAGCCGTGAAGAGCAATCTCCTTCCCGTCACGGGCAAGACTTGCAGGATTACAACTGACATAGATAATTCTCTTCGGCTGGAGCCGAAGCATGGTGGAGAGCGCTTTTGGGTGCATTCCCGCCCGTGGCGGATCGGTGATGATCACCCGGGGAGCATCATACTCGTTAAGCGCCGCCAGCATCGCATGAAAATCTTTGAGATCAACCTGAAAGAATGCCGCGTTGCCGATACCATTCAATACTGCATTACTCTGCGCATCATTGATGGAACTTTCAACAA
>JBAXFV010000305.1:0-1622 GCA_037139755.1 Chlorobiaceae bacterium
GCTCTCCTTGTGGGGCTGGTGCAGTCCCGTCTCATGACCAGCAGTCAGTCTCTTGCAGTTATTCTTGGCGCTGAAATAGGTACCACGGCCATGGCGCAGCTTGTGGCTTTCCGCTTGCACGACTATGCCCTGATGATTTTTTCAGCCGGTTTTGTTTTGACTGCTGTTGGAAAATCGGAACCCCTGCGTTTTACGGGGGAGGCACTTTCGGGGTTTGGTCTTCTGATTTTTGGACTGAAGGTTATGTCTGAAGCGGTAGCTCCTCTTCAGAGCTATGCACCGTTTCTTTCACTTCTGCGTTATCTTGAAAATCCTTTGCTTGGCATTGTGGCGGGGATGTTTTTTACCGCCTTGATGCACAGCAGTGCGGCGTTTATCGGTATTCTCATAACGCTTGCACTGCAGGGCTCGTTAAGCCTTGATGCCGGAATTGCCTTGTTGCTCGGGGCCAATATCGGCACCTGTATAACGGCCGTGCTGGCAAGTGCCGGGATGCTGCGTGCGGCAAAAAGAGTTGCTCTTTCTCAGGTACTGTATAATGTGGCAGGAGTACTTCTTTTCCTTCCATTTATTCCCTGGTTTGCGGAGTTTATCCGGGCGCTTTCACCGTTAGGAGTTGGTTCAGGCGCTGGAAGGCTGGCCCAGGAAGTGCCTCGCCAGATTGCCAACGCCCATTCGCTTATCAATATTTTCATGGCATTTTTTTTTCTTCCGTTTCTTTCATTGTTTGACCGGCTTCTTTATCGGCTTCTTCCTGATGATCCAGAGGAAATACGGTTGCTTCCCGCTGTATGGTACCTCAAAGATTCAGCTCTCTCAACCCCTCTTGTAGCAATCAGTTATGCAAAGGCTGAAGTGGCCAGAATGGCCAGCATAGCAGGAAAAATGGTGCATGCGTCGCTTTACCCGTTTATCACCAACGATCCCGGCAAGGATGAGGTTTTTCCAAAACTATCCGTGAGGAAGGGAATAAGCATGAGAGAGGAGAAGCTTGATTTTCTTCAAACCCGTATCTCGGATTACCTCATTAAAATAAGCCGAAGTGGGCTTAATGAAGAGGAGTCACAGGAGGTGTTTGCTCTCATGAACATCATCAAAGGCCTTGAATCGATTGGTGATGTTATCGGGATTCTTGAAGAAAAACTTGCTGAAAAAAAACGGGGACTGAAAAACGATTTAAGTGAAGAGGGTAAGCACGAGCTTATGGATCTGCACAAGATGGTTTGTCTGGAAGTGGAACAACTTGTCGATGCCCTGAAGGATATGGATGGGGCAAAAGCTGCAACGCTTCTTCAGGGTGATGAACCGTTTAAACTGCGGGTGGCGAAGGCCGAAGCCGCTCACCTGAAAAGAGTCTTTCTTTTACCTGAAGCAGAGGTGACCCATGATATTCACATGGAACTCATCAACTTGCTTGAGCAGGTTCATCATTATTGCAAGAGTATAGCCGGCACTCTTCTCAATTCAGGGAAGTCTGAAAGGTAACAACGGTTTACTGTTTGCTTCTTTGCAGAGAATTTGTTATTTAATGTGCCATAATTGTTCTTTTGTCGTAACTGGTGCCGGCTTAAAAGCCGGAGAATAGGGAAGTACGTGAGAATCGTACACTGTACCCGCAACTG
>JBAXFV010000306.1:0-1621 GCA_037139755.1 Chlorobiaceae bacterium
CCAAGTTCATCGATTCCTTCTGGCACGGTGCATTCACATTTTTTCCAGAGTTCTGATAACTGTCGCTCGATTTTGTAGGCAAGCATAACGGCAAAGACATGACCACGAGTACTGGCTTCTGTTCGTACATGAACTGGTCTGATTTCAAGATGACTTTGTTTGAATGTACGAAAAGCATGTTCTACTTTTGCCAGATCTTTGTACCGGTCGTAAACTTCTTTTGTAGAAAGCAGCTCTTTCTTCACATCAGTCTTGATCACATAACATCCGTCCAGAAGAGCTGTTCCCTTCAGCATTTCTTCATTGACCGTTACCTTGAACACCCGATCCTCATTGGTCAGCTCCAAAACATCGTTCAATTTGTACTGGCTAATTTTTTTCTGAAGAACCCTTAAAGCCACATCTTTGCTACGGTTGACAGACTCGGCCAGGTAGCTGTTTTTCTCTTCAACGGAACGCTGGATTTTTTTAACCCGTTCTTCGCGATTTTTTGCCATCTCTTCCTGTCGAACAGGATTCCTTCTCAGCACATATCGAACGCCATCTGTTTTATTTTCAACCTCATACAAATCGTTATCAAAAAAATCCATTTGCAATACCTCTGCCTTCAGGAGGGTTCTGATTTCCGGTTTCGAAAGTGAAGTGATGTAATGAAATCCAGCCTCGGTCAACTCTTTGGCCTGCGGCGTTTTAATCATCCCCTTGTCGCCAACCATCGTTATCTCTTCAATTCCAAAGTTGTTCGCGATAGTGCGAATCTGCTCTGCAACCGTTGACTTGTCGCCGGTATTGCCTGCAAATACCCGAACGGCAACCGGATCGCCATCTGCTGTACACAACAAACCAATGACGATCTGCTTTTTTCCCTTTTTGCCATCCCTGTTATAACCAAAGGCTGCAAGAACATTCTCCATTCCTTCAAGATATGATGAAGTAACATCATACAGCAATAATTCAGGACCAGCTCCTGCTGAATTGTGCTTGAATAATTGCGTCTCAATACGCTCCTGATTGTCCGTTAACCAAGCCAGGTTGGCATACAGATCATCCTCAGTAAAACTCTCTAATTCAAGCACATCACAGGCACCATAACTCGCTGCCATTCTGACAGCACCCAAGCGTGAGCCCTGCCCAATCAATCGTGTCATGATCTGCCACAACGCAAGTTTTCCCTGACGGCTATTGCCAAGCGCTTTACTGATGCCGAGTCTCTCAGCAAGCGTTTCCAGCGCATACACAACACCAACACGAAGGCCTTCATGAAGTTCAACATCCTCGACCTGCAGCAGGGCAGACAAGTTGTCTTTGTATTTCAGGGCAAGTTTTATGGCGGCAACTTCTGCTGGTGAACATTTGGAGATTTTGCCAAGGGTGCGATTCTTGACCTTGCCATCTTCACGATACGACTCACGAAACAGGTATCGATAATAGGTTTTGCCGTTGATAGTGGTTTTGCTGGTGTCGATGTACATTGTGACTATATCAAGGTTTCTTATACTACTCCATAATATAAGAAAAAACATTTGATGTGCAAATAAATTAGTGACTACATTTTCCGCGCGTTTTCGCCTTAAAAGTACTGCTTATAAGGAGTTAATGAAAAAGTTGGCTGGAACTTCCG
>JBAXFV010000307.1:0-1614 GCA_037139755.1 Chlorobiaceae bacterium
AGAGATGAAAACAGATCATGGTGAAATTGAGAAGGCTCAAAAATTACGCAAGATTTTTATAGAGGAGATGTTATAATGAAGACAACTCATTTTGATGACCTGCTTGCAGAAAATCTCAAAGAGGAAGATTTCAAAAAAGAATATCACGCTCTTGAAGAAGAGTTTGATGTCGCCAAAAAGATTATCCACCTTCGCTTGACTGCCGGTATGACTCAAAAAGAGCTTGCTCGCCAGGCACATACGTCACAAGCTGCGATTTCTCGGTTGGAATCAGGAACGTACCGAAACGTCAGTTTGTCTTTTTTGCGCCGAGTTGGAGCTGTTTTGGGAGTAAAGCCACTCGTCAGTTTTCAGTAGCAGGTTCTGGCAAACTGTTCCCCACAGACAACCATGACTCAGCGCTTTTCAGGATGAGAAGCATTGGCAGGTTTCGAGTTGCATAGGCTTTTCTTAACGATGACGCCGTCAATAAAGCTCTTCGTTATTTATTGGAGGTCGCAGAAGCCTCAACCCGCCTGACGCAACGCTCCAGCGCACCCCGCTAACCCTCCGCTGCTGAGCTTTGCGTCAGGTGTACCCCGTGGGGCGCGATAGCAGATATGCCATCTGATTGTTCTGACGGGTTTTGGCAAAGATGGGCGTGAGTTATGATTCGACAACAGCCTGTTTTGGTTACTCAGCTTGTTTGCGGTTCCTTTTTTGGTGTCAGTTTGATTTCCAGTTCGCAGCCAACTGCATCGGCGTATTTCCGCAGCGTGGCAACAGAGGGGGTGTGCTTGTTGCCTGATTCAAGTCTGGAGATGGCGCTTTTGGAGGTACCAATTTTCAGAGCTACAGCCTCTTGCGTCATGCCTGATTGCTGCCGGGCGGCAAGGAGTTCCCGTATCAGGGCATACTTTGGCCCAAGAGCCTCATACCCCGCTTTAAATTCTTTATTGACCATCGCCTTGCGGAGAAATTCTTCGTGATTGTGCTCCACAGGCTGGTATTTGAGATCATCCATTGATTACCTCCTTCATTCTATTAAGCGCGAGCACTAACTCTTTTCGTGGGGTCGCTTGCGATTTTTTGATAAATGCGTGCAGGATAATGATTCGCTTTCCTGTCTGAAAACAGTAGAGTGCTCTTCCAATACCATCCGTTCCCTTGGGCCGAATCTCAAACAAGCCATTTCCCATTGCTCGTGAATAGGGCATCCGCAGATCATTGCCGTAATCCATAAGCAATTCAACAATGCGTGCGTAATCCGTTTTGATCGACTCAGGCCAAGCTTCAATCTCTTTCAGTATTCGAGGGTGAAAATAGTTGAGTTGATAAGCCATGAAGTTATCAAAAATGGCAACAATTCTGAAATTATTTATTTCCTGTTTTACGACGAAATTACTCAGAAATAGAGCAATTACAAAGATGATTTTATTGCTCTTTTACGCTCACTAACACCATAGTGGTTGATACCATCCGTTTTCTTAATCAATTTTCTAATGGTTGAGTCCGGGCGCAGTGACTACATGTCTGCCCCCGAAAAAGCAAGCAGTGATGGCGACATCAAACCACTGACCCTCTTTATTGCTGAAGAGATGAGGTGTTGCCCGGGGTTTTGAGTTCGAGATTAAC
>JBAXFV010000308.1:0-1593 GCA_037139755.1 Chlorobiaceae bacterium
TCAGCAGAGCATTTCCTTCCAGCGTTGTCTCGGTCTCCTCAATGTCAACGTTGACGCCAATTTCATGCAGCGCAAAGACCCTGAAAAGAGGTGAAATATTTTCAAGTAGCGGACGGAGCTCCCTAACCTTGTCGCGGTTGCCGGTTGCAAGGATAATGGTAATCTGGTTTCTGGCAGTGTCAGTCATTGGCATGGTCACTTGATGATTCGGAGCATCTCCCCGACAGCTTCCTCAAGGCCGGTCATGACGGCACGGGCGATAATGGCATGGCCGATGCTCACCTCCTCAATGTCGGTGATCTCCCTGAATGGCGCAATGTTCCGGTAGTCAAGCCCATGACCTGCAACAACTTTCAGACCGAGGCTTTTTGCATAAGCAGCGATCTCACGGATTTTTTTCAGTTCAAGACTCTGTTCATCACCTTGTTTCAGGGCGTACAACCCGGTGTGCAGCTCCACAAGATCAGCACCAGCCTCTGCGGCAAGGTCGACCGCTTTTCTGTTGGGCTCAATAAAGAGGCTTACCTCAATTCCTGCAGGTTTGAATGGTTTCAGAAATTCCTCCAGGCTTGCAAAGTGACGAACAATATCAAACCCCCCTTCCGTGGTGAGTTCCTCCCTTTTTTCAGGTACCAGGGTAATAAGCTCCGGCTTTGTGTTTAGGGCTATCTGCTGCAACTCCGTGGTCATGGCCATCTCCAGGTCAAGCTTTGTGGTAACAGCCTGGCGGAGTCTTGCCAGATCATTATCCTTGATGTGACGGCGATCTTCACGCAAGTGGCAGACAATACCTGCCGCTCCGGACTGTTCAGCAAGCAGGGCGGCTGCAACCGGGTCAGGCTCCTGTTCACCCCGCGCATTCCGCAACGTGGCGATATGATCAATATTAACAGCTAATCTCATAAACGTCGAAATAAATCAATGGTGTAAAACTTGGTGCGTTGTGTCAGAAAGCAGAGCTACTGCCAAAGCTAAAGCGAAGGTAATGAAAAAATGGCAGAATGGGCAACAGAAGAGTTCTTTCAAGCCTCAACTCCTTCCAGTTCATTGATAGATCCTCCAGAGTTTCTATTTTGCGAAGGAGAAGGGATTTTCTGAATTGGTATCCTTTATTCGTCATTAAGTGCAGATTATGAAAACACAATCAACAGCATCACTCCTGAATATTGCTCTGGCTCTTGGTTTCGTGACTATTGGATACAACATCATTGAGGGCGCCGTCAGTATCTGGTTCGGATTGAACGACGACACGCTGGCACTGCTTGGCTTCGGTGTAGACAGCCTTGTGGAGGTTATTTCCGGCGCAGGAATAGTTCACGCAGTCCTTCGAATGCGCAAAAGTCCGGTTGAATCCCGCGATCAATTCGAGCGGCAGGCCTTGCGGATTACCGGCTGGGCCTTTTACCTTCTTGCCGCTGGCATGGTTCTTGGTGCACTGCTCAACGTACTGCAGGGAAATCGACCAGTGACCACAGTTCCCGGAATTCTGGTCTCTGTTGTGTCGATTGCCACCATGTGGTGGCTGATGAGCGCCAAAATGAAGGTTGGAAAAGCTCTGCATTCCGAGGCGATTATTGCCGATGCGAATTGCAC
>JBAXFV010000309.1:0-1592 GCA_037139755.1 Chlorobiaceae bacterium
ACCATCATGGTGAAAAGTTCAGGAGAAAGCACTCCAAGGTCATATCCGATATTTAAAATCACCAACTCTACCAATCCACGGGTGTTCATGAGAACTCCGATGGATAAACTCTCTTTCCATGAATGACCAACAAACCGTGCGGCAATAGCACTGCCTGCAAGTTTTCCTGTCACAGCCACAATAATGACAATCAAACAAATACCCCATAAATTTGTTGTGTTCAACAAACCGATTTGAGTACGGAGTCCACTAAATGCAAAAAACAAAGGTAAAAGCAAAATCAGGCTGATATCCTCAATTTTCTGAACCAGAACCTTTCGCAAATCAAAATTCGACGGGATAATGATTCCAGCAATAAAAGCCCCAAATAAAGCATGAATGCCAATAATTTCTGTCACATAGGCAGACAATAACAACATGAGAAAAAACAGGGGCAAGATCGACTTCTTGATCGTTTCATGAGTAAAATAGCGGCTCGCAAAATGTTTGAGCAAAGGCTTGACACCAAAGAACATCAGTAAGATATAGCCCACAGAGAGCAATAAGGTGATCAGCGATCCCGTTATCGCTCCCGCTTTAATGACGGCAATAACGACAGCCAACAAGCACCAGCCGGTGACATCGTCCACAGCAGCACAGGTGATGACTGTGGTACCTAAAGAGCTATGTGTTATGCCACGTTCCTGAAGTATTCTGGCCAAAACAGGAAAGGCTGTGATACTCATGGCAATCCCCATAAACAACGCAAAGGCAGAAAAAGGAACGTTTGGCGCATACGTGGGATAGAGAAAATAAGCTAAACCTACACCTAAAAAAAAAGGGCAAATAATGCTGGCATGGCTGACTATCAATGCCGTGTGGGCATTTTTTTTCAGCTCACTTATATCTAATTCCATACCGATGATGAACATAAAAAGAATCAATCCGATCTGGCTCAGAAATTGGAGGTTGGGTAGAGAAGTAGCGGGAAAGAGAAATGTTGAAAATGCAGGAAAGAAGAGACCCATCAGAGATGGTCCCAAAAAGATTCCGGCAATAATTTCACCGATAACAGCAGGCTGCCCAATTTTACCAAGCAGCCATCCCAAAAGCCGTCCTGTAGAAATAATGGAAAGCATCTGCAGAATAAATATCGACAAAGGATGTTGCAGATTATGGAATAACTCATTGAATATTGAACCGGTCTCTTTTTTGGGGATAAGCAACACTTCTGTGATGCCTTTGTTAATTTCAAGAGTTTTTCCCTGTTGAAGCACTATCCACAATAACAATCCCAGTCCACCGATCACCATGATATAAAAGATGATGTTTTTTTTCATGAGTTCTCCTCTGACGCGCATGTGTATTGCCGGGCACCGACACTGATTATAGTGCTCTGGCTGATTCGGAAAAAGTGGTGAAACAGGAAGAGGATGTCGATTCTCTGGTTCCTGAACCTGGCAAGCGACTTTTGGGGGAGGGTGCATTTGGTATCACTGAACAAAACCACCTCATCTTCCCTGACCGTAAGATCGACCCAACAAAGGATCGGGATGGCGCGCTTTTCCGGAATGGAGTAGCTACTACGTTGGTCTGGTTTGGCCATTCTCCTT
>JBAXFV010000310.1:0-1575 GCA_037139755.1 Chlorobiaceae bacterium
TAATTGCTGTTTTTACTGCATCATAATCGCGTACATCCTGCAACATTTCCGATTCCTCGACAAGTTGGACGTATGCGTCATAGGGCAATACTGCCCATTCCGGCTTACCATCGCGTTCGATTACTTGTACAGGTGCATTCATCGGTAGACCTCTTTGCGTTGCGCTATTTTTAAGACCAAAACAACTAACTCATTATTATGTATTTCGTAAATCACTCGCCAATCCCCTATGCGTAACCGATAGCCCGAACGGTTTTGCAACTTTTTCGCGTTCGTCATTGGTGCATAAGGATCAATTGCTAACTGCTCCAATTTCTTTCGTACCAGTTGCGCCGTATTTTTGGGCAATTGCAACAGCGCTTTTTGAGCTTTTTTGGCAAAGATTATTTTATACATGACAAGATATTAGCACAATGCAAACAAAATACCAAGAGGAATAGAGCAAATTATCAACGTCGAAAAGTTCAAGCATCCAGCCTCAGCCAGTTTCAGATCAGAGCTTGCCACAAGCAGTTCAAGAATCCTCCCCGGCGTTTTAACCGGCGTTCCACTTCTGCCTCAATGCAGGAACGGGGTAAAGTGTTGTCAAAAACCTGCCTGCTTTTCCTATATTCTGTCTATAACAGCCAGAACGATCATACGATAACCGATGGGGAGAAAAGGATGAAAACATGGCAACTGCAACATGCAAAAAATCATTTGAGCGAAGTGGTCCGCAACGCCCTCAACGAGGGGCCACAGGCTATTACCCTGCATGGCAAGCCTTCAGCAGTGGTTATCTCTTTTGACGAATACAACAAGGCTATGAATGTTCGCAAGCCGGGTGAGCCCCTCTCAAGTTTTTTTCATAACTCCCCGCTCCGAAATTCAGGGATAGACCTGAAACGATCAAAAGATCCTGGTAGAAGTGAGGTGATTCTGTGAAGTCAGGGGGAGGGTACCTGCTGGATACATGCGTGATCTCTGAACTGATCAGAGCGGAGCCATCACCAAAAGTTATGACATGGATTGATGGTCAGGATGAAGAGAACCTGTATCTGTGTGTCATCACGCTTGGTGAAGTTGAAAAAGGAATATCAAAGCTGGCGGAAGGCAGGGAAAAAATGCAATTGCAGGCGTGATCAGCAGAACAGTTCGGAGATGATTCTTCATTACCTTCAAGCAAAGCCTACACTTTCAGCGAAAATAGTGGCAAAAAAAACTGGGTCTCAACTCAATACCTCCCAATGACCACCCTTGGTTGGACCAACATAGCGCAACCGCCCCTCGTTCACTAATTTCGCACTTGCACGCTCCACCGCTCTCAAAGATTTATCGATTGCTTTAGCGACCTCAGCCAATGTCAGTGCAGGGTTTGCCGCAAGCAGTTCAAGAATCCGCCCCGGCGTTTTCACCAGCGTTTTGACCGGCGTTTTAACCGGCGTTTTACCAATGACATGTTGAGATGGAACATGTACCCCGCTGACTTCCCCGGTGGGCAACGAAATATTCTCTGCTGCTGCACCAAAGAGAGCGCTCTCCTTTCTCCAGATAGTGACTACAAACCCGTCCGTCAGGCTGAACTCCGGTTCACGC
>JBAXFV010000311.1:0-1566 GCA_037139755.1 Chlorobiaceae bacterium
TGGGTTTTGGGTCGTGATGGAAAATCCTGAATCAGCGCAATCGGGAGTGAAAAAAGGAGATAACTGTAGTTTCAATCAGGCTCAACAAAACCTTTTCCGACAAGAATTTTTTCAAATTCAGCCCTGCTGAGTGGGCACTCAATAAGATCGCGAAATTGCTTGTTGGTCAGCTTGCATTGTTTGGCCATGCTCGACACCAGATTATCGGAAATATCCTTGTGTCCAGTTCCATGAGACGTTCTTGTTCTGACACGACTTTTCTGATGAGCCTCGGAATAGTAGATGAAAAATGAGTGATCGCCCTCGACCCTTTTGAATCCTTTGAGTTCAAGGGATGCTTCAACATCTCGTTTTTTAACTGGCACTGGATTCCTCCTCAAAACTGTCGAGAAGTTCCTGACGCAATTGCTGTGCATCTTTGGTCAACGTGCCTGGCTCCACCTTTGCATACTCACTCCAGAGCATTGCAAGTTCTTCATAAAGCTGTGCTTCAAGATCTGGCCGGGTAACTGAATTCAAAAGAATATCAAAAGGGCCATTCGCTTCATACAACAGGGTGTCCCGGTCATAAGAAACAGAGGATGAGAGCGCGACCTTTGGCTTAAGAACTGCTCCGTCCAGTTCGACAAAAAGAATATCAATCAGGCTCTCATCAATTTCAAGCACCTCATCGACATCTGAAATGGAATGGGGACTTCCATCCTCATTCCAGACAATATTGCCATGAACCTGAATGAGTTCACGCGGATGAGCGAGCAGAACCAGTTCAAAATCTTCACCATAAGTGGCCGTAAGTGAGCGGTTCGATTCGAGTAGCTTCAGGCTGAGGCGACGCTCATTAAATTTCATCTCAATCAAGGTGCCGGTGACATAGCCCAAATCCGCTGGAGATATTTCGCTGCTTTGAGGCGCTAAAAGATGTTTAATCCTCTCCTGCGCCGTTCCTCCGTCAAGAATTTTCTTTTGTCTGAAATCCTCAATGCTTATAACAACTCCTGAGTGTCGGACGGGTTGCATTGCATCTAATTCAGCCAGAATGCTGCGACGGTAAAAAGTATCAGGGACAATTTGTGCCAGTATTTTTGATTCGCCGGAATTAACGGCATCAAGAGTTTGGCAAGTCTTTCGAGCAATGACCTCAACGGACTGTTCATCAAAAAGCTGATGGGAGGTGTCTCCAATCTCGACAGGCTGGGCATATCCCCCCTCTTCAGGCGGTCGGCACATTACAGGAAAGCGCCGCTCTATATCCCGTGTAACCCGGGCTCGTTGCTGAACCTCTCTGCCCTCTTCAGCCATAGCAAGAAGATGAACAACCCTTTGAAAGTGGGAAAGTGCTTGCACCAGTGCCGATGCTGGCAAGGTATGTGCGTGCGTCGCCGTCCCCTCAAAATGGAGCCTCAACTGACGCATATTTTCATCACTGATTGCCATCACACGCGCATAAAAGTTACGGATTGATTATCTACTGTTGCCTTTGTTTTTACAGTGTTCAATCACCAACATCCTGGAGCAAACCTAATCGTTGAAGCTAACTCGTCGAATCGCATTTACCAAATTTTATGG
>JBAXFV010000312.1:0-1553 GCA_037139755.1 Chlorobiaceae bacterium
GCATCGACAGCGGCAAAGAGATTATTGTGGGCGTCAACGGGTATAAAACCACCAGCAAAACCGATATTGAACTGCTCGAAGTCGACAACACTCTTGTGCTGGATCAGCAGCTCAGAAGACTTGCAACCATCAAGGCAGAAAGAGACAATGAAGCCTGTGCTCTGGCGCTGAAGGCCATAGAAGAGAGTGCAGCTTCGGGAGAGGGAAATCTGCTTGAACTGGCTGTGGATGCCGCAAGAAAAAGAGCTACCCTCGGTGAAATATCTTCAGCCTGCGAAAAAACATTCGGCCGGTACCGGGCAATTACCAGACTCAACAGCAGTATCTACATGTCGCAGATGAAGGATAACGCACTCTTTCAGGAGGCACAGCAGCTTGCCAACACCTTTGCATCGCTTGAAGGTCGCCGCCCGAGAATTATGGTCTCAAAAGTGGGTCAGGATGGCCATGACCGGGGTGCAAAAGTTATTGCTGCCGGATTTGCCGATATTGGCTTTGATGTCGATATCAGCCCGCTCTTCCAGACTCCTGAAGAGGTGGTACAACAGGCTCTCGACAACGATGTGCATCTGATTGGCATATCAAGCCTTGCCGCAGGCCACAAAACACTTATTCCAAAAATCATTGAGGAGCTGAAGACGCATGGACGGGAAGATATTCTCGTTATCGCAGGCGGAATCATTCCCGAGAGAGATCACGCGTTCCTTTATGAAAAAGGGGTCGCCGGAATTTTTGGTCCCGGAACAATCATTGCTGAGGCGGGAATCACAATTTTGAAGAAATTGATAGCTCAGGTGTAACCTCATTTTAGAGGGTCACGGCATGTCGTGACCCTCTAAAATATCGTGACCACGCACCATCAAATGTTTGAATTCCTGCATATAAACAATTCGACCCCATGACCAAACGTTACGATCCCGATGTGGAGACTGTGGTCAGCGGGATCATGAATGGCAACCGCCATACGCTGAGCCGTGCAATTACGTTGATTGAGTCGCAGAGACCGGAGCATCAGCAGAAAGCGCATGAAATTCTCGACCGCTGCCTGGCAAGAAAAACAAATGCTCTCCGGATCGGCATTACCGGTTCTCCCGGAGCTGGTAAAAGTACCTTTATTGAAGCGCTCGGCGAAGAGATCATCAACCAGGGCCTCACTCTTGCGGTTCTTGCCATCGACCCCAGCAGTCAGCAGTCCAAAGGAAGTATTCTCGGCGACAAGGCACGCATGGAAAAGCTTTCCTGCAGAAGGGAGGCCTATATCCGTCCAACCGCCTCCTCAGGCTATCTGGGAGGCACCTCGCCAAAAACCCATGAAGCCATCGTCCTCTGCGAAGCGGCAGGGTATGATGTCATTCTTGTGGAAACCGTCGGTGTCGGGCAGTCGGAGGTGCTTGTCGACACCATGGTGGATTTTATCCTGCTGTTGATGCTCCCAGGCTCCGGTGATGAGTTGCAGGGCATCAAGCGGGGAATCATGGAGATTGCCGATGCCGTGGCTATCACCAAAACGGATGGCGATCAATCAGGTATTGCGGCTGTCTCAAAAGCTGAGT
>JBAXFV010000313.1:0-1527 GCA_037139755.1 Chlorobiaceae bacterium
CATTTCTCACCGAAAAAATGCTTGCCGCGACCGCTCAATCTCCAAGAATACGATGGCTTACCAAACCAAGAATGGCAGGCAAGATCCTTATGGCGCCGTTCAGGAGACGGAACTTCTTTCCCTGAAGTTCTCTTCTTTCAAAGGGGAAGCGCGTACTCCTCAAGGATAACCCTTACATGCCGGGGAACCAGCTTTTGCAGCAATTCCGGGTGACGGAATTTGAGGTAGTAGTAATGCCTGATCAGATGAAAATCCACCGAATAGTGGGCAAACCCTACCCCTTTTGGTCCAATTATACCCAGCAGACCGGCAAGGATATGGCCAAGCCAGAGAGGAATCCTGCTTTTTGAAGAATATTCTTGTTTTTCTCCTTTCATGCTCTCAATAATGCGTTTCGTGGTGTTCTGAACAAACGAGTGGCACTCCCATTTGCCGGTTTCAGGAAAACGTTCAAGTTCAGCCTCGATAAGTTTCAGCAGTTTTCGCCCGGTTTCAGTCCGTACCAGAATCCACTGTCTCTTTTGTTCCGGCAGCAGTTCTGCTCCGATATAGCCTACGGTAATGTCGGCAAGACTGTTGAGATAATCAAAACAGCTCATACAGGCTGATGGAAAAATAGCGGGGTTGGAGAGCTCTTCCGGAAGGCTGAAGAAAGGAACTTTTTCAATGCGGCCGTTTTTGTGTTTGATGTGAATCCTGAAATCCTGCATAAACTCCATAAAGCAGGCGGTATCGGGCGATTGCGACATTCGTTCCAGAATCCACGGCCATTTTGAGCGAGCGACATTATCGACGCAGGGAATCCCGATGGTCAGGATCTCCATCTCCCTGAGGTATTCAAAGCGCTCCTGAAAATCCCGAAGGGTGTGCAAATGACATGCCGCTCCGATGACAAGGACTTTTTTTAACCCTTGACGATATGCGCTTTCCAGAGAGAATAACACAGGCGAGAGCACCGGTTTATTGCCTCGTGTCGCAGAGATTTCATCCAGATTTTTGGCCAGGACAGGTTGAGAGAAAAAATGGTGGCCAGGAGTGTGCTGCAGCGACACAACTCCGTCCACAAGCTTCTCTTCAAAAGCTCTCATAGCCATACTGGTAATGATGCCGCTCCACTGCGAACCGGGTACGGGGTTCTTCAGTTGAGCGGTAAAGCGGTCGATCGTCATGCCAAAACGCATTTCCACAGGATCATCAAGACGTCGTTCCCGGCCGAACAGTTTTTTCTCCCTCTCGCCGAGCCATCCATTCTTAAAAACACAGCTTTTGATGCTTTGCTCAACCGGCCAAGCCTGAATGGAACAGAGGCCGCATGAACTGCAAAGCCCGTTTTCCCGCTCAAGTTGTTGCTTTTCAGGGCTGGCTGTTTCAATGCTGGTCATGGTGTTCTTGATGAAGATTTCATTGCCCGAGTCTGCGACTGAAATTGCAAGGTTGTTGATGTTTCAGGTAACGAGCAAATGTGTAATTTTTTATCGAAACAGGTCAAGATCATTGGCCATCAGGCACATAATCGCTTCGCGTGAC
>JBAXFV010000314.1:0-1523 GCA_037139755.1 Chlorobiaceae bacterium
TCATCGACCGCATTCTTCCGGCAATTCGCAAATACGCCCCCTGTGCTCCGGTGCTTCTCTCCGGTGTGCTTGTCTATGACGAACCATGGCTGAAAAGACTGAGCAAACAACTTGGCTACGAGATGGTGAAGACAATTTACGAAGATGAGTGGCTTTCAGCTTATATTCGACCGCTATGAAAATAAGAGTCTCCTGTATTGATATCGGCACCAACACCGCCCTGCTGCTGATAGCCGACCTTGAACCGGAAAGTGGTGCCATCCAGCCAGTTTTCCACAAACAGACCATTCTGCGGCTGGGGAAAAATGTTGATGCAGAGAAAATTATTGACCAGGCTGCCCTCCAGCGACTCATCGACTGTATGGTTGATTATCGCGGGATAAGCGATGCGCATAACTCCGAAACCATCATTGCTGCAGGCACCAGCGCCCTGAGAGACGCAAAAAACCGCATTGAGATTATTGATGCCGTTGAGAGTGCATCAGGAGTTCCCATTCAATGTATCTCAGGCAAGGAGGAGGCAGAACTCACCTTTTGCGGTGCCGTTGCTGGAATGAACGATCTGCCAGAGCTTTTCACCGTTATCGATATCGGTGGCGGCAGTACCGAAATCTCCATGGGCTCACTTGAAACTCTTGAGGAGAGTGTCAGTATCGACATTGGCTCGGTGCGGCTGACGGAACGATTTTTTTCCACCCTTCCACCTTCGCCAGAGGAGTTTGCCGCTGCCAAAGCGCACATCAATCAGCTCTTTACAGCGAATATTATCCCCTTTTTTGCCGGACGCGAAAGGGTTTACGGCGTGGCTGGAACGCTGACCACCATTGCACAGGTGAGCCAGGGGCTGAAACACTTCGATGCCTTGAAGGTGCATAACTATCCACTCCAGTATCAGGATGTGCACGACTTTCTCGAAAAGCTTAAAGTAAGCGCCCTTGAGGAGATCATAGAACTCGGCATTCCCGACGGGCGCGCTGATGTTATCACCATGGGCACCCTGATTCTGCACCAGTTCATGCGCCTGCTTGGTGTCGGAGAGATCCGCGTCAGCATTCAGGGGCTGCGCTTCGGCATGGCACAAAAGGAGCTGCTTCGTCTCAGGGGAAACGTCTGAGCATGGATTGACTCATTTGTAACCTTTTGTCAGGCAAGCGGTTGCGAACAAGTCTCTTCAGAAGTACAAATTCTTTTGAATCTTCCGCTGTTTTTGCAATATTAAAGTTAAACTTTACTATTGCATATCATGATTGCGCGTCATCTCAGATCGACCCTGCAAAGTCGGGCCTCACACTATCCGGTTGTAACGCTTACCGGACCAAGGCAATCGGGAAAAACTACTCTTTGCAGAACGGCTTTTCCTGAAAAACCTTACAGCAATCTGGAGCGGCCTGATATCCGTATTTTTGCACAGCAGGATCCGGCAGGATATTTGGCCCAGTTTCCAAAAGGTGCCATTCTTGATGAAATACAGCGTGTGCCTGAGTTGCTTTCATGGATTCAGGTTCGTGTTGATGAACAGAAGA